>DASZXP010000221.1:0-44704 GCA_035545935.1 Puia sp. | reverse complement strand
ATTGTACCATTCAAAACACGAGGGAAAGCCTATATAGGTAATATCCGTCTTTTGCCGCAAATGATTGTCCAGGAAGAACAGCGAATACCAGTGTATACATTCCTTTATCCTCTGCCGGAGCTGGTCATGTGTTTCCGGGCTGGTAGGACGGATCCGCCATTTGTTATTGGCAGGATAATAGGGATCGGTGGTCATATCCTTATGTACGATAGCATCCGACTTCAGCCGGACAAGGGCCATATCCCCCCTCCTGTGCCATGCCAGCTCCATCTGCCGCAATGCCCGCTGACGCACAATAAAAAGGTCTGCTGAACCGTCTTTCCATTGCAGGCTCATCTCGCCATTTTCCTTGTCCAGGGTCCATGTCCCGATCTTCAGTCCGCAACGAGGATTCAGAAGGGCGGAATGGTCGGGAAAAAGGGCCATCTCGGGATACTGACGGGCATCGGTGGCGCTGTCCCAGAAGATCGCGTTCCAATGGGCCTTGTCGGCGTCCTCAAACTCCCAGGTCTGACTGAGGGCGCCCTCCAGGGAGAGAGATTGAAAGGCCTTTAGCGAGACCATCGAGCTGTCCAGATCGGAGATCGTGTTCTCCGATACAGTCTTAGTGTTAACCTCCGGGAGCGAGACGGTATCCGATCCATCTTTATGAGCGGAAGAGCTCGCATGATGGCAGCCGGAAAGCACCATCAACAGGAATAAATAATGGAGCAAGAGCTTGTTCATAGTGCTAAATAAACATAATTTCGGTCATCTTAAACGCTTTTTTCATTGAGAATTGTACTCGTAGCCCTAACGAACCTCCGGTTCGTTGTCCGAAGGACCATCATTAGCCTTTTCCGGAAAACGGGTTATATTCTCAAGGTGCCCGTTTTCCGGATCTTCCTGCTTACCCTTTCCCTGTTATTTTTCCAGACAGCGCTGGCGCAAAAAAAGGCGGCCTTTATATCTGGTAAGCTGCTGGACGAGAACGAACACCCCCTTCCCGGCACTTCGGTCACCATCCTGGGCCGCCCCTCCGGCGTCCTCACCACCGACTCCGGCACATTCCGTATAAAAGTCCCCGCCGACAAAGCCTTCGCGCTCGTATTTTCCTACGCAGGCTACAAGACCGAACAACGCAATTTCCTGCTCAACGCGGACGAGGAAGAACGTATAGTAGTACGCATGGAAAGAGGCGCCCGCCAACTACAGGAAGTGGTCGTTTCCGACAACCGCGAAAGCCGGGAAGCCGGACTCGTAAAGATCAATCCCAAGAACGCCATCAATATCCCCACCCCCACCGGCGGCATCGAAAGCCTGTTGAAGATCATCGTCGGCTCCAACAACGAGCTGACATCCCAATACTCCGTGCGAGGCGGGAATTATGATGAGAACCTCATCTATGTCAACGACTTTGAAGTATTCCGTCCTTACCTGGTAAATAATGCCCAACAAGAAGGACTGAGCTTTATCAACCCGGAGATGACCCGTAGCGTCAGCTTTTACACAGGTGGGTTCCAGCCCAAATATGGCGATAAAATGTCCTCCGCGCTGGATATACAATATAAAAAGCCAACGGAGTTCGGCGGCTCCGTCTACCTTGGATTGTTGGAGCAGGGACTACACCTGGAAGGGACAAGCGCCGGAAAGAAATTCACCTATCTGCTGGGTGTACGCAATCGTACCAACCGCACCCTTCTCAGCAGCCAGGAGACAAAAGGCAACTACGCACCTTCCTCGGCGGATATTCAGGGGTTATTTACCTGGCAGCTCAACGGCAGGAATTTACTCGAGCTGATGGGCACGCTGTCCCAAACAAGATTTCATCTCATCCCACAATCCAGCCAGCTCACCTCTTCCGTGTTCTCTCCTTATTATGCATCCAACCTGGGTCTGGATATATATTTCGAAGGACAGGAGATCGACCGTTATCAAACCAATATGATCGGTCTGTCCCTCACACAACAGCTGAGAAAGGACCTGCGCCTGAAATGGATGCTCTCACGGTTTGGCGACAACGAACGGCAATCCTACGATATCACCGGCGCTTATCTTTTCGGCGAACGGGATTTCGATAAGAGCAGCTCCACCTTTGGCCTGATCACCGATCCTTTGGGCGCCGGCGTATATCAGAACTATGCCCGGGATAGATTGAACATCGCCGTCTGGAACGCTACGCATAAAGGTTATCTCAATCTCGACAAACACTATCTCCAATGGGGCGTCAGCGCCGAACGGCAAGTGGTGAGCAGCCGGCTCAACGAATGGCAATACCAGGACTCGGCCGGCTATTCATTGCCCTACACACCGGGCCAGCCATCCATCAGCGGCTTCGTCCAGTCGAACGACGACTTCTCCATTACCCGCCTGACAGGCTTTATACAAGACAATATACTCTTTAACAAATCCGGTGGCTTTACCTTGCAGGGCGGCGTCCGGTACAACTACAACACGCTCAACAAAGAGCTGCTGCTCTCGCCCCGTATAGGACTCTCCTGGAAACCGGAGCATTCGGCAAAGGATATCATCTACCGGGCCGCCCTGGGCATCTACGACCAGCCACCGTTCTTCCGGGAAATGCTTCGGCCGGATGGCACCCTCAACAAAGACCTAAAAGCGCAACGCAGCTGGCAGGCCGTCGCCGGCTTCGAACAAAACTTCAAGATGGGCTCCCGCCCCTTCCGCTGGACAGTGGAAGGCTATTACAAACAAATGTCGAGGGTCGATCCCTATGACATCAACAATGTGCATATTCAATACTTCGGAGAGAATAAAGCAAAGGCCTATGCCACCGGTCTGGAGACCCGTCTGTTCGGCGAGCTGGTAAAAGACGCTGAAAGCTGGGTGAGCCTGGGCTTTATGAAGACCATGGAAAAGATCGATACGTCGTTCTATACCTACACCCTGGACGCTCAGCAACATCCCGTGGACAGCGCCCGCACGAAGGCCGGCTGGGTGAGACGTCCCTCCGACAGATTGTTCACCTTTGGCATCTTCATGCAGGACTACCTTGCTACCAATAAGAACCTGAAAGTATTCCTCAATTTCCTTTACGGCAGTAACCTGCCCTTCAATATTCCGGGAAATCTACGCTATCGCAATGCCCTCACCATTCCTCCCTATATCCGCATCGACGTTGGCTTTAGCGCCCTGCTGCTGGACAGCGAAAAAAGCAATCGCCGCAGCCATAGTCCCTTCCGCAACTTCGAGAATATCTGGGCGACGCTCGAAGTATTCAACCTCATCGACAGGGATAATACCATCTCCTATATGCTTATAAAGGACTTCTCCAATACTACCTACGCCTTGCCCAATCGCCTGACCCCACGCATGCTCAACCTAAAGCTGGTAGGACGGTTCTAAACGCAATTTTTCCCAGATACGAGTTATTTTTCCCATATTGGGAGAAAATCATATAATAATTTATATCATAATCATCTGATTAACAAAAAGTTGAATTTTTGGCCGGAAAATAGCCTATATCTTATCAAACACGCGAACCATGAAAACTATCTTCCAGCTCATCGAAACCTTCATCCATCAGCTTACTAACTCTGAGATCAACCAGAAGATGCCGGCCCTGATACCCGTACGGGTCATCACCAAGGTAAATCGCGAACATCATTAATATATTTTTTTCATGTCCACAGCCATATCAGTTTACCCTAACCCCTTCGATCATTTTATTCAAATAGAGTTGACTTGTGCAGAGAACAGAGATTGTATCATTCTTTTGGCTGATCTGAAGGACAACAGGATCATTCGGATGTTGGGCGCAGGACTGGAAAAAGGAGTGAACAAGATCCCGCTGGACGATCTGCAGTCCCTGCAGTTGGGCGAATACCAGCTGGACATCAAAGACCCTACGGGAGAATCTATTTACGAGACTATGCTTATTAAGCAATAAAGATACGAGCAACCTTTCGACAACAGGATTTAGAGCACCACCCGGTGCTCTTTCTGTTTCCCCCAATGCCGGCTCAATGCCGTAACTTTGTGACATGACAAAGCTATCGGTGAATATCAACAAATTCGCCACCCTGAGAAATAGCAGGGGAGGAGATAATCCGGACGTGGTCAAGGCAGCCATCGACGCACAGCTGTTCGGAGCAGACGGCGTGACAGTACATCCGCGTCCCGACGAGCGGCACATCCGTTATAAGGACGTTTATGATATCAAAAATATCATTACCACCGAATTCAATATAGAAGGCAATCCCCGGGAACAGAAATTTGTGGACCTGGTGCTGGATGTACGCCCCCACCAGGTGACGCTGGTGCCCGACGCGCTGGGACAGATCACCTCCAACCATGGCTGGGACACCATCCGTCATAAGGACTACCTGATCGATATTGTCGCAAAGTTCAAGGCAGCCGGTATCCGTGTCTCCCTCTTCGTAGACCCCATTATCGCCATGGTGGAAGGCGCCTCAGGGACGGGCGCCGACCGCATCGAGCTCTATACCGAAGCCTATGCACATGGATTTCCCGCCGACAGGGAAAAAGCGATAACCCCCTACCGCACCGCCGCCATCCGCGCCACCGAGCTGGGTTTGGATCTGAATGCCGGTCATGATCTCGACCTGCACAACCTCGCCTATTTCGCTCAAAATATTCCCAACCTCTCCGAGGTATCCATTGGACATGCCCTGGTCTGCGACGCGCTCTATCTGGGATATGAGAATACTGTACAGCTATACAAACGACAGTTGAAGCCAGTGGAATAACAAAACCGGCCACAGGTCGCTGATCCGAAAATAATTGAAGCCCCTGGAAAGGGGCTTCTCAACTTTTGCTTATGATCTAAACCTTTTACAAGGTCTCTATCACCTTTGTCTCTTCCATCTCCCCATCCACCACTCTCACTATCCTGATCGTCTTCTTATCCTGCACCTGCACGATATAGGCGACAGGCTCGCCGGACACATTGATCTCATTCACATAAAGGATGGAATAATCGTAATAAACACTATGGACCTGCCTCCATACATCGCCCGGCAGGTGGTCCGCCGTATACCCGGCAATAGTGGTCAACCACCCTCCTTTTTCATCATAAATGGCCCTTTTTATCACCCCGTTCTGCATGAACCGGCAGACATAGCCGCCGTCTTTCAGGGATTGCCATTCGGCATTCGAAGCATCTTTATAGATCCTGGTGAAATTCCTGATTGCCCTTATATCTACCGTCTCCTCGCCGGGTACATGCGCACCCGCCGTCAATACCAGCCCTAACCACAGGACAATGAATAAGCTCGCTTTCATAAAATTGTTTTTAGAAGCCTAAATTAATACGCGCTCCCCCCGAAAAAACGGAATTGCGCCGGACGTCCGGCTTTCCGCGACAAACGCCGTTCGTCGCTATTAGGGACAGGAATGTAGCATTTGCCGAAGAGATCTCTACCTTTGTAGAAACACCCCTGCTTGTCGCTTCATACCTTTATATTCTCCCCCGAAAAAAAGCACCGGCGGATCCGCCACCTGGTATTCTGGGCCGCCTACGCCAGCTATTTTTATATGCAAAGCATTTCGCCGGATTGTATCAGGGAGCTCGATCGGAAGGAGGTATTCAGCTATGCTTTTGTCAGCCTGTATTGCTTTATACCCGTCTGTGCCTTCAGCGTCTATGTTTCATTGACCATCTTTTACCATTTTATCCATAAGAAGAAACAATACCTCCTCACCTTCGGAGGTTATTTTGTTTTGTTCGGGTTCTGTATCTTCCTAAATTATTTTTTCAGCATCCTGTTCTTCCATGGCGCTTGTCATTGCGACGTCGATAAAGTCCCCTTTATGCGGAAATTTGCCCTGGGCTATATCAATAGTCAGAATGCCATCGTCGCGGGCGTGGTGGCGCTGGGTATCCGGCTGACCCGGAACTGGTATGCGCAGGTAAAAGAAAATCTCCTTCTGGCTCAAAAGACGGCGCGTACAGCCCTGGACCTGGAGAAAATGAAACTTCACCCCGACTTCCTCCTTGGGTCGCTGGACAATATCGTCCATCGCATCCGTACAGGCAGCCCCGACGCTCCGGATAAGATCGTCGATCTCTCGGATAAATTGAGCCGCTGGCTCTACGAGGAGGAAGGAAATGCGTAGCCTTCGCCATATCGCCTTCTGGACAGCAAGATACCTGTTTGCCGTTTCTACGACACTGATCGATCGTTTCCTGATGGATCGGGATGCCCCTTATGGTTTGGCATTGACCCTTTTGGTAGTGGTAGTCTTCGAAATGCTGTATACCTATGTAGTCGCCTATCTCCTGTTCCCACGCTATTTTTTAAAAAGAAGATACCTCTCCTTTTTTGCCATCACCATCGTGTATACGCTGCTGATCCAATACCTGATGGCAAAGACGGATCAATATGCCAATGACTGGCCCCCCGCCGATCAGTCCGTATCCTTCCTTTTCATCTGGTCTTCTTTTTGGGCCTACATAAGCTATGGTCCCCCCTCTGTGTGCGCTATATTCCTTGTCATACGGATGCTAAAGCTTTATAATAAAAAGATGGAGGAGAAAGTGATCCTTCTCCGGGAGAATGCCAATGCCGAATCGCAGCTGCTCAAAGCCCGCGTCCACCCCCATTTCCTCTTCAATACCTTGAACAATATCTATTCCTATACCTATGATCGGCCCGCCGATGCGGCCAATCTCGCCGAAAGCCTTTCCGGCACCATGCGTTATATGATCAGGGATTGTGCAGCCAGCCTGGTGCCCCTGGAAAAAGAGCTGAAAATGATCACGGATTATATCCAGCTGGAAAAAGTACGGTATGGTCATCGTCTTTCCGTCATCGCTAACATACAGGGCGATCCGGGTCAAAAAATGATCGCCCCTTTGCTGATGATCCCCTTTATCGAAAATTCCTTTAAACACGGAGCCAGTCAAATGATGGAGGGTTCCTGGATCAAAATGCATATCTTCATTGACAGTACCATGCTTCATATGGAGGTCAGCAATAACAAACCTTTTCATCCGGCGGCGCATCACGAAAAGGGAGGCATTGGATTAAAGACAGTTCGCAAAAGGTTGGAGCTGCTCTACCCGGAGGATCATTACCTTGAAATAGATACCGCACCCGATACATACCGGACCCTTATAAAAATACCTTTACAACCTTCCGGGAATGTCAACTAACAAGATCATCACCTGTCTTGCCGTCGATGACGAGCCGCCCGCGCTGGATGTCGTCACACGTTATATCGGCGCCGTTCCTCAATTGCGTCTGGCAGGCGCCTGCGCCAATGCCGTACAGGCGTTGTCCATGCTACAGCAATACCCCATCGACCTGCTCTTCCTCGATATACAAATGCCCCAGATCCTCGGCACCCAATTCCTGCGCACGTTGAAAAACCCGCCAAAGGTGATCTTTACCACCGCCTATAGAAAGTTTGCCGTGGAAGGATTTGAGCTGGATGCCGTAGACTATCTGCTAAAGCCCATCACGTTCCAGCGCTTCCTGAAAGCGGTAAATAAGATAATGGATCTGCCATTACAGGAAACGCCTCTTCCACCCGCCAAAAATGGTTCTCCCGAATTCATCCATATCCGCGCCGACAGAAAAATACAGAAGATAGCCATCGATGACATCATCTATATCGAAAGCCTGAGAGACTATTGCAAGATCGTCACTCCCTCGAAAAAGATCATTACCAGGCAGCCCATTTCATCCATCGAGAACAGTCTCCCCGCGGACAGCTTTATCCGCATCCACCGGAGCTACCTCGTATCTATCCGTAAAATAGAATCCTATACCCCCGAGTTCGTCGAGATGGCCCAGCAGCAGCTGCCCATTGGCCGGATGTACCGTTTATCCTTTCTTTCTGCGCTTTCATAGCTCTTTTGTCCCACTTCAGTATAAAACCATCCCGCCTGGGCGCAACTAATTTTATATTTGATAGCTACACATTGTAGGCAGTCACCAAAAACTATTGCTATGTCTTACCAAAAAGGTCTCACCGTCAGCATATTGCTGCTGTTGCTTCAATTCGGAGCTATTTCCTTTACACAGGCGCAATTGACCACGCTGCCGGATGGCGGCAACAATAAAGCCTCCGTCAGCGAATGGGTCGGTATTACCAATGTCACCATCCAGTATTCCCGTCCCGGCGTCAAAGGAAGGGAAGGACAGGTATGGGGCAAGCTGATCCCTACCGGCTATGTCGACCAGGGCTTTGGTACCAGCAAGGCCGCTCCCTGGAGGGCAGGCGCCAATGAGAACACCACCATCGAATTCAATACGGCTGTAAAGATCGAAGGACATGATCTTCCTGCCGGCAAATACGGCTTCTTCGTCGCGTACGATCCGAATGAATGCACGTTGATCTTCTCTAAGAATTCCACTTCCTGGGGCAGCTTCTTCTATGATCCAAAAGAAGACGCCCTCCAGGTAAAAGTAAAACCGATGCCCCTGGACAAAAGCGTGGAAAGACTGATGTATGAATTCAAAGACCAGCAGGAGAGCTCCGCCACCATCGCGCTGGAATGGGAAAAACTTTCCATCCCTTTCAAGATAGAAATAGACTATGTCCAGACCCAGCTGGCGTCATTCCGCCGCGAGCTGCGCAGCGATAAAGGCTTCAGTTGGAACGCATGGGTACAGGCGGCGCAATTCTGTATCCAACACAAGACGGACCTTGACGAAGGTTTGGAATGGGCCAATACGGCCGTTAGCGGCACTTTCGTCGGACAGAAGAATTTCATGACCCTCTCTACCAAGGCGCAGATCCTTACTCTCCAGGGCAAGACGGCAGAAGCCGACGCCGCCATGAAAGAAGCGTTGCCCCTGGGACAGATGAACGAGATCCATCAATATGCCCGTCAGCTGCTGATGCAAAAAAGAGCAAAGGAAGCCTTCGACGCCTTTAAGCTGAACTATGACAAACATCCCGGGGAGTTCACTACCAATATGGGTATGGCAAGAGCATGGTCTGCCATGGGAGACACCAGGAAAACCCTGGCCTTCCTTCAAAAGGCACAGCCACAGGCGCCGGACCAGGTGAATAAGGACAATATCGTAAAATTGGTCAAGCTGGCAGAAGAAGGGAAAGACATCAATTGAACGAAGTAAAATCCGTTGTTGACTTGAAATGGGATATTTCTTTCTTGCGTAGTATGAACCATATCACAAAAGGAGCGATGAGCCATAGAAAAGCAAAAGGCAATATATTCCATAGGAACAGACAAAGTATAGAAATACCGATGGGATAGATAAGGGCATAGCTGAATATCTTCCCCATCACCTTCTCCTGGTAAAAAGTCTGGGAGGTGGTCCGGTTGTGTACCACGAAATAAGGACCGGTTTTCTTACCTTTTCTGATCGCCCAAAGAACAGTCACTTCGTTGCCGTCACGACAGGCCAGGTGAAAGTCCTGAAGTTGGAAGGCATGCTCTTTACCCTGCTTGTCCATTACGAACAGCTGATCGTGGACAATGGTGGTGCTGGATACGTTGACGGGGGCCGTGTATCCATTTCCATAGCTCCCCCCACCACTGCCGTGGACTCTAGTCTCCATGTTCTTCCCGCTTTCCAGCACCTGGCCGGTGACCCAGTAAAGCTCATATTCTTTATTACAGGTATTGATTGTACGCATAGCAGCTTGTTTTAGTACCAAATCTACTTCACACCCCTGCCTGGTTCAATTACCAATGATTATCTGCCGGAGATGATTTATTTTTAGTATTCAATTGGGCAATTACCGTACATACCTCCTCTTTTTGTTCATATGTTGCACCCAGTGGGCATCCGGCCAGCAAAAGATGGCGGACTCCCTGGTCAGGCGATTGAATGCCCATAAAACAATGGATTCCACCCGACTGAGCCTGCTCAACGATCTGGCCTGGATCTACAGGACCAGCGACCCCGCCAAAGGACTCAGGACGGCCGACGAAGCCATCCATCTGGGCCGGCAGCTTGGGCAGCTCTCCGGAATGGCCTCCGCCTTTAACGCCAAGGGATGGAATTACAACAGCCTTGGCGAAGACTCCCTGGCCTTGTCTGCCTTTAGCCAGGCACTGGCCATCCGCCGGCAGCTAAAAGACACTATGGGAATAGCCAAGATCGGCTATAATATGGGGATCATGTATTTCAATCTTGCCGACTATCGTCAGGCATCCATCTACCAGCAGGACGCCCTGGCCTTGTTCGAAGACAAAAAAGACTCCATTCGTATGTCCAGCGCCTATAACGCCCTTGGGTTGACATACCAATACCTGGCAGACTACCCACAGGCCCTGGAATACTACCTGAAAACTTTGGCTATATGCGAAAATAAAAATGATAGCGCCGGAATGGCCCCCACATTCAGCAACCTGGGCATTCTCTACAAGAATATGAGCAAGTTCGATAGGGCCCTGGAGTACCAGCGCAAGGCGCTGGCTTTGTATGAAAAGCTGGGCGATAAGCAGGGAATGGCCAACTGCCTGGGCAATATCGGAGTAGTATACGACAACCAGGAAGACCCCGTCCAATCCATGACATACTATGAAAAAGCCCTGGATATCTGCCGCTCCATCGGGTACCAATGGGGCATTGCCAGCAACCTCTCCAACATCGGCAGCGCCTGCATCAGTCAGCACGATTATAGCCGGGCACTGGAAAATTTGCAGCAGGCCCTTCCCATCTGGCAGCGTATAGGTGATAGGAACAATGAAGGAGAAACACGCGGCGAGATAGCCAGGATATATATGGACGCTCCTGCCACCATTCTGGCCAGCCATGGTATAATTCCCCAAAATCGCTATGCCCTGGCCAAGGCAATGCTGCAAAAAAGCCTTTCTCTGGCCCACGATATCCGCTCCCCGGCCCGGCAACAGATGGCCTGGCAATACCTGGCGGAACTCCATGAAAAAGAAAAGGATTTCGCGGGCGCCCTGACAGCCTATAAACAAGCCGCTCTTTTCCGTGACAGCATTTTAAATACGGAAAAGGAAAAGGAGATCACCCGAAAGGAGCTGCAATACGAGTTTCAGCGCAAACAAGCCGTCACCCAGGCTTTCAATGACAAACGACAGGCATTGGCTGCCGCCGAGATCGGCCGGCAACGGATCATAAGGAACGCCATTATCGGTGGCGCATGTCTGATCATACTAGCGGGCACTATTACCTTTACATTCTATAGAAAGAACAGGGAAGCCCAATACAGACGACATGAGGCCGAAATGGAAATGACAGCCCTCAGGGCTCAGATGAACCCCCATTTTATATTCAATTCCCTGAATTCCATCAACGACTTCATCTCTAAGCACGACCTGGAAAATGCCGACCTTTATCTGACACGCTTTGCTTCCCTGATGAGGATGGTGCTCGAAAACTCCGGCCATAAAGAAGTGAGCTTATCAGACGACCTCCGGGCGCTGGAAACATATATGCAGCTGGAATGCATGCGTCTGAAACAGGCTTTCACCTACCACATCCTTGTCGATGACAGCATAGACAGGGAAATGACCATGGTTCCTCCGCTGCTACTCCAACCCTTCGTGGAAAATAGCATCTGGCACGGCATCGCGGGAAAAGAAGGCAAAGGAAAGATCATTGTCAGTATCCAAAAAGAACAAGGGATGATATATTGCACAGTAGAAGACAATGGCACAGGCAGACATGGTGGCGATAGCATATTTCCCAATACCAAAAAAAGATCATTAGGCATGAAGATCACAGCTTCCCGGATCGCTATGCTCAATAAATTTGAACATGGCCCCGCCGGCCTGGAGATCACCGATCTGCAGGAAGGTATGAAAGTAGCGATCCGGCTGCCATTTGAATTACGTTATTGATATGATCCGATCTATTCTCATCGACGACGAGCAACATTGCATAGACAGACTGCAACAGCTTCTGAACAGACATCATACGGATGAAGTAGATATCATCGGCGCTTATCTCGATGCCACGGCCGGGGAAGAAGCCATTCGGCAAAAACATCCCGACCTGGTCTTTCTTGATATACACATTGGTCAGACAACAGGCTTCGATATCCTTCAACGTTTCGAGTCACCTTCCTTCTCCGTTATTTTCACCACAGCCTATGACAAATATGCCGTTGAAGCATTTCGCTTTAGCGCTATCGACTACCTTTTGAAACCCATCGAAGCAGATCAGCTGGCAGCATCTCTGGGGAGAATGGAAAAGAAGATGGCTACAGGAAACATGTCCCGCAAACTGGATGTTCTCTCGCATAATTTGCAAACGCTTCAGGGGCCATCCCGGCGTATTTGTATCCCTGTGCTCAACGGACTGGAATTTATCCAGGTGGGGGATATCATTCGCTGTCAGGCAGAGGTGAACTATACCACCTTATTCCTGAAAGACAGGAAAAAGCTCACGGTAGCAAAGACACTGGGAGAGTTCGAGCATCTCCTTGAAAATTCCAACTTCTTCCGGGTGCATAACTCACATCTGGTCAACCTGGCTTATATAAAAAGCTACCAGAAAGGCAAAGGAGGTCTATTGACCATGACGGACCTTTCCCAGGTGGAAGTTTCTATCCGCAGAAAGGAAGAGTTCCTGCAACGGCTGGCCGCGCTTTAGTTACAGCCCAATAATTCACAAAGCTTCGCCTGGAGGTCGGGTCCGCGAAGATTCCTGCCGACGATCTTTCCGTTGGGGTCTATCAGGAAATTCTGTGGGATACTTTGTATATGATATTTTAAGGCCACTTCATTGTACCAGTATTTCAGATCGCTGACCTGCGTCCAGGCAAGGCCATCATCCTTGATAGCCTTCAGCCAGGGTTCCTTGGATTTGTCCAGGGAGACGCCCAGCACCGTAAAATTCTTATCCTTGAATTTTCTATACGTGCTGACTACATTTGGATTTTCCATACGGCAGGGACCGCACCAGCTGGCCCAGAAATCCAACAGCACATATTTACCCTTGAAAGAAGAAAGACTTATAGACTTTCCGGACGTATCGCTTTGTGTAAAATCCATGGCATCCGTTCCGATGGCGCCGATGCTTGCCTCATCCAGCTTGCTTTTCAGATATTGAGCGTAATATCCTTTCTGCACTTCGGGAGTAAGGCTATTATACCGCTTCAGCTGTCTTCCCATATCTTCGGACAGCTGGTTCAATACCACCATGACAAAAGGAGCGACATAAGACGAACGCTTTTGCGCCACAAATACATCCAGCTGATCCATCGTCGAGTCCGCCACCCGCTTGTAGATCTTAAAAAGGGAGTCCTTGGCCTTCGTGCCCTCGGGTGAATTGGCCAGCTGCATCACGCTGTTGATACGGGTAAAATAGGGATTGAATGTCTTTTGGAATTCCACAAAATCATCATTGGAAGGCGAGCCCTTTGCCACCAGGTCTTTGAGATTATCCTGTGACCCGCTGATGGAAATATTGTCGTTGCCCATAAAAAGCGGGGCCTTTGTCTTGGCGCTCCCTACATTCAGCTCATAAAGGTTCGGTTCCGCAACATGTCCGTTCAGCACAAAATGTCCGCCTTTGGCAGATGCCTTTGCCACCGTATCGGTAGGGTTGGATACATCCGTGAGGAAAACCAGCTCGTTATCCGTCAATCCCTTGACATCTCCCGTAATGGTGAATTGCGCGTCCTTTTTTTCCTGGCCGAAGGACAGCAACGGCATCAAACCCAGCACCCAGCAAAATCGGTTCATATAATATTATTTTTTATGTCTTGCCTTTAACACGTCTGTGACGTCCTGCAAATTAAAGCCTTTTGCATGCAAAAGGATCAAATAATGAAAAAGTAAGTCAGCCGCCTCGTTCAGGAACAGGTCATCATCATGGTCCTTCGCCTCTATGACCAGCTCTACGGCCTCCTCCCCTACTTTTTGAGCTATCTTATTGATTCCCTTATGAAAAAGTCCTGCCACATACGACCCGGACGGGTCGGTCTGCTCCCGCCGCTGCCGGATGACCTCCTCCAGGCTCGTGAGGAAGTCCTCATGATGGTTCTTTTCATCCCAGCAGGTGTCTGCCCCGGTGTGACATACGGGCCCCAGCGGCTCCGCCTTGATCAAAAGGGTATCCCTGTCGCAATCCAGGGCAACGCTCTTCAACAACAGATAATTACCGCTCTCCTCGCCTTTTGTCCATAGCCTTCCCTTGCTCCTGCTGAAAAAAGTGATCTTTCCTTCCTGCCTGGTCTTATCCAGCGCCTCCTGGTTCATAAATCCCAGCATCAGGACCTTCTGCGTAGCGTCATCCTGTATGATGGCCGGCACCAGCCCATCGTTGTACTTTCCAAAATCGATGTTCTCCATAAACTATATTCTTACTGCAATATGTTGATCCTGCAAATATCCTTTTAATTCGGGAATTGTGATCTCCTTGAAGTGGAAGATGCTGGCAGCCAGCGCCGCATCGGCTTTGCCTTTTCCCAGTATATCCACAAAATGCGGCATGGTGCCGCCGCCGCCCGAGGCGATGACCGGCACAGGCAGGGATTCCGCCAGCGCCCGGGTGATATCCATGGCAAACCCCTTCTTCGTGCCGTCGTGATTCATGGACGTCAGCAAGATCTCCCCTGCCCCAAGGTCCACCGCCTGACGGGCCCAGTCGGCGCAACGCGTATCCGTCTTCACTCTTCCCCCATTGAGGTATACATACCATTCTCCATCCTCCTCCTGTCTGGTGTCGATGGCCAGCACTACACACTGACTGCCGAATTCCTTTGCCAGCTCACCCACCAGCTCCGGTCGACGGTAGGCGGATGTATTGACGGATATCTTGTCGGCCCCATTTTGCAACAGCAGGCTCACATCCTCTACACTGCTGATGCCTCCCCCCACGGTGAAAGGTATATTGATATGATGCGCGATGCGATTGACGAGCTCACGCAACGTCTTTCTTTTTTCATTTGTCGCAGTAATATCCAGGAACACCAGCTCATCAGCGCCCTGTTGCGCATATAAGGCGCCCAGCTCCACCGGATCGCCCGCATCACGGATATTTTCAAAATTCACCCCCTTGACAGTCCGTCCATCCTTGATATCCAGACAGGGTATAATTCTTTTCGTCAGCACAGTCCGTTATTTTTTTGAAGTTAATGCTACTTTGGTTAGCTCCGGTAAGCTGATCCGTCCTTCATAAATAGCTTTCCCGATGATGACGCCTTTACAGCCGACGGCCTCCAGGCGAAACACATCATCCAGCTCGCTGACCCCGCCGCTGGCGATAAAATGCAGCTCGGGGAATTTCAGCACGATGTTCTTATATAATTCCAGCGAAGGCCCTTGCAACAGCCCATCCTTGCTGACATCCGTACAGAACAGCTGCCGGACGCCACGCTCTGTATATTCCTCTATAAAATCATAGACCCATTTATCCGTGGTCTCCAGCCATCCACCCACCGCTATCTTCTCTTCCTTCACATCGGCCCCCAGCAGGAACTTATCCGCTCCATATTGCTGCAGCCACCCGCCAAAGGTCACAGGGTCCTTGACAGCCAGACTGCCGATGGTAGCCAGCGCCGCGCCGGAATTGAATACGATCTCCACATCCTCTTCTTTCTTTATCCCGCCTCCAAAGTCGATGACCAGACGGGTCTTGCCCGCCAGCGTCTCCAGCACTTTCCAGTTCCTGACAGCGCCTGCCTTTGCACCATCCAGATCCACGAGGTGCAGCCGGGTAAGACCTGCATCCTCAAAGGCATGGGCCACTTCCAAAGGATGCTCGTTGTATATTTTCTTCTGCGCATAGTCGCCCTGGGTGAGCCTCACGCACTTGCCGTCTATGATATCTATGGCGGGTATGATCTCCAAATTCCTGGTATTTAAATGTTCTCTAAAAAATTCTTTAAGATCCGCTCGCCCACTGCCGCCGATTTCTCCGGATGGAACTGGACGCCGTAAAAATTATCCCTGTGCAGCCCCGAGCTATACGCCTGACCATAACGGGTCGTGGCTATCGTATGGCGCCCCAAATCCGCATAATATCCATGTACAAAATAACAAAAGCTGTTGGCGGGCAGCCCTTCGAACAACGGACTTTTCAGATCATAGATATTATTCCATCCAATTTGCGGGACCTTCAGCTTCTCGCCGGCTTCTCCCTGACCCGGGAATTTTTTGACCTTCTCTTCGAAGATACCCAGACAGGTCGTGTCATTCTCCTCGCTGTAGCTGCACATCAGCTGCATGCCCAGACAGATACCCAGCACGGGCTGTTGCAAACCTTTTAACAATACATCCAATCCTCTGCCTTTCAGGTATTCCATGGCCGTGCTGGCTTCGCCCACTCCGGGAAAGATCACCTTATCCGCCTTGTGCAGCTGTTCGGGGTCATCCGTTACGACAGCCTGTTGCCCGATACGCTCCAGCGCATACAGGACGGACTGGATATTCCCCGCATTGTATTTGACAATAACAGTACTCATCCCAGAATAGGTTTTAAAAATGCCGACGTGGCAGCGTTGATATCTTTTGCATCCTCCAGCGCCTTTATATACGCCGTCCCGATAATGGCGCCATTGGTATAACGGCAGGTGGTCTCGAACGTAGACTTGTCCTTTATCCCAAATCCTACCAATATAGGGTTCCGCAGCTGCATTTCCTGCAGCTTCTCGAAATAAGCCTGCTGCCCGCCCATGTCCTTTTCCTTGCCCGTAGTGGAGGACGACGAGACGGCATATAAAAATCCTGAACTGAGCGAATCCACCTTGGATATGCGTTCCGGCGAGGTCTCCGGCGTGACGAGGAAGACGAAGTCCAGTCCATACCTTCGTATGATAGGGCCATATTCCGTCTCGAACTCGTATATCGGCAGGTCGGGCAGGATCAGTCCGTCCACACCCACCGCCGCGGTGGCGGCGCAAAAACGTTCAAACCCATATTGCAGCACGGGGTTCATATAGCCCATCAACAATACAGGCAGCTGGATGGTCTTGCGAAAATCCTTCAGCTGCTCGAAGAGCGTGGCAATGGTCATTCCGTTTTCCAATGCTTTCATACTGCTGGCCTGTATCACCGGGCCGTCCGCCAGAGGATCGCTGTACGGCATACCCAGCTCGATCATATCGGCGCCATTGTCCTGTAATGCCTTCATCACTTCCAGCGTGCTGTTCAATTGAGGATAGCCCGCCGTGCAATAGACATTCAATACCCGTTTGTTCTTTCTCCTGAATAGATCCGTTATTCTGCTCATAAAATTCATCATTTAAAGGCCCCATCGGGCCTTCTTTTTGCCCGGCCCGCTGGCCGGCCTATCCTATCCCTCCATGGCCCGCATATAGGTCGCCATATCTTTATCGCCCCTGCCGCTGAGACAGAGAACGACCGTGTCCTTTTCATTTAATTGCAACTGATCGAGGCCCGCCAGCGCATGCGCCGACTCCAGCGCGGGTATGATCCCTTCCAGCCGGGTAAGCTCGAATGCCGCCTTCAGCGACTCTTCATCCGTAGCGCTTAGGAAAGTGGCGCGACCGCTGTCATATAAATGCGCATGCAACGGACCGATGCCGGGATAATCCAATCCCGCCGAAATGCTGTGTGGTTCTACCACCTGCCCGTCTTCCGTCTGCATGACCAGGCTCTTGCTGCCATGCAGGACACCAGGCTTGCCCAATTGCGTGGTGGCGGCGCTATGCCCGCTGTGTACCCCATGTCCCGCCGCTTCCACAGCTACCAGCTCGACGCCGGGCTCGTCCAGGAAATGATAAAAAGTACCCGCCGCATTGCTCCCTCCACCCACACAGGCTATCACATGCGTAGGCAGCTCGCTTCCCGTCTTCTCCTTTAGCTGGGCCCTGATCTCCTCGCTGATCACGCTTTGGAAACGGGCTACCATATCCGGGTAAGGATGCGGCCCCACCACGCTGCCGATGATATAATGGGTATCCGTCGGATGGTTGATCCAGTCCCTAATCGCTTCGTTGGTAGCATCCTTCAGGGTCTGACTTCCGCTGGTGGCCGGCACTACCTTGGCGCCCAGCATTTTCATACGGGCCACATTGGGCGCCTGCCGCTCGATGTCTTTCGACCCCATATAAACAATGCACTCCATCCCCTTCAGAGCGCACACCGTAGCTGTCGCTACCCCATGCTGCCCCGCACCCGTCTCGGCAATGATCCTTTTCTTACCCAGCCGCTGGGCCAGCAAGATCTGTCCTATGGAATTGTTGATCTTGTGGGCGCCGGTATGATTGAGGTCCTCCCGCTTGAGGAATATCTCCGTATTGTACTTGTTGCTTAGTCTCCTGGCAAGGTACAAGGGAGAAGGACGCCCTACATAATCTTTTAGCAACGCATGGTATTCCTTCTGAAAAGAAGCTTCATGCATGATCTCCAAATAACGGGTACGCAGCTCCTCCACATTGGGATACAACATCTCCGGAATATAGGCCCCTCCGAACTTCCCATAATATCCCTGTTTGTCGGGTGTATATCTATTCATAATATTCAGTTAACCTTTGTTCTTAAGATTATCCAGCATCGTTCTTATTTTCTTCAAGTCCTTTACACCTGCGCTGGTCTCGAACTTGCTGTTGATATCGATGGAAAACATCTTCCTTGCAACGGGCTCTTTGGCAAAAGCCTTTAGCTTTTCCGCATCACCCGGTTCGATACCTCCGCTGAGAAAGAACAGCTTATCGATATGGGCGGTCTTCAACGCATTCCAGTTGAATTTCTTTCCCGTCCCTCCATATCCGGCTCCTTCCGTATCGAAAAGGAACATATCGCAGGATTCCTGATAGGGACGGATGATCCAATCGATGGGATCATCTTCCCCCAGCCGGAAGACCTTTATCACCGTAATATAGTTGGACAGCTGCTCGCAAAATCGCGGGGTCTCATCCCCATGCAGCTGCACCATATCCAGACCATAGCTGTCCACCTGCTTCATGACCTCGTCGTACGTGGCATTGACAAACACGCCCACCTTGCCCAGCCGCAGCTTCGCCTTCTTCACCTGGTCGCCCGATAAATGACGGACCACATAGCGGGGTGACTTGGGGTAAAATATAAACCCCGTAAAATCCACCCCCATGGCGTCGAGTTGTTTGACCTGGTCTATCTCGGTCATTCCGCAGACTTTTACTCTCATGCTTTTTTTCTTACTGGTGAACGAATGCGGCAAAAACAATCTTAGACTTTGGCCTTGAGCTCAGCTACGAATGCTCCAAAAGCAGCCCCCGGGTCCTTCTCCTTCATAAAATTCTCTCCGATGAGGAATCCGGTAAAGCCGGCGTCTTTCATGTGGAGGATGGTCTCTATCCTGCCGATCCCGCTCTCCGCGATAAGCAGCTTGCCCTCCGGGATCCGCTTACTGAGGTCGATGCTCCGTTGTATATCTACGGTAAACGTCTTCAGGTCCCGATTGTTCACTCCCACTATTTCCGTTGCATCGCAGATATGCTCCAGCTCCGCTTCATTATGTATCTCCAGCAATACCTCCAACCCCAACGCCCTGGCGAACTCCGCCAGTCGTTGCACTTCCCCGGGCGTCAGACAGGCCGCTATCAGCAGGATCACATCGGCGCCGATGGCCTTTGCTTCGATGATCTGGTATTCGTCGATGATAAAATCCTTTCGCAGGATCGGGATCTCATTGACACGCGCCCGCTGAAGGTCTTCGGAGCTTCCTCCAAAAAAGACGGTGTCCGTCAATACCGACAGACAGGAGGCTCCCGTGTCCGAATACCCCTTTGTGACAGCCACTACATCCACCTGGTCGTTGATCACCCCTTTGGAAGGGCTTTTTCTTTTAAACTCCGCGATGATGCCTGTCCGGGCCGGGTCCGTCAGGAATTGCTTCAGGGAAAGTATCCGTCTTGTGAACAAAGGACTTCTTTCCAGCGTCGCCACCGGAGCAGCCTCCTTTCGTTGCGCGACCTCCACTCTTTTGTGCTCGATTATTTTGTCCAGTATGTTCATTGTAAGGATATCAATGTTTTCAATGCCGAATAGGCCTTGCCGCTTTCCAGGCTGTCGACCGCCGCCGCATACGCCTCGTCGTATTTTCCATAATTACCCGTGCAATAAAGGGCCATGGCCGCATTTGCCAATACCACGGCATTCTGCGCCCAGCTGCCTTCCACCTTCAATATCTTTGTAAATATCTTAGCCGCCTCTTCCACTGAATTGCCCCCGTAAATATCGGAAGCATTTACCATCCGTTTGCCCAATTCTTCCGGCGTCATGATCTTTTCTCCCCGTTGTGTGATCACCTTTGTGTCTCCTGTAAGCGAGATCTCATCATACCCATCCAGTCCATGGATAATGGTATAATATCCATCCGTCTGCTGTAGCAGATAATTGTAAATCCTGGCCATTTCCAGGTTATAAACCCCTACCAACTGAAATTTTGGGCTGGCGGGGTTCACCATGGGGCCCAGCATATTGAAGAATGTCCGCACGCCCAGGTTCTTCCGGATGGGGCCCACCGTCTTCAGGGCGGGATGGAACATGGGGGCATGCAGGAAGCAGATACCTGCCTGCTCTATCTCCTGTTTCAGACGGCCCGCATCATTCTTGAACTTATATCCCAGCGACTCCATGACATTGGATGCTCCGCTGATGGTGCTGGCGCCATAATTGCCGTGTTTGGCCACCTTCTGCCCCGTTCCGGCTACGATAAAACAGGACAATGTGGAGATATTGAAAGTGTTTTTTCCGTCTCCTCCCGTACCCACGATGTCGATGGCATCATGTCCGTTCAGGTCTATCCGTACACAAAGCTCCAGGAGCGCATCGCGGAAACCCTGCAGTTCATCGATGGTAATGCTCCGCATAAGGAACACCGTGATAAAGGCGGCGATCTCGCTTTCGTTGTAAGCGCCTCCGGCAATATTTGTCAGCGCTTCCCTGGCCTGCTGCCTGGACAACGCCTTGTGTTCAAACAGGTATTGTAAGATCTTCTTCATAACTATGCTTTCAACCAGTTTTTTAATATTTGCTCTCCTTTCGGGGTCAGCACGCTCTCCGGATGGAACTGCACTCCCTGTACGTCCAGGCTCCGGTGTCTCAACCCCATGATATAGTCCTGCTCATCCCGGGCCGTGATCTCCAGTTCCTCCGGGAATCCTTCCTCGCTGACCACCCAGCTGTGATACCTGCCCACTTCCAGCTCGTCGGGAAGACCTTCGAACAGGTCCTTGCCGGGTCGCAATATTTTCACCGGTGTCGACACCCCATGATACACGGTGCTGAGATTTACCAGCCGGCCGCCAAACGCCTCTCCAATCGCCTGATGCCCCAGGCATACTCCCAGGATCGACTTCGATGCGGCGTACTCCTTAATCAGCGGCAGCAGCAGCCCGGCTTCCTCCGGTATCCCGGGCCCCGGCGAAAGGATGATCTTATCGTAGTCCTTTACTTTTTCAAGGGGCAGCTTGTCATTGCGGTGTACTTCCACCCGCTGACGCAGGAGCTTTTCCACCAGGTGAACGAGGTTATAGGTGAACGAGTCGTAATTATCGAATACAAGAATACGGGCCACTATACTTCGGTTTTTAAAATGTTATTTAATGTCTGTCCTTCTGACGAACCGCTTCCAGCGGTTCCTAATGACTTATCTCCTCCGCGAACAAAATAGCTTTTTTCAAAGCTCCTAATTTGTTATTCACTTCCTGCAGCTCGCTTTCCGGCTGGCTGGCGGCTACTACGCCGGCCCCTGCCTGATAGATCAGGGTATTGTTCCTGCTCAGCAGGCTGCGGATCATGATCGCGTGATTACAGCTGCCGTCAAAACCCATAAATCCAATACAGCCTCCATAATAGCTACGGGAAGTAGGCTCATATTCATCGATCAGCTCCATCGCCTTGAATTTCGGGGCGCCGCTAAGCGTACCCGCCGGGAAAGTGGTAGCCAGCAGCTCGAACGGATTATAGCCATCCCGCAGCTTTCCTCTCACCTCGCTCACCAGGTGAATGACATGGGAATAGTACTGTACCTGCCGGTACTGCGCTACGGAGACCTCGTCGCAATTACGGCTGAGATCATTACGGGCCAGGTCTACCAGCATGACATGCTCCGCATTTTCCTTTGCATCTTTGAGCAGCTTATCCGCCATCATTTTGTCCGTCGCATCGTCGCCGCTCCGTTTGAACGTGCCGGCTATGGGATGTACGATGGCTTCCCCATTCTGCAGGATCAGCTGGCTCTCGGGCGAAGACCCCATCAGCTTATAGTCTCCATAGTCGAAAAAGAAAAGGTAGGGTGAAGGATTGATGCTGCGCAGCGCCCTGTATACATTGAACTCGTCGCCCGCAAAATGCTGCTGAAAACGGCGGCTCAGCACGATCTGAAAAACATCCCCGCGGTGACAGCTCTTGATGCCTTTCTTTACGATCTCGATATATTCCTCATCTTTTAGATTGGAGGTTTCCTCGCCTTTGATCTGGAAGGGATATACAGGGACATCCTTGCTCTTTATCAGGGATTCCACGACAGCGATCTCCGATTCCAGTCCCGCTATCTGGTTCTCGCAGATGTACAGCTCGTCCTTGAAATGATTGACGGCTATGACATATTGATAGAGCCTGTAACGCATCAGCGGTATGCCTGTCTTGTCGTTGCCGGACTTTAGCCGGATGGTATCGAAGAATTGTACGGCATCGAAAGTAGTATAGCCAAACAGCCCCTGCACGGCCCTCACCGGCCTTTCGGGAGAAGGTTTCGAGTCAAACCGCTGCATGAACTCCCACAACAGCCGGGGTGTATCCGCCAGGTCGCCCAGCGGCTTTTTCTCAGGCGGCAGACCGGGTAGCTTGAACTCGATGTTCCGGGTATCGGATATTTCTATGCCCGCTATGGCA
Source organism: Puia sp. (assembly GCA_035545935.1). GTDB lineage: Bacteria > Bacteroidota > Bacteroidia > Chitinophagales > Chitinophagaceae > Puia. The sequence continues at coordinate 21,999 of DASZXP010000221.1, read as the reverse complement.
TTGATACAGATAAAGGAATAGCTGTTCTCTGCCGCATGGTAATCCGTGCTTTCCAGCAGGATCGTATCCCGGAACCTGTCCCGTAGCCGCAGGTAGATACCGACGGGCGTATATATGTCCGATAACAGCTTCCGGCAATGCGTTTTGATCTCTATTTTTTTCATATTGTCCAGCGTTCAGCGGTTTGGTGTGCGAACCCGTTCAGCGGTTTTTGTCCGGCCTCTGCCCAGCGGTTCTTTAAATGAAAAAGGCCCCGGAATCCCGGGGCCCAATATGGTAATACACATAGTAATAGCATTACTTGCCCCGATTGGAGTTTGTATGCCACCACCACACTTTATTTATCGATTGTTTTGTCATTGCACGGCAAATATGACCCGCAAAAATCATTTTTCCAAATTTTTTTTGGGCGCCTACAGCACCCCCTTCGTGCTTGGCAGATAGTTGCTCAAAGGGTCCCGCCTCACAGCCATCCGTATGGCCTTTGCAAAGGCCTTGAAAATAGCCTCGATCTTATGATGCTCGTTCTCTCCCCTGCACTCGATGTTCAGATTGCATCTGGCGGCATCCGAAAAGGATTTGAAGAAATGAAAGAACATCTCGGTGGGCATCTCCCCGATATGCTCCCGCTTGAACTCCGCCTGCCAGACGATCCAGCTCCTTCCCCCAAAATCGATCAGCACTTTGGCGTCCGCCTCGTCCATAGGCAATGCGAACCCATACCTTTCCATCCCCCTTTTGTCGGCCAGCGCTTTCGCAAACGCCTCTCCCAGGGCTATTCCCGTATCCTCGATGGTATGATGCTCGTCGATGTGCAGATCCCCATTTGTACGGATAGTGAGGTCCATCTTTCCATGACGGGCTATCTGCTCCAGCATATGATCGAAGAAACCCAGCCCCGTGAAGATCGCGGCCTTGCCGCTGCCATCGACATTCAGCTCGATCTTTATCTGTGTCTCGCTGGTATTGCGCTCATGTATCACCCGGCGCAGCCCCAGTTTCAGGAACTCGTATATCTTGCTCCAGTCCCTTGTCTCCAACGCCACTACTTCATTCAGCTCCGTCAATGTATCCTTTACTTCCCTGCCGCCCAGCCCGGGCTCGTTGTTCAGCCAGATGGCCTTGCATCCCAGGTTCTTCGCCAGCTGCACATCCGTGATCCTGTCCCCGATGACGAATGAGTTGGCCAGATCGTATTCGGGATTGTCGATATAACGGGTCAGCATGCCCGTTCCCGGCTTGCGGGTAGGCGCGTTGTCCCTGGGGAAGCTTTTGTCGATGTATACTTCCGTGAAATGAATGCCTTCATTTTCCAGGCTCTTCATGATAAACTGCTGTACGGGCCAGAAATTATCTTCCGGGAAATCCTTTGTTCCGAGGCCATCCTGGTTGGTCACCATCAATAGCTCATAATCCATCTCACGGGCCATTCGTCCCATGAATTCGAACATATGAGGATAGAATTCCAGCTTGTCGAAAGAATCGATCTGATAGGTAGGAGGAGCTTCGTTGATAAGAGTTCCGTCGCGGTCGATGAATAGGATTCTTTTCATGCCGCAAAATAACTGATATTCTCGCGGATTTGGCGCTTTATTTCGTACCCTCCACTCCCGATCTTGATCAATATATACCAGCCTTTACTTTTTGTAGCTTATCTTCCAAACATACCCCTTCGCATCATCCGTCACATACAACGACCCATCGGGCCCTTGCGCCAGTCCACAGGGACGATGCTCCGCCTTCGCGGCAGCGGTATTCTCGGGGCTGCCGGAGAAATTGTCGGCAAAGATCTCCCAATCCCCGCTGGGCTTCCCATTGCTGAAAGGCACAAATACGACAAAAAACCCTTTCTGCGGTTCGGGCGCCCTGTTCCAGCTGCCATGGAAGGCGATAAATGCCCCATTCTTGTATTTGGCAGGGAACTGATCCCCCGTATAGAATAAAAGGCCATTGGGAGCCAGGTGAGCGGGGAAAGCCATCACCGGGTCCTGCGCATCCTTACCACCTTCTTTCTTGCCGTCCCCTCCATATTCCGGAGCCTGTATCTTCTTATGCTGCATTGGATCAAAGTAGATATAGGGCCAGCCGCAGTTGGAGCCCTTGTGCAGCTCATACATACATTCCGCAGGCAGCTCGGCGCTTTTCTTCGTATCGAACATATCGGGGAAAAGATCGTGCAGCTGGTCCCTTCCATGCTGCATCACGAACAGGCTATTGGTAGTCGTATTCCAATCAAGCCCTACCACATTGCGCAGCCCCGTGGCATAATGTACGCCCGTACCATAGGTCTGACCGGCTTTGTCCGCCTTGAACTGCCAGATACCACCGGCCGAATCCAATACGGGGCAGGGATTCTGTGCAGGCGATCCCTTTTTCCTGTCCTCCAATTGACAGGAGTTGGAATAAGCGCCGATATTGACATAGATATTTCCCTCATTATCCAATGCAATGGATTTCGACTCGTGTTCATGACGGTCGAGCAATCCCGTAATGATCTTCTCAGGGCTGTCGGGGTTCGTCACATTAAAGCTGTCATCCAGCTTGTACCGGAAAACTTCCTCATTGGAGGAAGCATAGAGATAGCCATTCTTGATAGCGATACCGGTACCGCCATAATCTCCAAAGGCGATGGCCTGGTCAGGATTGCCGTCCCCATTGGTGTCCTGCAGACGTATGATCCCCTTTCCATCCTTCTTTCCGCCCAGCTTTATGAAGATGACCCCATTGGGCGCCACCGCAATATGACGAGCCTTCCCGAGATCCTCGGCTATCGTGGTAGCGGTAAACCCCGCAGGCAGCTTGATAGTGGAGTCGGCGCCGCCGCTCTTCACGGCAATAGACTGCGCTTTTGTATTTGAATCGATTCCTGTGGAAGTCTGCTCTCCTTTATTGCCTCCACCATTACAGGCAAAAAGTCCTGTCATGCACAAACCCAGGGCAAGATGCAGGGCTTTGCGCGGCATTGTCATTGATTTGTTTAGCTGGTTCATGGAAAAATTCTATTGATAGTGAATATGTAATTTACGAGAATGCCTCCACCGAACGATCACTAATTTTTACCTTAGACTCCCTCATATTGCCCTAACGCCTCCAGCAAGTGACGATTCTCCGCTTCCGTACCTACCGTTATACGCAAACAGCCTTCGCATAGGTCGACCCTGCTACGATCACGGACCACGATACCCTTCTCCAGTAGATACTGATAAACGGCCTTCGCATCGGCAACTTTCACCAGCAGGAAATTGGCATCGCTGGGATAGATCTTTTTGACGACAGGAAGGGTAGCCAGCTGTCTGCTCATCTGTTCCCGCATGGTCACCAGCGCCCGTATCATATCATTGACCTGGTCCGTTTCCTCCAATGCCTTCAGGGCTAATTCCTGCGTGGCCTGATTGATGTTGTACGGAGGTTTTACTTTATTGTAAACATCGATAATAGCTTCACTTGCAAAAGCCATACCGAGCCTAAGCCCGGCCAGCCCCCAGGCCTTGCTCATCGTCTGCATCACTACCAGGTTGGGATAGTCGGGCAGCTCCTGGATAAAGCTCCGGTGACGGGAAAAGTTGATATACGCTTCATCTATCACCACCAGGCCGGAAAAATTATTCAGGACGATCTCCACATCCTGACGGTTCATCGAGTTGGCCGTCGGGTTGTTCGGACTACAGATCCAGATGATCTTGGTATTTTCATCCACCAGGTTTTCCAGGTGTACCAGGTCCAGCTGAAAATCATCCAGCAACCTGGCCCTGCGCACTTCCACGTCGTTGATATGCGCGCTGACCTCGTACATGCCATAGGTAGGCGGATTGATGATGACATTGTCCTTGCCAGGTACGCAAAAGGCGCGATACAACAGGTCGATACATTCATCGCTGCCGTTGCCGAGGAAGATATGTTGCGGAGCTATCCCCTTTATACGGCTGAGCGCCTCCTTTACTTTCCATTGTAACGGGTCGGGGTATCGGTTGTACCACCGGGTCAGCGGTGAACCCAGGCTGTTCTCATTGGCATCGAGAAATACCTGCGCCTCTCCTTTGAACTCATCCCTGGCAGACGAATAAGGTATCAGCTGCCGGATATTATCCCTCAATAGCTTGTCCAGTTGAAACATAACATATAAAAGTTTGCGTGCGCCGGTGGCGCACTATGACATTCTCACTCTGACCGCGTTCGCATGCGCCCGAAGCCCTTCGGTCTCCGCCATCTCGACGACAGCGGGGCCGATGCCTTGAATGCCTTCCCGGGTGAGCTGTTGAAAAGTGATCTTTTTTACAAAACTATCGAGGCTTACACCGCTATACGCCCTGGCATATCCATTGGTGGGCAGCACGTGATTGGTGCCGCTGGCATAGTCCCCTACGCTCTCGGGCGAGAAATGCCCGATAAAGACGGAGCCTGCGTTGACCACCTTTCCGGCCAGCTCGACGGCATCGTCACAAGCCAGTATCAGGTGTTCGGGAGCATATTCATTCAGCAGGTCCATGGCCTGTTCGGCGTCCTTTGCTATGAACAGACGGCTGGAAGCCAGGGCCCTGGAAGCCACATCGGCGCGGGGCAGCAACGTCAGCTGCCGCTGCACGGCCTCCTGTACCAACCCGGCCATCCGGGAGGACAGACAGACCAGCACCACCTGGCTATCCGGACCATGCTCAGCCTGTGATAACAGGTCGGCCGCGACAAATTCGGGATGGGCGTTCTCGTCGGCATACACAGCGACCTCGCTTGGTCCTGCGGGCATGTCTATGGCGACCCCATCCTTTTGGATCAGCTGTTTGGCGCAGGTGACATATTGATTACCGGGGCCAAATATTTTATACACGGCAGGGATAGTTTCTGTACCATACGCCATGGCGCCGATAGCCTGCACTCCACCCACTTTATAGATCTTCGTAACGCCTACGACCTTTGCCGCATAAAGGATGGCCGGATGCAGCCTCCCTGTTGCATCAGGTGGTGAGCACAGCACGATCTCCTTGCAACCCGCCAGCTTCGCAGGTACCCCCAACATCAATAAAGTGGAAAATAAGGGCGCCGTACCGCCGGGTATATACAATCCTACTTTTTCGATAGCCACGGCCTTCCTCCAGCAACGTACACCGGGCATAGTCTCCACCGCCTCCATTGTCTGCCGTTGCGTGCGATGGAAAGCTTCGATGTTTTGATGCGCCTGATGGATAGCCACGCGCAAGGCCTCGCTGACCTCCACCTGCGCCAGCTCCTCTTTACTGACCTGCAGCGCCTCGGGCGTCACTTTATCAAACTGCAGCGTAAAATTTTTTACAGCCTCGTCGCCTCCATCCCGGACAGCCAGAAGAATATCGGCCACTTTCTGCTCCAGGGTCGAAGTATCCAGCACGGGCCGCGACAACCATTCCCGGCGCTGTGCGGGTGAGATGGAGGTGAAAGGACGAATGTCGATCAATTGCATATCGATGTATTAAATGATCATTTTTTCGATGGGGATGACGAGGATGCCTTGTGCGCCCGCATCCCTCAGCCGCTCGATAATATCCCAGAAATCATTTTCATTCAGAACGCTGTGTACGCTGCTCCAACCCGGCTGAGCCAGCGGCAGGACGGTAGGGCTTTTCATACCCGGCAAAAGACCAATGATCTCCGGCAGCTTGTCGTTCGGCGCATTCAGCAGGATGTATTTATTGTTCTTGGCCTGCTTCACCGCCCGGATCCGAAAAAGGAATTTATCCAGTATGGCCTGAAGTCCGGTGTCCAGGTCCCTGTTCCGGATAAGGACAGCCTGTGATTTCAGGACTGTCTCCACTTCTTTCAATCCATTCATGAACAGGGTGCTGCCGCTGCTTACCAGGTCCACGATGGCATGCGCCAGCCCAATGCCGGGAGCGATCTCCACCGAGCCGCTGATCTCATGGATCTCGGCTTCTATCTTGTTCTTATCCAGGAACTGGCGTACCAGGGTGGGATAAGTGGTGGCTATCCGCTTGCCCCGCAGGTAATCCACGCCCGTATATTGATCGCTCCTGCCTACGGCCACCGACAGACGACATTTGCCAAACCCCAGCTGCTCTACGACTTCCACTTTCTTGTTATTCTCATACAATACATTCTCCCCCACGATACCGATATCAGCCACCGCATCCTCCACATATTGAGGGATATCGTCGTCCCGGAGAAAATAGATCTCCATCGGGAAATTGTCCGCTTCTGTCTTTAGCTTGTTCACTCCATTCTTAAGATCGATGCCGCAATCTTTCAGGAGCTTGACGGAGTCGTCATACAGGCGACCCGATTTTTGAATGGCGATTTTTAGCTTCATTGCCAGTACTTGGTTAAAAAATTAGGGGCTTACCTTTGGTAAGCCCCTTAATAAGTTGTTTTATATACAAAACATCACCGGCCTACCACCGGCGAAAGCCGGACATATGATTCGGTAAGAAAAAATGATGGTGATGATGATGCTTTTGGTTCATTGCGGTCCAAAATTAATGGTGAAATGTGAATGGTCAAAATATTTTTTACCGACCCGTTTGATGGACTATTCCAGCTTCTTTCTAAGCGCCGTCGCCTTATCGGCGCCGGGGGCGCCGACAGGTATCTTGTCGAGCCATGATCTGGCAGTGGATTTGTCGCCCTTTTCTGCATAGCTCAATGCCATATAAAATGCTGCCTCGTATTTAAAAAGACTATTCCCATTATAAACTCTTTCAAGGTCCTGCCGGGATCCGTCTATCGCAGCCGTGTGCAATTTGGCCACCCCTCTGTAGAACAGCGCCGTCTGGTTTGTCGTATCCGCTTTGTACGCCTGGTCCAGTAAGGGCAGGGCCTTATCGAACTGCCCCCCGTTGAAATAACCGGAAGCCTTTTCCATCAGCGTATCATTCCCTTCTCCCCGCTCCGTAACGCCTACCATCTGCATCTTCCCATATTTATCCATATAGTCGGAAGGCCATAGCATCACTACGGCAATGAGGACGGCAGCGGCAGCCGCCATGCCAGCAATATATCTTGGAAAACCCTTCTTCATTTTCACCACCTTCAAGCTGCTTCCATCATTCTCCCCCGGAAGGCTTCCGGTATCGATATTTCCCCCGGAAGCCCCGCCACCTCCCGCAAAATATCTTCCCCGCAGATCCCCCATTGTCCGACGCAAGGCGACCATACCTTCATCGACATGAATACGCTGCTCCAACGTCCCTTTCAATTGACGATACAGCGCTACACTCTCCGCAAGGGCAGCATCGGACCGCAGGTCCTCCTCCATCTTTTGCTTTTCTTCCGAAGACAGCTCATCTTCCACATAGCGTATGATGTCTTCGTTGGTATAGTTTGCCATAAATAAGATATTTTCAAATTAGCTGTCCGCCGTCTGACCGGCCACGCCGGTCGCCGTCTGCAAAACGAACCACAGGTTCGTTGCCGAAGGCCATCATTAAATATCTCCGAAAAACGGGGTACATTTTTAGGCCACCCGTTTTTCGGACTGCACATATGATAGCAGCGTCGCCATACATTCCGACTTCTTTTTACGCAGATACCCATAAGTGACACCCAATGCTTCGGCGATCTTTTCCTGTCGCTCACCCGTCAGGCTCATCCGGAGTATCTCCCGGCATTTCTCTCCCAGCCGTTCGAACTGCTGAAAGAAAAGCCTTGCCTTTTCCTCTTCTACCCCCACCCGTTCGGCAGCGGCAAATACATCCTCTCCATATTCAGATAAGTCGTCGCTGGATTTTGTTACCCGTCTGAGCCCCCTTTTCTTTATCTCATTCAGCCATTTTCGCTTGCATACCAATAATAGGAAAGGCTGAAAAGGACATGTCAGCTGAAGCCCTTTGTATTTAGCCTGGTTATAAATGTCTATCAGGGATTCCTGGAAAATGTCCGCGGCATCGTCCTCCGCACCGCTGTTTTGTAGGACCCAGCTCCGGATCCCAGGGGAAAAAAGCCGGTAAATCTCTTCAACTAATTGATTATCATTACTTAACAAACCTTCTATATAACGCTGGTCGGGATGGGTGGCCATCGGAGGTTTTTAGCGAATATCGAAAAAAAAGGGCAAAAAGGGGGTAACATCCGGCTCATCCGGTTGATATAACCCAAACCGACCCTGTGGTCGGTCGTCCGAAGGACAATTATTAACCAGTTTCGACCCGTAGGTACTTTTTATACGCCGAAGGGCCGAAGATCAACAAACACTCCTTTTATGAAAAAGTCATCGTTACAACCCCTGGCACTGATAACAGCCGCAGCCCTCACCGTGGTCGCTTGTAAAAAAAGCGATACACCCGCCCCGCAGCAGAATAACAATGCTGACGGAGAGACCATGGCTGCATTCATGAAGAACAATGGCCCCGCATTCGAGAGTTTCACCGTAAACGCAGATGCCGGCGCCGTGCTCACCTCGTCTAAAGGTACCACCTATACGATACCCGCAGGCGCTTTCCAGACAAAAGCAGGTGCTTCCGTGACAGGCAACGTTACGGTCAATATCAAAGAGATCAGCTCTCCTGCCGACATGATCTTTAGTAATAAGCCCACGCTTACCCGTGACGGCAGACTGCTGGCTTCCTACGGCGAGTTCTTTATCAAGGCCGCCCAGAACAACCAGGACCTCCAGCTGAAACAGGACAGCGGCATCAAGGTCGCCGTCAGGGCAAAGCCCAATGGCCAGGAAATACCCATGTGGAACGGCGATTCCACCGTCACCTCCTCTATCAGCGGATATGACTATCTGAACGTGGCCGTTACTCTTAGCGTACAGATGCCGGTGAACAAGGGCATCGTATGGGACCAGGTCTCCGCGGGTTATGCCTTCTTCAATGGCTCCAATGGCACGCTGAATTTTACCATCGACAGCCTGGTGCAATGGAAGAACTGTGACCAGATCATCAGCAACCCTTCCGATCCCAAGACCACCGTGCTGGGTTATTTCACCAGCCACTATAATGCTCAAACGCAGCAGAGCTATCAGGGCGACCAGCCGACGATCCTGTTCTTCAAACCCCATAATCAGAATACGCTGATCAGGCTGTATGACGTCATCCTCAACGCCCCCGCCGGCTACCAGGGATTCTACAGCTATCAACAGTCCATGCCCATCGGTATGCAGGGTACGTTCCTGGCCATGAGCACCGTCAATGGCAAGTTCTATGCGGATATGAAGGACGTTACCATCCCTGCCCCTTCCGGCAGCAACGACTATACGACCTTTACGTTCGACCCGCAGGAAGTCTCTGAAAGCGCCATGGTGAATATGATCACATCGATGAACTCGAAATAAACCAACATGAAAAAATAGCCCCACAATCTGTGGGGTTATTTTTCGTTAACATATTCTATATTTATCTAATGCTGAAACCCGTATTTGTCATAGCTATCCTGCTGGCAATATCCTGCATCTCCCGGGCCCAGGACTCGATCCCGCCGGTGATCCATGTCGAGGAAGTAGGCGACAGCGTCCATTTCTCCTCCCAGCTTCGTCCCCTCCGGCAGATCGCCGGAGCCCCCAGCGCCTTCTACACCTATTTCTGGGAGCTGGGTGACGGCCGCTTCAGCTTTGACAAAGAGCCTTTATACGCCTATCGCGACACGGGTATCTATCAGGTACGGCTATATGCTACCAATAACTATGACGACGGCAAGGCGCCCCCTACCCGCCCCCGTCCGGTGAAAATAAAAAAGAAAGCCTCGGGCAATGTCTGGGCCTCCCATTTCTTCCACGGCTCCGGGAACATCGAAATGAAGATCAACCGTAATCCCCGGCCGGGTGAGGACTTCGTAGCCATCCTGGGCTATCGCAGCGGACAGATGGATAGCCTTTCGGGCGCCATCGTGCTTTTCTACAACGAGCGGCAGTTCGGTCAGAAGGGATTCGATCTGGCGGAAAAAAGATATTACAACAAAGAGGATAGCTCCAGTATCAACACCCTGATGGCCAGCCTCGAGACACGAAATGGAGAATACCTGGTCCGGGGAGATATGCAGCACGGTCTCAGTGGTCAGGCCTTTCGCCCTTCCGGCCCCGAGATCACCTATGACGCAGCCCCTAACTATGCCGGTGAGGCGCAATCCCTTTTACAAAGCCTGCAAAAAGAATACACCGGCCACACCGTCCTTCATTTCTCCGGAGTGCACAACGGGGAGGAAAGGTTTGTATTCATGGACCTGAACACCCTGCCTACGATGATCCAGGATACCAACGCCACAGTCGCCCTGACGGCCATGATGGTGCCCGATGATCCCTCCTATCCGCCGGAGCTGCATCGGCTGGAAGTAGCTGTAGTCGCCTCCCATGACCCCAACCATATGCAGATCAAACCAAGACGGATCAACTATCGGTTCATGGGTAAGAAAAAAGAGCTCACCTACGCCATACATTTCCAAAATACGGGAAAAGGCCCCGCTAAAACCATCACCATCGGCCTTGCCGTACCCCGTCAGCTCAATAGCAGCAGCGTACAGCTCAAAACCATGAGCCCTGTCTGTAAATGGTGCGACTCCGCCTACAACAGTCAGAGCTGTATCGATACCATCCGCACGGATGATAGCCTTTATTTCGTCTTCAGGAACATCTACCTGCCGGGACTCCAACAGGAAGGGGTCACCGACAAGGACTCCACAAAAGGTTTTGTGGAATATACCATACGATTCAGGAAAAAACCAAAAAAGATCCCCTTTAGCACAAGGGCCGCCATCATATTCGATAAGAACGAGCCTGTCATCACCAATAGAAGCACCGCCCGTTTTATAAAAGGCATTTCGCCGGGCATCATGGCAGGGTATGTCTATTCTCCCTCCAACGGCAACTATTCCACCAATGGCTCTTTACAGCTGGGCTATGTGCTGGCGCCTTATGCTCCTTCACGTCCCTACTTCCAGCTGGAAGCATGGGCAGGACTACTCCAGCAGGATAACAGCACCTCGGGTGTCGTACAGGATCAGAAGGACACGGCCATCGGCGCGGGAAAATATCTGATCGTAGGCAGGGAGATGAAGACCACCGTGAAAAAGAACAGTTTTGAAGTGACGCCCCTGCACTATCGCTACAATATTGGCAATTGGGTGGGGATTGGTCTCGGAGCCCAGGTAATGGTAAATATCTCGGAGCAGACCACTACGGAATATAAAGTCTATATGCGTAATACGCTCCTGCCCGTCGAGATCAGCACTTCCAGCGCTTTTCAAAAGGCAAAGACCCAATGGCTGCATACCTGGAATGCAGCTCCTTTTGCCGACCTGCAGATAGGACGTGTCAGGACCGGACCGGTGCTAGGATTGCGTTATATTCGTCTATTGAAAGGAGATGTCTCCAATAGATTCTTCCTCTATGCGGGTTTCAAACTGTAAACATTCCATACTGCGAAGGGCAACGATCCTGTTGTGCGCCTGCCTGCTGCTTATCTCTTTTCGCCCGCCGGGTAGATGGCTGGACGGCGGGCCTGATCGTCCCAACGAGGGCCCCGGCGGGAATACCCCGCCCGAACTGGAGCATCAGTTAAAACAATTACACGATAAAGACGACCTGACGGGCTGGATCTATCTGCAGATACAATGGGTCGCCAAATCTCCTATAAGCCGAAGCGCCTTGCTCCAACAGGCAGTACGGCAAGCCTGGCGCCCGCCTGCCACCAATGAAGAGATCCAGGCCTGGCAAGACCTCCTCATCAACGAAGGATATGCCTTGCTGATCAGCGGCGACATCGTTCATTCCACCGACGCCTACACAGCCGCCTTTCAATGGGCAAGACAGCATGCCGATCTGGCCGATGAGAGCCTGGTGCTGGAAAATATCTTAAAACCGCTTGGCAACAACTATACCCGTCTGGGCGATTATGAGCAGGCCCTCTTTATCCATCGTAAGGCGCTGGCCGTCGCACATGCGCTGAACGAACCCTCGGCCCTGGCCGGGACATTTAGCAATCTGGCCAATACCGCCAGCAATATGGGCCGCCCTGCCGAATCGTTGGATTATTGCCGCCAGGGACTGGCCCTGCTAAAAGGGACTTCTCCCCTTCGCGGTCTCCTGCTTTCCGAACAGGCAGACGCACTGATGGCCCTTGACCAGCAGGAAGCCGCCCGGCAGAGCATCCGGCAAAGCATAGAGATCCTGGAAAAGAACAGCACCGCCGGGGCCGGCCATTGGTTGCTGACCGCCTACCAGCAGGCAGGCGATATATATGAGGACCAGCCAGACCGATCATTGAGCTATTATCAGACGGCGTTACGGCTGGAAGAACGTTTATCCGGAGAGCAGGACGCGGTTCATCAGCGGCAAAAGGCCAAACTTTTTCAGCACATCGGCAGTCTCTATGCCCGGACCCGTCAGCCGGAGCTCGCCACGCACTGGCTGGATCGATGCCTATCCATTCTCATCCCCGGCGCCCCCCTCGACTCCCTCCGGGAAAAAGACCTTTATGCGGAGAATACATTGATGGACCTGCTCTATACCTCGGCGGGGCTTGCGGAAGAGCAAGGTCATACGGATAAAGCCCTCCGGCTCTATAAACTTTGCTTTGCCACCGAATATGCGTTGCGTCGCCAGTTCGTCACAGGTTCTTCCAGGGAACGATCCGTTTCGGATAGCCATCTGCGATATGAGACAGCCATCAACGCAGCCTGGAATGCCTGGAAAGCCACCGGCAACCCCATTTATCAGCAGTCTATGCTGGGTTTTATGGAAGACAGCAAGGCTAAGCTGCTATTGGACGAGGTGTTGCAGCAACAGCAGCTGGCGGGCGCTACCGACAGCCTGAGCAACAGGATCAGGTTACTGGAAAAGGCCCTCATCTATTATAGAAAAGAAGGACGGCAGCAGCCCGACAGCCTTCGTCAGGCCATGATCCGGCAGGAGGAACAGGTAGAGTGGGACCTTGCGCAGCTTCGCAAAAAAGTACCTGTCGCCGAACCGCCCTCACAGGCCGAAAAACTTTCATTGACCGAAGATCAGCTGGTCCGTAGCTTCTTCTCCGGTGCGCATGCATTATACATTATCGAGCTCGACAGGAACGGGATAATTTATACCGACAGGATCGTCCTATCCGAAGGATGGCAGGATAGCCTCCGGACCTTTATCCATACCTGGTTTGAAAAAGGCCCCGGCAACATGATCAATGACCCCGCCGGATACTATCATCAGGCCTATGCTATTTACCGGCAGCTGTACGGGACCCATCCATTCGCAGCCGGGAAAGAATATATCCTGTTGCCCGACGGAGCGCTCAGCCTTCTTCCCACGGATGCCCTGGTCACTGCACCTGTCTGTCCCCCTTCACCGGCCGGCTGGCCATTCGTCATTCGCCAGGCTTCCGTCTCCTACGCATGGTCTATGCGCACGCTGCAACAACAAATACATGCCTCAGGCAACGGCAAGGGCTTCTCCGGGTTCTTCCTCGCCGACGCAAAACAGCTTCCCCAGCTAAACAATGTCACGGGGGAGCAGGAAGCCATGACCCGCATCATAAAGAATGGGAAATGGTATAAGGACGATAAGGCTACCACCTCGGCCTTCCGCCAGGCATTACAGCAGTCGGCCGTCGTACACATCAGCTCGCATGCCTTCTCGGGGAAGGATACAGGACAAATTCCGCATATCGCGCTCTATGATCAGCCTTTTTATTTATTTGAATTGAAGGACCTGCCACAACATCCGGGATTGGTAGTGCTCAGCGCCTGCAGAACGGGAGACGGGAGGATGGTGACGGGAGAAGGAGTGCAAAGCCTGGCCCGCGCCTTTATCGCACAAGGCGCCAATGCCGTAGTGGCGGGATGGTGGAATGTCAATGATGCAACGGCCGCTCAGCTCATGCAACGCTTCTATCAGTCCTGGATCACAGGTCAGTCCTGGACCACAGGACGGCAGCCCGGCATCGCGGACGCGCTGCGCAGCTCCAAGCTCGACTGGCTCAACGACCCACAGGTGGCTTATCAGCACAAGCTCCCCTATTATTGGGCTGCGCTTAATTATGCCGGGAATCCCGCGCCTTTGTCGAAAGATGTCCTGGAAAGCAAAGCGGATGGATTGTCCGGATGGATGATTGGGCTGATCGTCTTACTGATCGCAACAGTCCTATTTCTCGCCATCCTGCGGATCAGGAGATAGGTTTGCTTTGTTTGTCGTCTGCTCCTGCAACTTTAATGCCCGAAGGTCCCGCTCGGCATGTCTGTATTGAAGAAGGAAGTAAATAAATCCGAAAAGCAATAGTTTGGAAAGTATAAATACGACGATAAATGCTACCCTCCAGTATTTATGCACCCGGATATGCGTGGAGCTTTCCCTGACAGGGACATACTCGTTTTCTTTTTTGTCTTCGGATGCCCTGCCGGCAGGACGTACCGGGTTCTTTACAGCAGGCAGCTCACGCAAGCGATCCTGTATCCTCGAAAAAGTACCGGTTGGCGGCGGCACTTCGTTTTGAATGGCAAACAGCTCTACCTGAAATCCAAAGTCGGATATAGCCGCCTGCAGCTCGGGATAGAAAGGTAATAAACGCTCCAATTGGGACGCCTCTTCCGGCAATGCGAGCCCCAACACATACGTTTCGATTATCCCGCTTGCAATATATTGTTGAATGTTCAAGCCAGTTTTTTTCTGATGATGACCATGCAATCCCGCAGGATATCACCGACATGTGTCACATCCCTGTTCATCTCGATAGCAAGGTCTTCCCGCTGTCTGCCATTCACGAACAGCTCCCTGAATACATGCCGGTGTTCCGGAGAAGCGTCCACCAGCAGGGAGAAATAATACACTTTCCTGTCACTCTCCCCCGAATTGGATCCTTTGGGGAATACAAGCCCGGGGTCCTGCTGACGGCTTTCCAAAATGATCTTCCTTGCCTCGGTCTGCAGCCAGCAATAAACGCTTAAATTGGATTCAAAGGCGGTTTCCAACCGGGAAGCCAGCCGGGCAAATATATTTACCAGCAGGTCTTCCGCCTCTGTCCGGGAAGGAGCGAATTGCTGTATATAGCTGAACAGCATGCCGCCATATCGGTGGAACAATTTCTCAACGGCAGAGCCTCTGCCGGAGAACAATTCATCTCTCAGGATATCTTTCGTGATCGTCTTCTCCACATTATAAGGTTTTTCTCGACGGAGGGTTTTAAAGAGTCGTTTGGGTACATGAAAATATGTATAAAAATTTACATATCACGACTATAAACGGCTTTTTTAAACCCCGGGAAAGCTATAAGACCCAATTCAGCAGCATCACTCCCCCCAGTCCTACCAGGGCCACGATGGTTTCCATAATGGACCAGCTGCGCAATGTATCCTTTATAGAGAGGTTGAAATATTCCTTGAAAAGCCAGAAACCGCCGTCGTTGACATGGGAGAACATAAGACTTCCCGCCCCTACGGACAAAACCATAAGGTTGGGGTTCACATGAGAGGCGTTCATGAGAGGAAGGATAATGCCCGCGGCCGTCAGACCGGCTACTGTTGCCGAACCCAGGCATACACGGATGATGGCGGCGATCAACCAGCCCAATACCAAAGGATGAACGGGCCACTGCTGTAATACCGCAGCAATTTCCCCGCTGACCCCGCTGTCCAGAAAAACCTCCTTCAAGGCCCCCGCTCCCGCGATGATCAGCAGGATCATGGCTATATCCTTTGTCGCCTCTTCATAGATACGCATGATAGCCTTCATGCTTTTACCCATTTTGATCCCCAGCGTATAGGTAGCTACCCCGACGGCTATGAGCAATATGATGGAGGGGTCACCCAGCAGGCGCAGGAGTCCCTTCCAGGCGCCCGTTCCCGGCAGGACCAGGGGCAAAAGGGTCGTCAGCATCAGCAGGATCACGGGTAGCAGCGAAGACAAAAGGCTGTTCGTCATGCCGGGCAGCTGCTCCTCGGGTTTACTGGATGCCACCAGCCCTTCCAGCGGTTTGGCCACGATCCCCTTCAATCGGCGGGAATACCAGGGGCCGGCGATGATGACAGCAGGGATAGCGATGACAATGCCATAGAGCAATGTCCTGCCCATTTCCGCATGAAATTGTCCTACCAGCGAAGCAGGGGCCGGATGAGGCGGCAGAAAGCCATGTGTCACGGAAAGGGAAGCCAGCATGGGCAGCCCGATATAGACTGCCGGCAGCTTGTATTTATATACCACCGAAAAGATCAGCGGCACCATCAATACAAATCCGACATTATAAAAAAGAGGGATGCCGATGATAAAGCCCGTCACCATCAGCGCCCATTGAATATACTTCTCTCCAAAAAGGTTCATCAACACCGTAGCGATCCGCTGGGCGGCGCCGCTCTCGGCCACCAGTTTCCCCAGCATGGCCCCCAGGACAATGACAATGGCCAATGAACCCAGTGTATCCCCAACGCCTTTATAGATGGAGCCGGTGATGGTGCCGAGGGGTATGCCCAACAACAGTCCCGTTGTCAGCGATACGATCAGGAATGCCAGGAAGGCATTCAGCTTTCCCCAGGTGATAAGCGCTACGAGCAATAAAATACCGATAAGGACGATGAGAATATGCATATGTATGTCTTGGCCTCCGGCCTGTAGTTCAATGTGAATCCCTGCTAACCTGCGACCCGGAGCCGCCCGCCAGAAAATCCAGATCGGCGCCTTTATCGGCCTGCAGAACGTGTTGCACATAAAGATGAGCATATCCTCTATCCGTCCCGGGCAGCTGCGGACGCTGCCAGCTTTTACGCCGTCGCTCCAGCTCTTCCGCGCTCACGTCCAGGTGCAGCCGGCGTCCGGCCACGTCCAGCTCGATCCAATCCCCGTTCTCCACCAATGCCAGCGTACCGCCGATGGCCGCCTCCGGCGAGACATGAAGGACTACCGTTCCATAGGCAGTGCCGCTCATCCGGCCATCCGATATACGCACCATATCCGTCACTCCTTTTTCCAGCAATTTTTTCGGCAGGGTCATATTCCCCACCTCCGGCATGCCCGGATAACCCACAGGCCCGACATTTTTCAGGACCATGATACAGGTCTCGTCGATGTCCAGCGCCGGATCGTCCACCCGCGCATGATAATCTTCTATGGTCTCGAATACTACCGCCCTACCCCTGTGCTGCATCAGGGAAGGAGTAGCTGCCGAAGGCTTGATGACCGCGCCATTCATACAGAGATTACCCTTCAGTACGGCAATACCCGCTGCCGGTATCAACGGCTCGGTATAAGAGGCGATCACTTCCCTGTTATAGCAGCTGCTGATGGCCGCAATATTCTCCCGATGGCCCTTACCGGTTACCGTCACGGTCTCCATATCCAGCTGGTCCTTCATCTCGGACAGGATCACCGGCAGCCCGCCTGCGTAATAAAAATCTTCCATCAGGAACTTGCCGGAAGGCATCAGGTTCAGCAGGAGCGGAACCCGGCTCCCCAGGCGATCGAAATCCTCCAGTTCCAATGGAACGCCGATACGCCCCGCAATTGCCGTAAGATGAATGATAAGGTTCGTGCTGCCTCCCACCGCGGCATTTACTTTGATGGCATTCTCGAATGCAGGCCGGGTGAGTATCTTCGATAGACGCAGATCTTCTTTTACCATCTCTACGATCCTTCTTCCGGACAGATGGGCCAATACTTTTTTTCTCGAATCCACCGCGGGTATCGCCGCCGCGCCCGGCAGGGTCAGTCCCAGCGACTCTACCATACAGGCCATGGTGCTGGCAGTCCCCATCGTCATACAATGCCCCGCGCTCCGGGACATACAGCTTTCCGCCAACAGATAGTCCTGGTCGGACATCTTGCCTGTTTTTCTGTCATCCGCAAATTTCCACACATGCGTGCCGCTGCCGATGTCCTGTCCCCTGAACTTCCCGTTCAGCATAGGGCCTCCCGGCACTACCAGCGTGGGCAGGTCCACGCTCGCCGCCCCCATCAACGTGGAAGGAGTGGTCTTATCACAGCCCGTCAGCAATACCACGCCATCCAATGGATTACCCCGGATGGACTCCTCCACATCCATGCTGGCCAGGTTACGGAATAGCATGGCGGTAGGTTTGAGCAGCGTTTCCCCCAGCGACATGACAGGAAATTCGACAGGGAACCCGCCTGCCTCATATACGCCCCGCTTCACCACCTCGGCAATATCCCGAAGATGCGCATTGCACGGCGTCAGTTCCGACCATGTATTACAGATCCCGATCACAGGCCTGCCATCGAACATATCCTCCGGGATCCCCTGGTTCTTCATCCAGCTGCGATAGATAAAACCCATCTTATCGGTCTTTCCAAACCAGTCTCTGCTACGGAATGCTGTCATAAATAAATTACTTTTTTTCAGGTTTGAATGCAGACGGACCTCCGGTCCGTCGTCCGAAGGACAGACATTAAAGATGTCCGGGAAACGGGTTATTTTTATTGGGGACCCGTTTTCCGGATATACACTATCCCATCCCTCTCCAGCTGCGTTACCTTACCCTCCTCGTCCAATGAAAATACGACCCAATCTTTATCCCACCAGAAATAGTTGTAGCGTCCTCTAAAAGTATCGTAATTCCAATGCTCCAGATCGAGACGCACATCATTGGGCAATTCTATTTTCAGCTTGTCGCCCGCCAGCGCCACACGCGCATCGCCATATATCTCGTTGGTATAAAGACCAGCGTAGGCCGGCAGCGGCAGCGAAGGCCTCGTCCCTTTCACCCGGCTGGCCTCCTTCTCCTGTTCCTTTTTGCGCCTGTTGTCCCTTAAGTTTTTATACAACGCATAGCACTCGGCGCTCCAGTCACGGCTGTTGTCGGACCATCCCCAAAGATCCATCGCCTTATACATCAGCGCATGCCTGATCTCGGAATGATCGAGATTGCCTAAGATATAGATCCCGAAACGTTCCGAAGGTATCAGTCCGATAATGGCCACCGCTCCATCCAGGCTGCCGGTATGGAATTGCACCATCTTACCCCGATAGTCATGCTGGAACCATCCCAGCCCATAGGTAGTCCACGAAGGATGGGTCAGCTTCGCGGTGGGATAGAACTCATTTTCGGTGACGAAGGTCTGTGGCTTGAATAGCTCGCTCCAGGTCACCGTCCTGAGCAAATACCGGCCATTCACCCGGGCGCTGTCCAGCATAAAACGTATCCATTTATCCATGTCGTCGGCACAGGACCATACGCCACCCGCCGGCCCTACGCTCTCATATTCCAAAAAAGGGATGGGGCGAATGCTGTCGCCGATGATATAATGCGGGACTTCATGGCTGGGCTCGCCGGCCGAAAGCGTATAGCTGGCATAGGTATGCCGCATGCCCAGGGGCTCGAACAGCCGACGGGTGATAAAATCTTCCCAACGCTGACCGCTGATCTTTTGTATCAGCTCCCCGGCAACGATATACATGCAATTCTGATAAATAAAGGAGCTTCGGAAAGAATAAGCAGGCGGAACGAAATGCAGCCGCCGGACGATCTCTTCCCTGGGAAAACCATACACCCAGAGATCATCGGTATTGCCAAGTCCGGCATTATGCGTAAAAAGATCCCGTACGGTCAGCTCCGACGAGACATAGGGATCATAAAGGGAGAACTCGGGGAATACGTCTTTTAGCTTGTCGCTCCATTGCAGCTTGCCTTCATCGACCAGCATCCCCATACACACAGCCGTCATGGCCTTTGTCGTCGAGGCGCATACGCC
Organism: Puia sp.; assembly: GCA_035545935.1. Lineage (GTDB taxonomy): Bacteria > Bacteroidota > Bacteroidia > Chitinophagales > Chitinophagaceae > Puia. The sequence continues at coordinate 2,405 of DASZXP010000221.1, read as the reverse complement.
GACCGTACCCGTGGTAAAAGAGGACGGCTTGCCCGCTTCCGTCACCCCAAAGCCGTTCCGGAACACCACCTCATCGTCCTTCACCACGACGATGGACAGACCGGGCGTCCTCCACAAAGCCATCGCCTGCCGGACATAACTGTCGAACACAGAAGCCTTGTCCGGAACCCTGGAAGAAGATCGCTTACTTTGTCCGAAGGAAAATAATACGCATAACGATAAAAGGGAGGGCAGCCATCCATAGACCAACTTCATAAAAACGGCAGGTTTGATGGAAAGTTACCTAATTAACCGCAGAAGATGGGTCTTCCCGTTTCATGAATTTTTTGAAGCTGTCGTTGACAAATACGAGGATATCTACATTGGCGGCCTTGCGGCAAAAATCGTAGCTGGGCCGGTAGTGCATCATGAATTGCTGCAGGCTGTCGCCCTTCAGCTTGGTCAGACGGGATACATATTCCCGGGCATAGCGGAAGTCCACATAATATTCTTCCTCTTCGCGCATGATCCTCTTCTTTAGCTTCTCTCTGTCCTTGTCCTCTTTCGATGCATTCCGGAAGAGGTCCAGATTGATCCCTACCCCATCGCCTGTCCTTTTCCTCTCTATCCGGGGTGGAGTGGTATGGTCATATACCCAGGCGTACTCCTCTCTTCTTGCCATGGAATCCAGCTGATAATTGCTCAGCGAACCTACCTGCACCGCCCGCAAGGTCTGCGGTTTGAGATCCATATAGATAGCGTAATCACCACTCAGCATGGACGAGTCGACGACAAGGGTATCCGCCCAATAGCCCACATGGGTAAAAATGAGCAGATCCCCCGGCATGGATTGGATCCGGTAGGTGCCTCTCTCGTCGGAAAGCTCATGCCGGCGTTGCGTTTTATTTTCGATGCTGACTGATACCAGGAATTCCTTACTGTCGGCCTTCAGGACCTTACCCGTTAAGAAACGCTGTCCAAACCCCGGACAGGACAATAGCAGTAGTGCTATGACCAGGGTCGTACCCAGTTGGCCTTTGGAAAATTTAGCCCAATTGGGCCGGACATCTGATGATTGTCCTTCGGACAACGAACCTCCGGTCCGTTTGAATGAATAGCGCATAGGTCGGGGTCAAATTAGGACTATTGTCTGGAATTCCGACCATCCATCTCATAAAAAAAGCATAATTTTCCCCTATGCAATCGAGATTCATAGCCACCGCGCTGTTCTTATTAAGCATTATGACAGTAAAGACCCAGGCGACCGCCGCCGGCCCAGCCGCAAGACAGGAATTTTTCTCCATCCGGATCTACCAATTGAAAAGCTCCGAACAGGAGCAAAAGGTCGATAAATACCTGAAAGACGCCTTTATACCCGCCCTCCACCGGCAGGGCATCTCCAAAATTGGGGTTTTTAAGCCCATCGGTAACGATACGGCCGCTGTCCGCCGCATTTACGTGCTGATCACCTTCCATTCGTTGGATCAGTTTGCCGGCCTGTCCGCGGCACTGGACAAGGACGCCCAATACCTTGCCGATGGAAAGGATTATCTGGATGCCGTTCACAATGACCCGCCCTATGTGCGTATGGAAAATATCCTCCTCCAGGCCTTTCCGGGTATGCCCCGGCTGGAAGCCCCGACCTCCCTTAAAGGTCCCGCCTCCGAACATGTCTATGAGCTGAGGAGCTATGAAGGCCCCACGGAAAAATACTTTACCAACAAAGTGCAGATGTTCAATAAAGGGGATGAGATAGGACTATTTAAAAGACTGGGATTTAACGCGGTATTTTATGCATCCGTCCTCTCCGGAGCACATATGCCCAACCTCATGTATATGACGAGCTTCGACAATATGGCCGCGCGGGAGGCCCACTGGAAGACCTTTGGCGCAGATCCATACTGGAAAGACCTGTCGGCCAGACCCGAGTACCAGAACAACGTCTCTCACATCGACATCGTATTCATGCACCCGGCCCCCTACTCGGACCTGTAGCGGCCCTGATACCTGTAATCACTATAGGCTCTGAAATAAGGTTTACCCTGATGGCATACTATTTGCCATAATGCCTGCGTTAAATCACAGCAGAACCCTGCTACCATATCATTAAAAAGACATCATGAAAAACGCAGATAAACCATTCATCGGTCTCATCCTTCTGTCGATGGCCATTCTTTATAGCGTCATCGCCATATTAAGCTAGCCGCCACGGCCTGCTCTACGGATTTTTTCATAAGTAAAATTTAAAGCCACATCGCGGTCGGCGCCCAGTCAATGTCCGTAAAATGGGCCAGGATTAAAAACGGGCATACATACGGATAAGTTGCGAATGGGTAGTAATAAGGGGATTAGAACGGTGAGGATAGGGGGTTAAGACACTGCAATATAAGCAATTCTCCAATAGACTTTACTTTATCTGGATAAGT
>DASZXP010000220.1:0-19415 GCA_035545935.1 Puia sp. | reverse complement strand
CCTTTCGAAAGGAATTCCATGTAACCGCTGAATACGAACCAGCTGTTGCCTTCATTCATCCCTTTTCCGATGACCTCCAGCGGATGGCCGGGAGTGTTGGTAACGCTGTTGATCAGCGTTTGGGCGCCAAACCAGCCACGGCGAAGGTCATAGGTCTTTAACAACGTTGCGGCGGCGGTGACCAGCTGCCGGACCTTTTGCCCGCGTACGGGATCGGCTGCCGAGATGACGAAGATCTTTCGCTTGCCATTGTCCAATATGAAAGCATCGATCCTGTCCTTACCGGGGATATTGTCATTTATAAGGGCCAGCCCCGTGCTGTCCGGGATATAGGTCTTGCTCAGCTGTTTGCCAAGGTCCGACGCCGGCGATGTCAGGACAAGTACATTGCTGTCGCTCAAAGCGCTTTCCACCGCATCAGCCAAGGGGTTTTCGAGCGTGGAGAAAGGCGCTTTCATCAGCTCGTTCAGAAAGCTCTCCTGTATGGTGAGGCCTTCGAGGCCCAGGTCCGTAGCGATATCGTATTTGCTGCGTATGATCGCGTTGATCGCGCCGGATTCGTTGGTCTTGAAAAGATTGCCATATCTTGTCCATTCCTGTGAAATGCCGTGCCAATAGTAAGTGTATCCATTGAATACAAAATCATTCCGGACGGCATTTACTTCGGGGTGAAAAGGGGACGTATAGGTGTATCCATCCAGTCCGGAATGCGAGCCGCAGCCGATGAGCGCTGCTGCAAGGCTCAGTGAAAAGGTCAGAAGCTTGATTGCCTTATTCATTCGATGAGATTTTATAGAAATTTATTTGTTAACGGACCTCGATTTCATCCAGAAGGGTCTGCGCCGGCATGCCTGCCTTCCTTCCGGATATGACCCTGTCGTGGCGGATGATATGGAGCTTGACATAGCGGGCCTTTGTATCTGTCCGGAAGCTGTATACGTATCTCCAATCGCTGTTGCCTGTCTTTTGCTGATCGTAATGCCATTCCTGACGGCCGATGGAAGTAAAGCCTTTATTTTCTTTGGTAGAGACGAAGCATTCTACCGAAGCCGGTGGTAGGGTGGTTCCCGAGCCCCATTCGGCCCCCAGGTCCACTGTAGATATTTTTTTAACCTCCCCGAGGTCCACGGTGACGTTGAACTCCTTATACGGCCACACCAGCCAGAACAGGTTCCGGGTGGCGGCATCTCCCCGGGCGCCATCTGTCAACATGGACAGATCGGCGGTATAGAATTTATGCAGCCGCTCGGACAGCAGGCTGTCCGACGTCACTTTTTTATGCCAGGCCAGGTTGCCGATAGCGGCCTCATTAGAGGTAGTGAAGAGCGTATGTTTCTTGTAATCATCCAGATAATAATTGTTTTCATTGATCTCGCCGATGTTCTCTTTTTTTAACGTGGCATAAAAATCATCGAGCAAAGCATCCAGCCTTTTATTCCTCACCGTACCTGTCTTGTCCCACCAGCCATTCGGACCATACATATTGTGTTTGGCGATCTCCATGGCGGCGAAATTCAGCGGCATGCGCGCCAGGTGGACATGCGCTGCGAATATGCCCTGTCCCTTGACTGCCTGTTCCGCCTGGTCGAAAAGGGCATTGTATTCCTCCATGAGCTCAGGCGTGAGATAGGTGTCCTGGTAATAGGAGGGAGGGGTGTTGATGATCAGCACCTTTTTAGTTTTAGTTTTTTCATAGGCCTCGGTGATGCGGTCTATATATTTCCGAAGGTAGGGCGCGGCTGCACCGTAATAGGCTTGCAGGAACTCGTCTATCGTTGCGGAGACATTTACATCAGGATCCCAGGCTATACGGGAATAGAGGAACAGCCGCAGCTCCGCAAATTCCATCCCATAGTCGATATTGCCCTGGATAAAGAACTCATTGGCTCCTTTGCTTACCTGGCCCTTTACTTGGGGCTGCGCCATAAAGAGGCTGGGGTAGGGGCACTGATAATGGAAGTAGTCTACCACATAATCCCATACATAGATATGTTTGGCTATTCTTCCCCATGCTGCGAGGTCGCCCCCGCAATACATGATCTGAACATTATCCAGGGGTTTCGTGATGGCGGGGGGGACGATAGAATAATAATAGGCCAGCGTGGAGATGATCTTGTCGGGAAATTCTTTCGCTACCTGGTTGACAAAGCGTATGATAGGTCCCGATATGCTTTTTTCTTCCGCTATTGCCTTTTGACAATCGGGGCATTGGCAATACAGCGGTCCGTCGGCCTGGCTCACCGACCAGTAAAGGCGATCCGGCTGAAGCGGTATGTCTTTTCTCAGCTGTTTGATCACTTCACGGACAACGTCCGGATTCGACATACACAGCTGATCGGGGACACGCTGGCCTCCGATCAACGCAAAATATTCGGGGTGCGTCTTGTAAAACGAGTCCGACGGCACCAGCCGGTGCGTGAAGGTATGTACGTAGTAGTTGTCCGCAAAAGGAGGGAACCTGTTGGTGATCCTGTTCCAGTCCAGGAGGTCTTCGTCCTTGCTGAACTCATTAAGGGTAAATACGATGCGCAGGCTGTTGACGGAGGAGTCCGATTCGTGCAGCTCCGGGAGGCGCAGGTCCTTGCTGGAGGGGATGACTTTATAGCGGGGACTGTACAGGTGACAGCCCAGGTACCTGTCCAGTATCCTTACCGCGCCATATATGCAGCCCCTGCTCTTTCCCCCCTCGATGGACAGGGCGCCATTTGGCAGCGTGCCGATCCTGTAACCATCGTATTTGAGACCGTCCACTTCCCGGATAAAGATGGCTTTATCCGGGGCCGCAGGCTGTCCGGCCACCGGCAGGTGACCGCCGGACATTTTTTCCACGTATTTCTGAAGCAGGCTCGCAGCCCGTTGTACCTGCGGGGAAGCGTCGGGGGAGATCACGATCACATACTCGCTCTTGCCATTGCTGACGAGCGCTATCCCGCCCGGCGCCGGAGGCCTGAAATGAAGACCTGTCGCTACGACCAATATCAGGGTCAATGTATATCCTGTCCAATGCTGAAATATCTTTTTCATGTTAGTTTGTTTTTCTGGTGATCGTTATTTACCCTGATAATCCCGGCCTCTTTTATCGGAGGCCTCCCATTTCCGGCTGGTGGCAAAGACCTTTACCTGCAAAGGCCGCAGGCGTGCGATGAACTTCCCATTTTCGACCCGGACCTCGTCGTCGCCGTATAGCTCTACCAGCTTTTGCCCGTTGAGATGATCGAGTCCGCCGATGACGGCAGCAGATTGGGTCGTGTCTGCCTCGTTCACCACGATAACCATCCACTCCCTGCCATATTGGTGTGCCGTAGCCAGTACACGGCCATTGGCGTCGGCCGCAGGTTCGTAGGATGTGACCGCAAGCGGTTTTGGTTCCGTGGAAAGTAAAGGCTGCAGGGCTTTGAACTCGCGTGCCAGGCCATAAAGGGATTGCCGGCATTCATCCGAAGTGAGGAACTGCATGGTCCAATACAGGATGCCAGTCGCTCCATTGGCCAGGACATCATAGGCCATAAAGCGGGACTCGTCGAAGGACGGGTAGGCTGCAGGACGCCCTTCCGCATTCCAGGGCTCTATCTTCAGCAGCTCGCTCCATGAAAAAGCCTGCAATACTATCCAGAGCGGCTTCCCCTTGCTGATGGCCGTCCATCGTTCGGTGCTTTTTCCGATACGCTGTATCTGGCGGCGGGGCCGTGTGCTGCTGTCCGTGCGTGCCGTTTTCACCGGGTAAAGATCGAAACCCGTCACATCGATGTCATCCATGTATTCCCATATGTAACCCATGTCGCTGTTCTCGCCTTCATTGAACCACAGCTGTAAATTGCGTTTGTCCACGCTGCGGAGATAAGCAATTGCATTACGGAGGTCCGGCATCAGGATCGAGCTTTGCTGCCTGGCATATTGGAGCGCTTCCGGCGTCTGTTTCCTCCATGCGCCGGGTACGGAATGTACTTTCAGCTCCCTGTACAACCTGCTGTTGGCGGTGAACCCCCATACCAGCTCATCGGGACCGCTCCAGACGGCCAGGGCCGGATGCCCGGCGACCTCCGATATCTTTTGCTTCAGGTCCGGTGTAACGCCCTTGTCCAGTCGAAGGAACACCCATCCCTGTGCATTGTAGCGTTGCAGGCGGTCCAGATCACTCCTGCCGTTGCAGGCGAAAAGATTGAACCCGGCCTCCGTCATTTCCTTAAGATCGGCCTCGTTCTTCGGGAGGAAATAGCTGCCGAAGACGAACTGCCGTTGCCCGTCCTTATAAATATATCCATCTCCCTGGGCCGGCGTTATTCCCGGAAAGAAGACACACAATAAAAAGCATAGCGATAGGATCTTCATCATCCTGAGGTTTTATTAACGTTGAAGTGAGACACTGAGAGATCACCGCGGCCTATAGCTGTGTATACCCTTTGTTCTGGATCACGACGCCCGGGTTGGAATTGATCATGGCATTTTGCGGTATTGGCAATGTATAGTCCCTGTCATTCCAGGTAATGGTCGTATTTTCATCTATCGGGGAAGATGCCGTCATTACAGCAGGAGCGCGCTGGGTCCGTACGAGATCATACCAGCGTTTGTTCTCCAGAGCGAACTCCACTCTCGACTCGTTCTCGATGGCCAGCAGGAAATCATCGTCCGACGCGAAATCCGTCAGCTCATAGTCTTTCAGCGTGATGGAAGGGTCGCCCGTATTCCAGGAAGGGAACTGGGTTTCGATGGTGGCGATAGTCGGATCATCCGTCTTGCTGGTATTCCTGGCGCGCTGCCGGATCTTGTTGAGATAGGTGAGCGCTGCGTTCTTGTCGCCTCCCGACCGTACCTGGGCTTCTGCGTAAAGCAGGTAGACCTCTGCCAGGCGGAGCTCTTTCCAGTTGCAATCCCAGTCGAGATAAGAATCCACGTTTGACTTGTCCGCACCCAGTTGCTGCCAGTATTTGTGCCCATAGGCTTCTGTCTTATAAGCGCCACTGGCCTGCTTGTAACCTGGCCGGAACGTGACGGACTTCCTGGGATCTCCCGCCGGATAGGCGTCCAACAGGGTGGTATTGGGTTTATTGTCGGCTGTGCCTGCATCACCTGCCGGCACCAGCGCGGCGGCCGCCGCGCTGGACAGCATCTTGGACTGAAAGGCATTGCCCGTCTTGTTCGTCAGGTCCGCCTTGAACTGTATCTCGATGATGGCTTCGGAGGAGTTCTTGTTATTGGAATCGAACAGCTTCACGTAGCTGGGTACCAGGCTGAGTGAGGGGTTGTCGATAACGGGCTGGAACTCGGCCACAGCCTTGGCATAGTAGCTCGTTCCTTTATTGAGCGGGTATCCTGCCATGAACATATACACTTTCCCCAGCAGGGCCTGGGCGGAGACGCTGGTAAAGCGCCCTACATTGACCCCCGAGGTGGAAGACGGCAGCTTGGATTTGGCATCGGTGAGGTCACTGACGATGAGGGCATAGGTATCTTCCAGGCTGGCCCTTGGCATCTGCCGGGCCGCGTCTGCGCCGAGCTGCTCGGTGACAAGAGGAACACCCAGCAGATTGCCGTCCAATGCAAAGCCGCCATAAGTGCGGGCCAGGTAAAAATAGCAAAGGGCTCTTATCAGCTTGGCTTCTCCGATGTGCTGGTCCTTTACGGCATTGTCGGTGTAGGTAGCCCCGTCTGCTTTTTGCAGTATCGTATTGGCGGCGATGATGGCCAGGTAAAGGTTATTCCAGAAATTATTTACTTCCACATAGGTAACCTGCACCGGGACCAGGAGGTTTATGCTGTTCCTGTCCACCGATGGGTTATAAAAGCTCGTGTTGTCGCTGCGGATCTCCCCCCAGTAGTAGAAATATCCGTTATATACGTCACGGAGCTTGCCATAGACGCCGATCACGGCGGCGTCCATATCGGACTGTGTTTTATAGAATTGCTGGGGTGTAAAGTTGGCGGGATCGGTAAGATCGAGCTTATCCTTCCCGCAGGCAAGCGAACAGAGCGCGATGATGAAAAAACTTACTACTTTTTTCATGACTATTATGCGTTGAATGGTTCGTTAATTCGATCAGAATGTCAGGTTTATCCCAAGACTGTATGTGCGGGACACCGGGTAAGCGAGGTAATCCGCGCCACTGACCTGTGATCCGCCTGAACCGTCCGGTGAATCATTATAATAGGATGTATTGGCTTCCGGGTCATACCCCAGGTACTTGGTAAAAGTATACAGGTTATAGACAGAAGCGTATATCCTTAGGCGTTGTATGTTGTACTTCTTTGGAAGCCTGGAGGTCAGATCGTAGCCCAGTGAAACGTTACGGATGCGCAGGTAAGAATTGTCCTGTATCCAGTAAGAGGAACCGCTGCCGTCCAGGCCCCTGCCGACGGATGTAACGGCGGGTATCTTTCCATTGCCCGGCTCATCAGGTGATCTCCACCGGTCGAGCAGGTATTTCGGCGCACCCCTGGACCCATCCGTACCTTTTACCAATTCCTTGAATAAGAGATTATAGGTATGACCACCATAGCTCGCATTCAGCTGTATATCGAGACTAAGGTCCTTATAAGCGAAGTGGTTGGTCATGCCTGCGGTGAATTTCGGATTGTTGTTGCCGATGGTGGTGCGGTCGTTGACATCGATGACGCCATCGGGAGTACCGTTAGGTCCGCTTACATCCTTATAATAGAACTGACCCGGTCGATCCTTGCCGGGAGTGTACTGGATGTGCTTGGCCAGATCGGCGTCATCCCTGAATATACCCGCCACCTGGTAGCCCCAGAAAGTAGACAGCGGATAGCCTACTGCCGTGCGGAACCACGGGCCACCGGATATTTTGGAGGTAGGGAAGATAGGCGTATTGCCGGGGCCTAGCGCAAGCACCTTATTCACATTATGGGAGATATTGAAGTCCGTGCTCCAGGAGAAGGCGGGACCGACTATATTCCGGGTGGACAGTGAAAGCTCTACACCTTTATTCCGCATCTTGCCCATATTGGTGAGGAAGGTCGTTTGCCCTGTGAGGATAGGGGTGGGGACGCTCAACAGCAGGTCATATGAGGTCCTGACATAGTAATCGGCGCTCACCGTGATACGACTGTTCAGCATGCTCATGTCGAACCCCACATTGAACTCCCGTGTTTTTTCCCAGGTGAGCTGGTCGTTTTGCGCCTTGGTGCCCGGTATCACACCGAGCTGGGCTACCTGTGTACTGCCCAGGGGATAACGATTGCTGCCCATATTGCCCTGCCATTCGAAGTTGCCGATGCTGTTATTGCCCGAAACGCCCCATCCGCCGCGGATCTTGAGATCATTGATGACCTTCACGTTCTCCATGAACGACTCTTTAGCGATGTTCCAGCCCGCGGAGAGGGAAGGGAAAAATCCCCATTTATGTCCCGGACTGAAGCGGGAGGACCCGTCCCAGCGTACGGTGCCTGTCAGCAGATAGCGCTGATCGAAATTATACATCATCCTGCCCAGATAAGACTGGAGACCATATTCCGATGCGCCGGTGACGGCAGTCACAGGTGTTCCGGCCACCAATTGGACATAGTTGGTGGCGGCATTGGCGCCGGCGGTGCTGATGGATCCCAATAGAGCGTCTTCGATGGTATAACCACCCAGCAGGGAAAAATTATGTTTGTCGGCAATGGTTTTATTGTAGGTGAGCAGGTTTTCTATCAGGTAGCTCCTGGTATGATCCTGGGCATTCGAAGATGTCGTTCCCGTCGTTGTCATCCCATAGTCGTTGACGCCCGAGGGCTCGAAATAGCTGTTCTCATTATTGACATATGTTTCATTGAAGGTGAACTTGTATTTGAGGTTGGGGATGATCTCCCATTCTGCGAATGTAAAGGCGGACCAGCCATAGTTCTTCTGATAATGGTAGCGATTGTTCGCCATCTCCAGGGGATTGAACCCTGGCTGGCCGGCGCCCAGTATGTCCGGGTCACGGGCCATGTCCGCATAGGTCCCGTCCGGGTTCTTGACAGGGAACACGGGCGCCATGGACAGAGCTGCCAGATCTACGCCCCAGCTGCCCAATGCTTCATTCCTGCCTTGCGCCTGCAGCCTGCCGTTGTTTGAATTGCCCAGCAGCTGTAACCCTATCGTGAGATTTTTTCGTAATTTGGATTCTATCCTCGAGCGTATGTTGAAACGCTGGTAAGTCGAGTTGATGACAATACCGTCCTGTTTGGCATAGTTGCCGGAAATGATATAACGCGTATTGCCCGCGCCTCCGGAAAGAGAAAGCTCATTCTGGGTCACGAGCGCATTCCGATAGATCTCATCCTGCCAATCCGTGTTGGGCATTTGCGCTACGTCGTTCGGGTCCAGGATATTCCACCGGAAAGTGCCCCATGGATTGCTGCCTCCGTCAGGGATGATGTATTTGATGCTGCCTGCCGCGCCGCGTGCCTGCCGGGTGGCGTTGTCATCCGTCGCCTTGTTATTTACAGGATCCTTGTCGACCCAGGAGTTGTTCTTGGAATCCAGCAGCAATTGCAGATAGTCATTCTTTCCCATCATGGGTATTTTTCTGGCTATCTGCTGTACGCCGACAGATGAGTTCACGGAGATGGCGGGAGGACCTGTCCTCCCTTTTTTGGTGGTGATCAGCACGACGCCGCTCGAACCCCGGGAGCCGTAGATGGCGGTGGCGGAGACGTCCTTGAGGACCGTAATATTATCGATGTCGTTAACGCTGATGGCATTGAGGGCATTGGGCATAGGCATGCCGTCGACTACGTACAGGGGATCGGAGCTGCCGCTGATGGAGTTGGTTCCTCTGACCCTTACCTTTATACTGGCGCCGCCGGGCTGACCGCCGGCCTGCTGGATATCGACGCCGGATAGCTGTCCGGCCATTGCTTCCAGGGCGCTCATCACAGGCCTGTTCTCCAATTGTTTGGAGGTCACCGTCGACACAGCCGTAGTGACATCCCCTCTCTTCACCGTACCGTATCCTACCACTACCGCTTCATCCATACCTTTGGTCCTGGCATGCAGTAAGATATTTACAGCCTCGCTGCCTGTAACAACTATTTCTGTTTCTGCATAGCCGACATAAGAAAAGATGAGAGTAAGAACAGGTTTGTCGGAGGTGATGGTAAAAAAACCGTTGGCATCTGTCGATGCACCGCCCGGCATGCCTTTTATCCTGACTGTCACACCCTGCAAGGGCGTACCGTCTTCGGTCAGGACCCTGCCTTTAAAGGTCTTTGGCGGTGATATTTCACCGACGGAGCCGGTAGGGGTGACAGGCGGCTTGCGTCGGATAAAAATAGTATTCCCCTCGATGGCATACTCGAGCGGCTGATCCCGCATCACTTCTTTCATGAACCTGTCGACGGGTTCGTCCTTTGCGGCGATGCTGACAGGTTTTGCCAGCTTCAATACCTGGTCATTATAGGCGACCAGGTAGCCCGTCTGCTTTTTGACCTCGTTGAATACTTTTGCCAGAGGGACGCGATCACCGGAAAAAGTGATCGTCTGGGATAGTGTCCGCGCACTAACCTGCAGACAGGCAGCCAGCAGGAAAAGAGTTGTCAGTCGCATAACGCGCATCGTTTTGGTTAATGGGCTCGTTCCTGGGGAAAACAAAGCGCCACATAAAGCATTTTGCATTAGCTTTGTCTTGTTTTTGGGTTGATGAATAGCGATGTCCTCAAACCATTGTCAGTTCGGCCCAAAATCTTCGGTCGGGGGTGTCGTTACCACTCCCGATCTTCTTTTGGACTAAAATGGTTGACCTGTTTCCTAGAATAAGTTTTTTGAGAGAAGGCTTACTGGTTAGTTCGTAGAATAGGTATTAAGGGAAGACTACTAATTTTTTTCCCGGCTCCAATCTGCAATCCACTTCCATAGCTGCCAATCCTTTCAATACCTGGGATAAGTTGAGGTTCATACCCATTTCACCTCTCAGCCTGACATTCGGTATATTTTTCCCGTAGACGATGCCGAGATCATACCAGCGTGCCAGTTCCCGGAGCACCTGCTGTATAGTCTTGCCTTCAAAGGAGAATACACCATTTTTCCAGGACATAACCTGAGAAATGTCTATGTCGTCGCTGACCTTTGTCCCGGTGGATTGCTGACCCGGGGCCAGCATAACGGAACCGTTGTCGCCGGAGACTTTTACCTTGCCTTCCAATAGCGTGGTCTTTACTGGCCCTTCATCCTCGTATGCGTTGATGTTGAAATGGGTTCCCAGCACCTCGATCTTACTGTCATTGTTATCCACCTTGACTATAAAAGGATGGCCAGGGTCTTTTGCAACCTCGAAATATACTTCCCCGGAAATGCTGACCGTCCTGTCGCTATCTGTGAAGCGGGCGGGATACGTAATGGAAGATGCGGCATTCAGCCATACGCGCGTGCCGTCGGATAGAGCCAGCTGGTATTGTCCGCCCCGCGGTGTCCGCACCGTGTTCTTAGGAACGACGCCATGGGCGTCGCTGGTCTGTGCGGGCAGGTAGTTGATCTTCCCATTGCCTTCCTTCACGATCTTCATGCCCGCCTGGAGCATAGCCGAGCCATTGGCAAGACTGTCCAGCGACACGACAGACTTGTCTCCCAGGATAAGGATCGCTTTATTCCTGCCCGGCGGGATATCCTGCACGACCGGGGCTTTGGCTATCATAGGGTCCGCCATCTCCCGGACAGGCTTTTTAGCCGTATAGCGATAGATGACTGCGCCGGCCAGCAGGATAAGGACTGCTGCTGCATAGCGCGCCCAGACCATCCTTTTTATGGATGTCCCCGATACAGGTATATTACCTGCCTGCAGTATATTATTATAGATGCGACCGGCCTGCTGCTCACTGGACCAGCCAAGCCACGCTTCTTCCAGGAGGTCCATATCGATGCGACCGCCATAACGAAGACGGAAGTCTTTGTTTTCCAGGAACTGGAAAAATTTCGGCAATTCATCGGGCGTCAAACGCTCGGTGATAAACCGTTCGATAAGGGCGTCGAAAGAAGTAGCGTCAGGCATATACTATATAAGTCGCACGAGCGAAAAGAAAGTATTAGCGGATTGGAAATTTTTTTTCAGGAGTCAGCTCTTTAAAGAATGGAGCAGGATACAAAAACAGACGATGAGATAGCTGTCGTCGTTATGTGCTTGTACGAAATGGCGGAGGGATTCCATCGCCTTGAACAGGTGGACGCGTACCGTATTGGGAGAGATCCCCATGCGCTCTCCGATGAGCTTGTAGCTCAGTCCTTCATCGCACTGCAAGGTAAATGCCGTCCGCTGCTGGACGCTCAGCTGCTCTACTCCCCGGCGGATGAGCTGCAGCTGTTCTTTGTGGTCCAGGTCCTGTTCCGGATAGGAGGGCAGCAGGCCAAACCGTTGCTCCAGGAAGCGCAGATAGCTTGCCTGTGTACCCTGCTTGCGTAAGATGGAAATGATCGTGTTGCGTGTCAGCGTGTAAAACCAGGCAGCGAAGGACTGTACTTCATTCATTTCCGTCCTGCATTCCCAAAGTTTGAGAAAAACGGTCTGTACGAGGTCTTCGGCCAGTTCCTGCTGTTTGAGATGAAGGAGGGCCACCGAATACACTTTCTCGGCATAGTGATCATATAGCTTCCGGAACGCTTTTTCTTCACCAGCCGACAATGCCCGAAGGAGCATCTTTTCATTATGGAGCGATGAGAATGCCAAAGGGTTTGGTTGTACCCTAAATTAATAAATTATTATTTATAAACAATAAAGCTGGAATGCCAGGACAAAAAATATCAACTTTTATCGAGGCCGGCGATCTGGATCTTATAGGCAGACGGCAGGAGCAAAGCTTTTATCAGCCTGTCGAACTTCAGCCATCGTGAGACCTTGTACAGCCATACCACCGGATAAAATAAGGGTAGTCGCGGCAATGAAAGTAATTGGCGGACCCTTTTGGGGACCAGCAGAGTTTGTACCTGGCGGAGGAGATAATAGCGGAAAGCGCCCAGATGCCGCCGATATTGCCGGTAAAGATCGTGCGTATAGGTGCTTCGGACGAGATTGGTGCGCAGATAGCCCGCCCGCATGCGTCTCCAATGTGAATAGTTATTGGGGAGACCTATTAGTCCCATTCGCGCTCCCACCCGATGGAATACGTCGAATATTTCTCTCTTCTCTTCTTCGGTCAGCTTGTGCCCCAGCAGCTCCGCGCTCCGGATGGAATAATCGATCAGCATGAATAATACATCCAGGTAAGCCGTATCGGGTATCCTGTCCTTACGGCTTGCTTCCACTGCTTTGTGAATGGCCGTGATCTTGTCGATGGCGGCCAGCGCGTCGTCGTAATTGGCAAATACGATCTGTTGGGCATACTGTACGGTAGAGAACAACCTGCCGAGAGGGTCCGATGGCAGGCGGCCCGTGTAATACAGCCAGTCCACCGCCTTGTTCAATGGGAATTCCGCGGCCGAGCCTGCGAAGACCAGGAGCACGGTGTCTGCATTGCCCCAGATCTTTCTCACGATGGAATTACAATGTACGAATGGCATTTTCATGTTGTAGATAATCTTTGTTTGCGCCGGCTGAGGGCTCCTTCTACCAGAAGCACAAATATTATTCCCAGGGTATAGCATAGGATATCGTTCCAGGTGAAATAGCTTCCCATCAGGATACGAAGCACACGTGACCGGACGCCAAGCAGGTCCGCCAGCCTGAAGTATTGGGTGATCTCCACGAGATAGGATATCAGCAGAACGACAAGCGCGGTCCATAGAACGGAGGTATTCAAAAAGCTTCTTATCATACAGTATAGCAGGATGACCACGAGGAAATCACCGCCGTAGGGACGGATAAAGCTGTCGTTGAGACAGGCCGCTATGAGGATCTCTATGATCAGGAGCAGAATGCTGCACGACAAATATCCCTTATGAAGCCGATACATGGTCTATATTTAAAAGTACTTTGAAGTACAAAGTAAAATGAAAGTTTTCAATTCTCCAATACTTGTTTTGCGGCAGCGGCAACGATATTTTCAAGTATGAGGATGGCAAGCCTTTCCTGGCCATGAAAGACATCGTCGTCAGCGAGGGTGTTTTCGACCTGGACTGGAAAAGTGTGAGCATGGAAGAATTGAAAGAAGCGCTCAAAAAGTTGGATCGGTAGTCGTATTTTTAGTCACCTAAATCAAACCTATTTATGATCACCGGCGCACACACCATCCTATACAGCTCTCATCCCGAAGCTGACAGAGACTTTCTCCTTAACGTACTTCGCCTTACGCATGTCGATGTCGGTCGCGGAT
The DNA here is from genome assembly GCA_035545935.1 of Puia sp. Taxonomy (GTDB): domain Bacteria; phylum Bacteroidota; class Bacteroidia; order Chitinophagales; family Chitinophagaceae; genus Puia. The sequence goes on along the minus strand of DASZXP010000220.1, from coordinate 6,197 downwards.
GGCTGATCTTCGGCCTGCCGCCTTCGGAAATAGCCGTCCACCCGGCTGATAGCAGTGGTGCGATGGAGCTATATCTACTATGTGACAATATCCGGCAATTCATACAGCAAATGACGGATGCCGGGATATCCTGCGACCCGGCGCGAAATGAACGGTGGGGGCATCTGACGCATCTAACCCTGCCCGGTGGAGGGAAGCTGGGTGTTTATGAACCGTTGCATCCCAGACCTGAGCCTATGTAATGCTGCTTCAGCTTAGTTTCTGCTTGAAAAAATCGATGGTCCGCTGCCAGGCCAGTTCCGCAGCCGCCTTGTCATAGCGGGGTGTCGTATCGTTGTGGAATCCATGGTTTACACCAGGGTAGATATAGGCGGTGTATTCTTTCTTATTTTCTTTCAAAGCTTCCTCATAGGCAGGCCATCCTTCATTAATACGTGTATCCAGCCCTGCATAATGGATGAGCAGCGGCGCTTTTATCTGCGCGACCTGTTCTTTTGGCGGCTGCGCTCCATAGAAGGGGACGGCGGCAGCCAGGTCAGGGATGCGGACGGCCATCATATTGGCGATCCCTCCGCCAAAACAAAAGCCTACCACGCCTATTTTGCCGTTGCAGGCGGGATGTGTCTTCAGGTAATCGAAGGCGGCAATGAAATCTTCCAGCATTTCATTTTTATCTCTTTTGCTTTGCAGTTCGCGGCCTTTGTCGTCATTGCCCGGATAGCCGCCAAGGGGAGTCAGTGCATCGGGGGCGATGGAAATAAAGCCGGCCAGCGCGGCCCTTCTGCCTACATCCTCGATATAGGGATTCAATCCGCGGTTCTCGTGTACTACGACGATACCACCCAGCTTCTGTTTGGCGTCGGCAGGCTCGGAGAGCAGGGCCTTGATCGTCCCGCCTCCTTTTTCGGATTTGTAAGTGATGTATTCGGATGTCAGCCGCGGATCGTCGGCCATCACCTGAAGGGTATTTTTATAATCGGGCATGAGGAAGCTCATCAACGCCGGCACAGTGAGACTGCCTACGGCATAAACGGAGAGCTTTTCCATGAAGTCGCGCCGGGAAAGCCTGTTATGAGCGTAGTCATCATACAGGTCGAACACTTCCTGTTTGACGTCTTCTTTATTTATTTTCATATTATGAGGCTATTTTACATCCAATTTATGGAAAATTACTCTACCAATTTATATCGGATATACCTGGCTATATCCGCAATGGCCTCTCTGCCCTGATCGATTACGCGTCCAAACTGAAAGAACCCATGTATCATTTTTGGATAGATCTTTTCAGTTACCTGCACATGCGCACGGCGAAGCTTTTCCCCATAGGCCGCCGCTTCATCCACCAGCGGATCATATTCCCCCACTATAATGAAGGTATCAGGTATGCCGGACAGATCATCGTTGTATATCGGTGCCGCATGACTGTTACCCTTCGTATAATACTCCCATAGCTCGATAGCGCTCTTCAACGTTAAAATAGGGCCATCCGCGAATGTCGTCCAGGAGGGAGTTGTAAGAGAGGGGTCGGTAGCCGGGTAGATAAGCACCTGACATAAAATACTACCTTTTAACCTTCCAGCCACACCGATGGCCAACGCACCGCCGGCGCTATCTCCGGCCACCGCGATCCGATGGCTATTTATATCCAGCTCTGCCGCATGGTTCATGATCCACTTGGTGGCATCGATACAATCATTCAAACCATGAGGAAATGGATATTCGGGAGCGAGCCTGTAATCGACGGAAATAACGACTATGCCCGATAGATTGGCCAGCTGTCGTAAAGGACGGTCATGTGTCTCGAGGCTTCCTTTGAAGAACCCGCCTCCATGAAAATAGACTACTGCCGGGGATGCCTTTTTATCATCAGGCCTGTAAATCCGGATGGTTATTTTCCGGTCGGGAAATTCGATGACCCTGTCTTTTACGGCATATACAGCTTCCTGATCTCCTGCCAGCGGGCTTAATTTTTCGTAAAATACTCTTGAAGCCTGCAGCCTGTCTTTGATATACGTGACGTCCATCGATCTGATATACGTCAATGCCTCTTGTACCTGCGGTATTATTTCCATTTTATCATCATTTGGAGGCAAATCTCCGTCAACAAAATATATAAATAAAATAATGTGATTTATAGCTATCTATAAAAATATTTATAGATTTACAACATGGTAAATCTGGAATGGTACAGGACGTTTAAAGCCGTATATGAGTCGGGTTCGCTGACCGCCGCATCGAAGGCTTTATTTATATCACAGCCCAATGTCAGTCAGCATCTCTCCGCATTGGAGGCGCATGTAGGGCGGACATTATTCGAACGAAAGCCGAGAATAGTCCCTACCGATCATGGCAAGCTGTTTTATACACAGGTATTCGAGCCATTGGAAAAGCTGGAAAAAGTGGAAGCGAATTTTAGTGCGGCTTCTTTAAAAAAGCAGTTCCCTATCATCCGGCTGGGGGCCGTGCAGGAATATTTTCAGGCCGTATTATCTGAAAAGATCTCCACCATCGATGCCAACCTCATTCTATCGTTTGGGAGTACCAGAGAGCTGCTTGAAAAGCTGCACAAAGGCACACTGGATTTTGCGGTCTGCACCAGACTGACCACGTATAAGAACCTTGTTTTCGAGCCTGTCCGGCAAGAGCTTTATGTCATCGCGGGCAGCAAAACGATCGACACCAACGAATTCGATAATTACGTCAATGAAGAAGACTGGGCCGGCGGAGAAGCATGGTTGTTAGCACAGTCCTGGTTTGCCTATACCACCGACCTTGCTATCATACGCAGATTCTGGAAAAAGAACTTCAACAGGAGGCCGGTGATCAGCCCTTACTGTGTAATACCGGATATGAATATCATTTTGAGATCGTTGAAGCGCTGCGCTGCTTTGACAGTAGCAGCGAATTATCTATTGGACGATGAGCTGAAGGTGGTTTGGAGTGGTAAGGAACCTACGGAGAGTACATTGTACCTGGCTTATGATAAAACAAAGGTCACCTCAGACCAGGTGAGGCTGATGAAGCGATTTTGTGTATGATCTGTTTCGCTATCGGCCAGGGATCAGTGCATGGAGCCGCCTTTCTCCAGGGCGTTGGGCTTCAGGGGCTGGACAGCCCCCTGAGCGGTGGTCTTCAGCCTGCCCCGGTCGATCTTATCCCTGAATGCTTTCCGGAATGCATCGCTGGGACCCTTCATCAGGATGATCAATGAGCCGTCCTCGCGCGCGTAGGGATTTGCGATACTGTCCACCAGCCGAACCTCCCTGAACTCTTTGATGAAAGAATGCTGCATTTCCTCTTTATCGTCCGTGACCAGCAGGAGTACGTCGAACTGGTCGAAGTCCCGGGGCATCCAGTAGAGGAAGCTGGCATTATCACTGTACGCGGGTGGCAAATGGTACTTCCCACCGTAATAGTTCACGGCCCCCGCTTCACCATAATTGTCGCAGAACAACAGCGTATGGGTTTTCTCGGTACTGTCAAGGGACGCGTATGCTCTGGCCACCTTTTGGGTCATCTCTTCCCAGGACAACATATCCGCGAAGTCCTGGGGCAGGGAATGGTCCCGGAGGTCCTCCCAGCGAAGAGCCCCCACTTTATGGGCAAGGGGGTGATGGACGTAGTATTCGGCCAGGGAGGCCGGGGCCTTCACGGGAAGGAGGATGGGGGCCAACCGTATGCCTATAAAGAGGCTGAAGGCAAGCATGCCTATCCTCCACCAGTTGTTCGCCCAGGCTTCCAGCCGGGGAGCGCCGAATGCGAACAGGATCGGGTAGGCCCCTTGCGAATAATAACTTTTTCCGTGTCCCAACATCAGAAGGGTGAGTGTGACGAGGAACGCCCAGGCTATAAAACGGTATTGTTTCGTGCGCGCCACCCAGACAAGACCCGTCATCCAGGTAAAGAGAGTAGCCACATTATACAGGAGTTGATCCATCAGGAAGGTCCAGGGACTTAGATACTGGAGCTGGTTATCCTGGAGAGTCTTCATGTGGTAGACGACCGGGAACCCGTTCCTGGCTTCCCAGATAAAGTTCGGCAGGAAGAGCAGCAGGCCCAGGCCCATGGCAAAATAGAAATGGCAGTTGGTGAGGACCTTTCGGTCCCAAACCAGGAGGAGACCGGCCAGCAGACCAGTGGCATAAAAGGCCATGGTGTACTTACCGAGCATGCCGAGGCCAAAGCTGATGCCTGCGACATAAAGGTGCATGGGTTTCCCGGTCTGTTGAAACCTGATCAGCCCATAGGCCATCGCCGTCCAGAAGAATATATCAAGGAAGTTTGGCTGGAAGAGGAAGTGCATCCGGAGCCAGGCGCCCGCCACAAAGGGCATCCAGGCCAGGACCAGGGCGAACCAGCGGCCCCCCAGATGGAGTACCATCCTCCCCACGAGGATATACGTTAGGGCCCCCGCCAGGGAAGGCCATATCTTGATCGTCCACATGGCGCCGCCCAGCAGGTTCGTCATCCAGGCGAGTACCGAGAGCAGCGGCGGAGCCTCCATATATCCCCAGGCCATATGCCGCGCCTCCGCAAGGTACAGGAGCTCGTCCCGATGAGGGCCCCAGACAGGGTCCTGAAGGAAGAAAGGTAAGATCAGTTTGATCAGGGCCAGGAGATACACGACTAGATAAAGTGGGCGAGTGGGTTTCATGAGGAAAAGGTAAAAAAAAGGGATTTATTCAGAAGCAATTTTGACCATAGGTACAAAATCGGTGTCCTCCGGCTGTGCGGATCAAAAAGCAAAACCTCCGCCATAGCGGAGGCTTCGTCAATCTATGTGTCGACCTGGCTGTACTTATTTCGAACCATTTCGCAATGGATCTAAATCACGTGCATACCATATCGTTTTGAATATCAACATCAATATTCTATAAATGCTAGAGCTATCCTGCTACACTTAAATTCAAGGGCATTCTGAAAGGTTCAGTAGATTATTGGGGCTATAGCCGTCAGATTCTGTTTTGAGATATTTCCGCCCATTATGCGATGCAACGATAACATCTACGCTTTGGCTATTAACTCGGACGTAAAATTGATATTTGCTGTCTTCGATTGATTTAATTGCCTCGTCTTCCGTCAATTTCCAGCGGGTCCCATTGTCATTCAGACCACCGATATGAGAAATTCGCTCATGGGCGTCATAGTGATTGCCACGCTTGTTAATACAGGTGACTTGATGTCTGGTCATAATATTTTTTTTATTGACCCGCAAAATGAAATTTTTTAGAAGAAGAATACTACGGAAAACCGTAAAGGCCTAATCCGTGTTTAGCGGCTCGATACAGGCCATACCCAATCAACAGGGTATTTCAAGGACATTTTGGATAATGTGTATGTTTTTTTGTATTTTTACACATAAATTTTTACAAATGCGCACTAATATAGAATTAGACGATACTTTGGTCAATCAGGCTATAAAGCTAAGTAAGCTTAAAACCAAGAAGGAAGTAGTTCAGGAAGCATTGAAAAACTATGTCGCCTTTATGAAAAAAAAGGAACTATTAAATCTTAAAGGCCGAGTCACCTGGGAAGGGAATTTGAAGGAAATGCGTAGCTTATGAGCGACCCTTTAATTTTTGACACGTCAGTTTGGATTGACTTTCTACAGAATAAAAGTAATCCCGCGTCAGACTTGTTGACTTCATATATTGAGGGAAACGACCAAATTCTACTTACTCCGACGATTCTACAGGAAGTACTGCAAGGTATTCGCGATGATGCTCAGTACAAGCATATTAAAGAGATATTATCTTACTTTACTACACTTCAGCTTCCACCCATTCAAGCTGCCGTTGGGTCGGCTGATTTATATCGTTCGCTACGTAAAAAAGGTTTGACCATTCGGAAAAGTAATGATTGCCTAATTGCATTCTATGCAATCGAGTTTTCGACAGCCCTTGCGCATTCAGACAGTGATTTTGATTTGATCGGAAAGCATACAAAGCTCAAGACCTGGAAGCCACGATCCTGATTGGATTCGAATCCCGAAAACATTGTAGATCAATTAGAAGTGTAATTAAGTAGGATTATAAAAATATAAAAACCCGCTCTGGTGAACTGCCCCCCAAAGTTTAGACGGGTTTAAAAATTAAATTAAGCGGCTTGGGTCCGGTATTGCACCGGGCTCAGGCCTTTTAGTTTTAGTTTGATTCTGTCGTGGTTATAATAGTGTACGTAGTCAACAATAGCTTGTT
>DASZXP010000219.1:0-63608 GCA_035545935.1 Puia sp. | reverse complement strand
ACCACCCCCCTCTTCCAGCACATCCCCCCGGATGCGGAGCAGGTCTATCATATCAACCTCACCGCTCTTGGCGCCAAGATCAGCTGGGACGATATCTCGGGCATGATACCACCGCCCAAAGGTTCATCCGACCAGGAAATGATGAAATATATAAAGGACCCCTCCCTGACAGGTATCGACTTCCACCAGGGTCTCATCATCACCTTAGGCCATCTGTCAAAGAACGTCGATAGCCCTTCCTATATCACTATACTGACCCAGATCAGCGACTCCGGTAAGCTGATGCCCCTGGTCCGCAGCACGACCAAAGGTCTCCAGTCTTTCAAATTCCCCGGTAAAGGATCCGTCATCGGTAAGGATAAAATGGCGATAGCCTGGAACAACAAGCTGGTCGTAGTCACCATCATCACCGTACCCAAGGCAAAACAGATCGATGGCACGGCCATGGGCATCTCCCCCTATTATACCCTCACCGCCGCCAAAAAGAGCGCGGCCGCCCTCGAAGGATTTACCAATAGCCTGTATACAACGGACCCCGTCTTTGTCAAAGGCTTCTCCGACGATGCCGACTTCCATGCCTGGACCGAGCCCGGCTCCCTCTTTTACCAGCTGATGGAAATGTCTAAAAAGAAGAACCCGCTGGCCGCCAATGGCATGAAGATCCCCAAGCCAAAGACGAACCTGCATTCGTTGACGGCTTTCCGTTTCGATCAGGGAAAGATCACGCTCCACACAACGACGATGGTGCCTCCCGACTCCGCCAAAATTTATGAGATCTTCAACAGTCGCCCGCTCAATGCGGACCTGATCACGCACCTGCCCGGTAAAGATATGCTGGGCATGTTCAATATGCACGTAGCGCCCACCGAACTGACCTTCCTGCTGGATCACTATCATACAAGAGGCATGATCGATTCCTTGCTGGCAAAAAGCGGACTGACCATCTCCGACTGGGCAAAGGCCTTCAAAGGTGACTTCCTGGTCGCAGGTATGACGCCAGGTCAAATGCCCGATACAGGCAAAGTGAAACCAGACATCTTTTTTGTCACTACCATCGGCGATATGGGCGCGTTTATGAAGGTCATCGGCAAGCTGGGAATAAACAAGGATTCCTCCGGAGGTATGCTTGACAAGATGAAGGCAGGCTTCACCCTCCGTGATAATACTTTGGTGATAGGACCTAAAGGGAAGACAGACGCATTCTTTAGCACGAACAACTCCGCCAACCTCAATCTCGTGACCGACCTCGTACGGAAGAATGCATTCAGCATAGTACTGGACATCAAGACTATCTCGGCCCTGATGAAGGCTTCCGACGCCAATCCTTCCCAGAAGACACAACAGATGATGCACTTCATCAGCGCGCTGGATCGCGTGACCTATGCGGCAGGTAATTACCAGAACGGACAGACGGAATATTATTTCGAAATAAAGATGACCGACCCCTCGGAGAATAGCTTGCGCAGCCTGTTCAAATTAATACATGGATAGAGACGTCCTCTGAACATATTCAACAGGAGCCCGGTCTGCAAAAAGATCGGGCTTTTTTATACATACCCATACTTCCGCTTGAACTCTTCCAGCTCCCGCTCATTCAGCATCCTGAGCATATAGGTGCGTCTGTTCCGATTGCGCTCGACAAAAGGTATATGTAGTTGATAAAACGCATCAAAGACACCGGCCAGCTGCTGTACATGTTGCTGACCGGCCAGATAAAATCCACATTTGACTACCGCGCCGCCCGATTCGAATTTCAGGTCATTGGTCATCCCATCTGAATTGCTGCCCGACACCATGGCGCCATCGTTCACATACAATCCGTCATAAGCCTCTACGTTGAAATCCATGGCCTTCACCATCTTCATGGGATAAAATATATCACCCACCTTGATACCGGCTGCGCTGACGATCAATTCTTCTTCGGAAAAACCGTAATTGCGCACATCCCCTCTTGCAATGACGGCGCCAATGACCACCACACCGATACCGGTCCCAAAAACATAAGGGATATAGCTGTCCAGCGAAGGAATAAAGACCAGCAATAAAGAGGCCGCGGCAATAAAGAGACCCGCATAGGCGATATAGGCTCTTTTATTCCTACGGGAAACAACGATCTTGGTGCGGAATTCCATAGAAGGAGATTTATACCATAACAACGTCCGAACCCGCTCCTAACGTATACGACCGGCGGATGCATCACAGCTTCTCATACACCACCGCCGCACCCTGTCCTACCCCCACACACATCGTCGCCAGCGCATAGCGTACGTCCCGCCGCTTCATCTCATGCAACAGCGTGGTGGAGATACGAACTCCGCTGCAACCCAGCGGATGGCCAATGGCAATCGATCCTCCATTGACATTTATCTTTTTCGTATCCAATCCCAGATCACGTATACAAGCCAGCGCCTGTACGGCAAACGCTTCGTTCAATTCTACCAGGTCCAGGTCCTTTACCGTAATCCCCGCCCGTTGTAACGCCTTTTGGGTAGCCGGTACGGGACCGATGCCCATGATCGCAGGATCTACCCCCGCCACCGCCATGCTGACCACACGGGCCACAGGCTTGAGCGCATATTTCCTGACAGCCCCCTCGCTGGCCAGCAACATCGCCGCCGCGCCGTCATTGATACCAGCCGCATTGCCCGCCGTCACCGTACCATCCTTTGCAAAGGCGGGCCGTAAAGCCGCCAGCTTCTCCATGGAAGTATGCCGGGGCTGTTCATCCTTTTCAAAAAAGATCTTTTCATCCTTACCACCCAACACTTCCACAGGCGCTATCTCATCCGACCACTTACCCGCCGCCAGGGCGGCAAAATATTTCTCCTGGGAGGCCAGCCCAAAGACATCCTGCTCTTCCCTTCCGATCTTCCACTGCCGGGCGACATTCTCCGCCGTCTCGCCCATGGAATAAGGATGGTATCGATCCGCCAGCTTCTTATTGGTGAACCTCCAGCCAATGGTGGAGTCGAAGATCTCCGCATTCCTGTTCCAGGCGTGGGACGACTTCCCCATCACGAACGGCGCCCTCGTCATGCTCTCTACCCCGCCCGCAATATATAGCTCGCCTTCGCCGCACATCAGCGCGCGGGCGGCATCCATAATAGCCTGCAAACCCGAGGCGCAAAGCCTGTTCACCGTATTGCCCGCCACCGATACAGGAAGCCCCGCCAGCAGCGCCGCCATACGGGCTACATTCCGATTGTCCTCCCCAGCCTGGTTGGCATCCCCCGCGATGAGGTCCTCGATGGCGGCAGGGTTGACTCCCGCATTGCGCGCCAACAGCTCCCGTACCACATGAGCCAGGAGGTCGTCCGGACGGATAGAGCTAAGGCCGCCTCCATATTTTCCAATAGGGGTACGGACGGCATCGATGATATAAACTTTGTTCATAATAAAGTTTTTAGGCTACAGCCGCCGCAAGTTAAGGTTTTCCCCTATCTGTGTAATTCTTTCCCCCCTTCCACTCCCAAAACCAGTCCAATAAGCTCATAATCAAGGTTCTCGGGTTGGCATTATTTTCACAATAGCTATTTTATAAAAACTATCGCATTATGATCCGTCACACAGAAACATCCCGTGATCAACTCCATAAATATGACCATCTTATACCTCCTATGAAAAAGGTCCTGAAGTTCACTGCCGGGGCCACCTGGTTTATGATGAAAACCCTTATCAAAGCCGCCTGGCGCTTACCCGGGCTCATCCACCGGATGGCAGAGCACCATCAGCCGGTCACCACCTCCAAACCCCGTGAGATGCCTTCACCCGCTACGGCTTTCCCGGCGCCCTGATAGGTCCGTACCCACGGGCCGAAAACGCATTCACCGAAAATGCTACTGCACCCCGGATAAAGTAGCTATATTTATCCCATGGGCTCCGCATCTGTTCAGGCCCCGCTCTGGGGTCAATATCCGCAGGAATGGTCATATATCCAGGAAGCCACCGGTATGGCAGGATATGAGTATGTACTGGCGCATCTTCGCTGGCAAAAGGGCAATACTTTATTGGACGCCGGTTGCGGCTCAGGGCTTTTTGCCTCCATGGCCGCCGGTAAAGGAGCCAGTGTCACGGGATTGGATGCCGCTCCACCCTTGATAGCCGAAGCAAAAAAACGAGTACCCGGCATTACCTTCCTCACGGGAGATATAGAAGAGCTGCCTTTCGAAGACAACAGCTTCGACATCGTTACGGGTTTCAACTCCTTTCAATATGCCGCCAGTGTCAGCAATGCTTTTATGGAAGCCCGTCGCGTCCTGAAGCCAGGCGGTCAATTAGCCGTCATGATCTGGGGAAATAAAGAAGATTGCGAAGCCGCCACTTATCTCCGCACCGTGGGAAGTCTTTTACCTCCGCCACCACCCGGCGCAGGCGGTCCATTCGCGCTCACCGAAAATCATTTGCTGGAGGCGACACTAAAGCCGCTCGGCTTTACCATCACCGAGGTTACGGATCTACCGACGCTATGGGATTATCCGGACCTGGATACAGCCATGAAAGGCCTGCTCGCGGCAGGTCCCGCGGTAAAAGCTATCCAGCACAGTGGTTATGAGAAGGTATATTCGACGGTGTCTGCGGCCGTCCAGCCTTATATACAGTCCGACGGACATGTTCGCTACCACAACAAATTCCGGATCGTACTGGCCGGGAAATGATCATCCCTGGCCGGACCATGGCCCCAGTCTTCCCCCTCAATACGGTGGTCTGATCGGCCCTGACAACGACTTGCCCACCCGCTTGTCTATGCGCTGGGCGGAATCCAGGTGATGTTGCAACATGGACACGTTCTTCTGCGCAAAAGCCTTGATATCCGGGTCATTCGCATTCCTGGCCGCCTCTTCAAATTCGTCGATATCGTCTTTATGGTCCTTCACCATCAGGCTGATATAGCTGCGGTCAAATTCACGCCCATGCTTTTTCATCAAATTATCCCGCTCCTTCTTTTGATCGTTGGAAATAGAGTCCGGTAGCACGATCCGTTTGCCCAGGGCCAGCGACCGCAGACTATCGCCACCCATACCATGGTCCTGTACCATCATCGTCCCGAATTCCTTTACACCCTCATCGGACGCATGGGTCATCGCCATCTTACCCAGCTGGATCTCCAGCATACCCCCGCTGTATGCCTTGACCAGGAAATCCGCATCCTGCTTGGAGGGCGCCGCTGTAGACGGATCCGTGACGGATTTCTGTTTATCAAGACTGTCCGTATTGGCATGGTTTTCTTTTTGGGCTTCTTTTACACTATCCGTACTGGAACTGTTATTACAGCCGGCCGCCACCAGCAAGGTCAGCCCCAGGCCCAATATGCATATGTTTTTCATCGGCGTTTTAGATAGCTGACCTCAAAAGACATACCATGCCCCGGGCAAGGCCTGGAGTTTTCTCGTCGGGCCGCATCCATCAATACATTTCAATATTTCGCTGAAACCCGCGCCCAGAAAGGATTATGTGCATAACTTAGTGCATAACGGGTGCATAACATAACGACAAAAAATTTGGATTCGGGATATCCCTGAGTGTATCTTAGATGTAGAAATTGAGATGCGGAAATCAGTCAAACGAAAGAAGCAGATCAATTGAGAAGTGGAAGTCCGTAAAAAGACAGAAACAACTCACAGGAGCATCGGGTCAATAGGTACAACAACGAAAGTTGAAAATACCGAAAAAGACTTGGTGCTTCTTTTTTTCGTTCACCCCCTGTCGCCCTGTCACGCCAGCTCCATCCGCACACTCCGCGTATCGAAACCGTACACTTCCCTCCATCCACCCCCACCCAATCGCTTAATAACCACCACCCTATCATTCCGGCACCTTTTTGGTCCCCCACCAGGTATAACTGCTATAAGCATGCTTAAAAACTATATTCGCATCGCCTGGCGCAACCTCCAAAAGAGCAGAACTTCTTCTTTTATCAATATTGCCGGCCTCGCCACCGGCATGGCCATCGCCCTCATCATCGGACTCTGGATCTATGATGAACTCTCCTTCGACCATTACCATACACGACACAGCCACATCGCCAGAGGCATGGTCACACAGATCACCCCGGACGAAACTGCTACAGACCCCACCGTATCCATGCCCATGGGTCAGGCATTCAAGACCCAGTATAGCGACCTCTTTACCAGCGTCGCTCATATGAGCATCCCATACGACCAGTTGGTAGCCTACGACGACAAAAAGCTGATGGCCAACAGCGCCTGGGCCGATAAGGAACTGCCCGAAATGTTCACATTCCGGATGCTGAAAGGCTCCATTGCCGCCGCCGCCGACCCCTCTACCGTCCTGATCGCCCAATCCCTGGCCACTTCCCTATTCGGCAGCGCCGATCCCATCAATAGATCCATCCTCATAGGGAACAACCTGCAATTCAACATCGGCGGCGTATACGAGGACCTTCCAAAAAATACCACGCTGGCCGACCTCAAGGTCATAATGCCCTGGTATAATAAAGAAAACGCCTACCGTAACAAAAACACCAATTGGGATGACCACAACGGCTCCATCTTCGTCGAGCTGGCCCCCGGCGTCACTGCCGAACAGGCCACCGCCCGGATAAAAAGCCTGCCTACCGCACAGATCAAAGGCTGGAAAGAAGAAGCCCTGGTCTATCCCCTGGACAAAGCGCATCTATACAGTAAATTCACCAATGGCAAGCCCGATGGCGGACGCATCCAATTCATATGGCTCTTTGGCATCATCGGCAGCTTTGTCCTGTTGCTGGCCTGTATCAACTTCATGAACCTGTCCACCGCCCGCAGCGAAAAAAGGGCCAAAGAGGTAGGCATACGAAAAACGGTCGGGTCACTGAAAAGACAATTGATCGCTCAATTTCTCAGCGAGTCGCTGCTGATCACGCTGCTGTCCTTCCTTTTGTCGATAGTACTGGTGGAAATATCGCTGCCCTTCTTCAATTCCATTTCGGCCAAGGAAATGACGATGCCCTGGAACAACAGCTGGTTCTGGGCGCTATCGATGGGTTTTGTCCTGTTCACCGGCATCCTTGCCGGCAGCTATCCCGCTTTCTACCTTTCCCGTTTCGACCCCGTACAGGTGCTAAAAGGTACGTTCAAGACAGGCCGTTATGCATCGACTCCCCGACAGGTATTGGTAGTATTGCAATTCACCGTATCCCTGACCCTGATCATCGGCACCATCATCGTCTTCAAACAGATCAGCTATGTAAAAGGACTTGCCGTCGGATACGACCGGGATGGACTGATCTCCGTACCGATGAACACCGCCGACATCTACAACCATTTTAATGCCCTTCAGGCAGAGATCAAAGAACAACAGCTCGCATCCAGCGTCGCCCGCTCTTCCATGAAGCCCACGGGTTTCAGAAATAATAACCAGTTGTACTGGCGGGGAAAAAGACCCGACCAGGAATCCGTCTTCTTTCGCAACGTCAATGTCAGCCGCGAATACGGAGCCACCGTAAAATGGCAGATCACCCAGGGACGTGATTTCAGCATCGACTACCCCTCCGACAGCGCCAGTCTGATCCTTAACGAGGCCGCCGCAAAGGTCATAGGTATCAAAAATCCCATTGGCGAGAACATGACAATCTTCGACACAAAATTCACCGTCATTGGGGTGGTAAAAGATATGATCACCAATTCGCCTTATGAAAAGATTCAGCCCGCCGTATTCCTGGGATTCCCTTATTATGATTATATCATCATCCGCCTCCGGCCCGGTCAACAGACCAGCAAGACGCTCGCCGGCCTGGAAAGCATCTTTAAAAAATACAATCCCGGCAGCCCCTTCCTGTATAATTTCATCGACGACGAATATGCGCGAAAGTTCGAGACGGAACAACGTATCGGTCACCTGGCATCCGTCTTCGCCTCCCTGGCTATTTTCATTTCCTGTATCGGCCTCTTTGGCCTGGCATCCTTTGTAGCCGAGCAGCGTACCAAGGAGATCGGCGTTCGTAAAGTGCTGGGCGCCGGCATCTTTACTTTATGGGGTCTGCTATCCAGGGATTTCCTCAAACTGGTGGTCATCTCCTTCTGTATCGCTATGCCGCTGGCCTGGTATGCCATGCATACATGGCTGCAGAACTATGAACATCGAACGGATATCCCCTGGTGGATTTTTGCGGCGTCCGGTATAGGCCTGTTATTGATCACACTGCTCACCGTGAGCTTCCAGTCGCTGCGGGCAGCTACCATGAGCCCTGTGAAAAGTCTGCGTACGGAGTGAACAGACTCTTCGGCCGAAAGGTCCGCCTATCACACTATCAATAATTTGTATGCTAAAAAGCTATTTCACAGTCGCCTGGCGTAACATCATCCGTCACAAAGGATACGCCGCCATCAACGTATTGGGTCTTGCCCTGGGCATCACCTGCTGTATCTTTATCTTCCTCTGGGTGAGAGATGAAAGAAGCGTCGATAACTTCCACGCCAACGGCAAGGACCTCTATGCCGTGTATCAGCGAGTGACTCAAAATGGACAGTCCTACGGCAACTATCAGACGCCGTTGCGCTATGACACCAATCAGAACGTGCCTCTGTTACAGGAAGTAAACAAGGCCGTACCTGAAGTGAAGAGCTTTGCATTGTATGTGCCCGGCTATATCCTGCCCTGGGGTCATGCAGAGACATTCCAGGTGGGGGATAAGCTGGTCAAGCTGGAAGGGTCTCGCGCCGGAGAAGATTTTTTTAGCATGTTCAGCTTCCCGCTGCTCGAAGGCGCCCCATCCACTGCTTTAAAGGATATATACGGCATTGCCATCTCCCGTAAAATGGCAGGCATCTTCTTTGGCAATCCGCATGCAGCCATGGGCAAGATACTACGATTTGAGAACTCCATCAATTTCACCGTCGCTGCGGTATTCGAAGACCTTCCATCGAACAGCACTTTTAAGTTCGACTACCTCATCAGCTGGGATGCACAGAAAAAGCTGCATATAGATGGCACCACCAATGACATCCGCAGCTATATCCAACTGGCCCCGGGCACGGACCCGCAGATCGCCGAAACCAAGATCAATCAATACCTGCGCACCCAACTGGGATCGCAGCCAAAAGGTGTAGACTTACACGCCGGCCTGCAACCGTTCCATGAGCAATATCTGCACAGCGTCTTTGAGAATGGAAGACCTGTTGCCGGTCGCATCCAATATGTCCGGATCTTCAGCAGCATAGCCATCTTCATCCTCCTCATAGCCTGCATCAATTTTATGAACCTGGCCACCGCCCGCTCCGTACGCCGCGCCAAAGAAGTAGGACTGCGTAAGGTCGTAGGTTCCACCCGGGCGCATCTCATCGGGCAGTTCTTTGGAGAATCCCTGCTTTTCGCACTTCTTGCCATGACAGTATCCATGCTGCTGCTGGCCCTGCTGCTGCCCGCCTTTAATACCTTCACGGGAAAACATATTATACTTCCCTGGACACAGCCTGCTTTCTGGCTGGGCCTCGTAGGCATTGCTCTCGCCACCGGAGTGGTAGCTGGCAGCTATCCTGCTTTATACCTCTCCTCGTTGCAGCCCATCCGTACGTTAAAAGGGATCTTTAGGTTCACCCGCGGAGCCATCTGGTTTAGAAAAGGGCTGACCATATTTCAATTCGTGCTGAGCATCGTGCTGCTCATCGCCACCATCGTCATCGTCCGGCAGACACGCTATGTACAAAATACCAATTTGGGATACGATCGTGATAATCTCATTTATATCCGCATCGAAGGTCAACTGTCCGATATAAAAAAATATCAGCTCTTCAAACGGGAGGCCACGGGCATGCCCGGGATCAGGCTGATAGATCGCAGCACCGAGACGCCACATTCCATGGATTTCGAAACATATGGCCCCGTCAAATGGGAAGGGCAGCCCGAAGGAGTCGACATCGGATTCAAACCCGCCAGCGTTGGGTTCGACTTTATTGACCTGATGCACTTACAGACTGTACAAGGACGCCCCTTCTCCCGAGCCGTCAGCACTGACTCCGCCGACGCCTTTATGGTCAATGAAGAAGCTGTAAGACAAATGGGGATGAAAGATCCACTTGGCAAATGGGTCTCCGCCTGGCAAAAGAAAGGACATATCATCGGCGTCTTAAAGGACTATCACACCGGCAGCCTCCACGAGCCCATCAAACCCGTGATATTGGATGTAAAAGAGTTTGAATATTTCGGAGTGATCATGGTACGTACTTATCCCGGCCAGACGCCGCAAGCGCTGGCCAGCCTGGAAAAAGTGTACAGGTCCATCAATCCTGGTTTTGCATTTGCCTATCAGTTCGTCGACGAGGAATATAGAAAGATGTATCTCAGCGAGCAGGTGACATCCCGGCTGTCCGTATTGTTCGCCGTCCTGGCTATCCTTATCTCCTGTCTCGGCCTGCTGGGCCTGGTCATGTTCGCAGCGGAACAACGGGTAAAGGAAATAGGTATACGAAAAGTGCTGGGCGCCACGCTGAGCCAGATCATCGGACTATTCGCAAAGGATTTTCTACAGCTGGTGCTGATCGCATTTTTGATCGCAGGCCCGCTTGGGTGGTATGCCATGAATTCCTGGTTGCGTGATTTTTCATACAGGATAACTATCTCGTGGTGGATCTTCGCCCTATCTGGCGCCGCAGCATTGCTGATAGCGCTGCTCACCGTGAGTCACCAGGCATTGCGTGCGGCGACGGCCAATCCCGTGAAGAGCCTGAGGTCGGAATAATTCTTTATATTTGAAACATGCCCACTAAGCTAACTATGATCCTGGCCGCCCTGTCTATTACAACGCTGACAGCCTTGGGCCAACATTCCGAGTCCGCCGTCCGGGCTTACAACCAGGGCACTACTTTTTATACCAGGTCTGAGTATACAAAAGCAATCCCTTACCTGGAACAGGCCATCGCCTTAGATACAAATTACACCGATGCCTATGACAATTTAGGGACTACCTTTTATGCAATGGGATCCTATGACAGTGCGGCGCATTACCTCGAGATCTCGCTGCGCAAGTCGCCTACTGGACTCGCCGCAATACAAAACCTTGCAATGGTGGAAGAGAAAAGGGGCAATCTTCCAAAAGCGGTGGAATATTTTCAACGGGTCACCGTCATACAACCAAAAAACGCCGAAGCATATTATGAAATGGCAAGACTGCTTGGCACCATGGGTAAGACAAAGGAGAGCCTTAGCCCTGCACTCACCGCGGAAAAACTTTTCACGGCCGCTAAAAGCCCTCTTCTGCCTCAATGCCATTTTTTGCTGTTCATGATATACTACAATCTGCCGGACAAGCCAATGGTAAAAAAATACCGGGCCCTCTGTAAGAAAGAAAACGTGGAAATACCCGCCCTGTTGGCATTAGATCCTGATTGATCCATTAACTCCGCACCACCCTCGCCAACGCCTGCTCCAGCGCGTCGAGTATCCAATCACACTCATCCTTGGTAATACAAAGCGCCGGACGCATGGTCAATATATTCCCTTCGATGACCTTCAGCGCAATACCCTGCTGCATACAATCATACATGATCCGTTCCGCCTCGCGGACCGCCCGCTCCTTCGAGACAGGATCGCTGACGAGGTCCACGCCGATATGCAGCCCCTTACCCGCCACCTGTCCGATCAACGGATAACGCTCCTGCAAGGCCCGCAATCCCTGTAATAAATAATCTCCCAGCACCGCCGCATTGGCCACCAGCTTGTCGGTTTCGATGGCTTCTATTTCCGCCAGCCCCGCAGCGGCACAAAGAGGATTCTTTTCATGGGTGAAATGCCCGATACTGCGATGCTGCAGCACATTGTATTTTTCCGCCGCCACGATCCCCGCAAAGGGCACCACGCCTCCACCCAGGGACTTGCCAAGCACCAGCACATCCGGCGTCACATAATGCTCGCATGCAAACCATTTTCCCGTACGGCCAAAGCCTTCGATGATCTCATCAAATATAAGCAGGATCCCATGACGCTCGCACAACGCGCGCACCTGCTGCCAGTAGGCACGGGACGGCACCACCGGTGTGGCGGAAATAGGCTCACCCAGAATGGCGGCCACATCCGGATTGCGCAACAGTATCACTTCTATCTGTCGCAGGTATTGTTGGTCAATGGCATCCTGTTCTTCCACCGGCAGGCCCCAGGGATTACGATAATAATTAGGGAATTCCACATGATACGCACCGGGCACCATCGGACCAAGCCCTGTAGCAAAATGCTCTTCACCGCCTACGCTGGCGGCCTGAAATCCATTACCATGATAGGAATCCCAATAAGAGATAGTCTTCCAGCGGCCTGTCACCTGTTTGGCCAGGGCCAGCGCCATTTCGATAGCCTCCGATCCGCCGGGACAGAACAGTACTCTATCCAATCCCGAAGGGGTCAGCTCTACCAGCTTCCTGGCCAGCCGTATGGCAGGTATATTGGTATAACGGCGTGGAGTGAACGCCAGCCGGGTTTGCAGCTGGGCCATGACGGCCTCTATGACACGGGGATTGGAGAAGCCCGCATTGTGCACGCCATTCCCATGCAGGTCAAGATACTTTTTTCCATTCAGGTCATAGATATACGCGCCCTCCGTACGGGTCAGCACATTCATCACCGGCGTGGACAACGCCTGGTGCATAAAATACCGGGCATCCTCTTCGATAAAGTGCCGGGTCTGTTCATCCAGCCTATCCATATATTGCTGCCGGAGGGGAGTCGTGTTGATGTCGCCTTGTTCCGTGGATATGGTGTTTTCCGTTGGCATGAAGTTGAGTTTGATCCATGCAAATTACGAATTCCTGGCCGGTAGAGTCCAATCCCCTGGCCGGGTCACCCCCCAAAAAAGAGGCCGCCTCGTAGAGACAGCCTCGATCTGACGCATTTGTCAGCAGATTATTTTTTGAACGGGTTCGGCTAATAGACATTGGCCGAAGGTGTCCATGATTTATCTGTAGATTGCATGAATACCTCCTTTTTATTTGGTGAATACTAAAGTTACGATATTATTATCACTTTGGACGATATGCTCCACTCCTGGCCGTTGTCCTTCGACCCCCAATAGTTACATTTAGATAATTTTAACATACCTTGTACCATCCAACAATACATTATGTCTGTAACGATCGCCCTCCTATTGGTCTGTCTCGTGCTGTCCGTCATCACCATTGCGCTCGTCCTCCGATCCACCGCCGAATTCGGTAGGATAGATCGACTCATCCGGGATGAGTTCAGTCGCAGTAGAGAGGAGAATTATAAGACCTCCCAGTCGGTGAGGGCGGAGCTGGAGGACAAGCTCGAAAGGATCAGGACCACGACGGAAAGTCACCAGGAAAAGACGAGAGCCATGCTGGAAAGCCATCTGGACAAGATCAGGACCACCCTGGAGGGCAGCCTTGAAAAGACCCGGGTCACGATGGAAGCCAGTCTCGAAAAGACCCGGGTCACGATGGAGGTCAATATGGAGAGGACCCGCCAGACCATGGAGAATAAGCTAAAGACCCTACAAGACGACAATGCCAAAAAGCTGGAGGAGATGCGAGCCACCGTGGATGAAAAGCTGCAATCCACCGTTGAAAAAAGATTTAATGACTCCTTCAAGCTCATCAGCGACAGGCTCGAACAGGTGCACAAAGGACTGGGAGAAATGCAGACGCTTGCCTCCGGTGTCGGCGATCTTAAAAAGGTCCTCACCAATGTCAAGACCCGTGGCAATCTGGGGGAGATACAGCTGGGCGCCATCCTCGAGGAGATCTTCGCCGCCGATCATTACGAACACAACGCCATCGTCAGGGCCGGTAGCCAGGAAAGGGTGGAATATGTCATAAAGCTACCAGGGAAAAATGACGACAACCAATCCCTGTTGCTGCCGATAGATTCAAAATTCCCGAATGAAGATTATCAACGATTGCTGGAAGCATATGATAATATGGCCGGCCTCGACCCCAAACAGGTGGATGCCATTGGCCGGCAGTTTGAAGCCGCCGTGAAAAAGAGCGCCAAAGACATCCGTGAAAAATATATCAACCCTCCCACGACAACGGATTTCGCCATCCTCTTTGTCCCCACCGAAGGGTTGTATGCCGAGATCTTACGGCGCGCGGGACTATTCGAGACCTTGAGAAGAGATTTTAAAGTGACGGTGGTCGGACCGACCAACCTGGTCGCCTTTCTCAACAGCCTCCAGATGGGATTTCGCACCCTCGCCATCGGGAAGCGCTCCAGCGAAGTATGGGAGATCCTGGGCGCCGTCAAGACGGAGTTTGGAAATTTCAGCGTCATACTGGACAAGACCCGAAAGAAATTACAGGAAGCCACCAATACCATCGACCAGGCAGGCGTCCGGACAAGGGCCATCGAACGGCAGCTTCGAAAGGTACAGGAGCTACCACAAGAAGATGCAGCGGCATTGTTAGGGCAGGATCTGGACCTGGATATGGAGGGCGAACAGATATGATCACTTCACCACCAGCCACGTATATCCTCCCGCCGCCAGCGTCACCGTCACTTCCGTCTCGGAGAGTCCATTCAGCTTGTACGGCTGAGGCGCGCCTTCTCTTTCGCTGATCGATGCCTGACCCGTGAGACCCGTATAATACAGTGGCAGAAGGATCTTTCGGACAATGGATTGCTTCAGGGGATTGAACAGCAACACCAGACCTTTTACCGCGCCGGACGGGTTCACATGCATCCACCCATCCCAGTCCCGGCCATCGGCCCTGCGCAGATGTATAATATCCGCATTGAGGACATCGCGGTAGCGCTTGTACCAGTCCACCACCTGCACCACCCGCAGACGGGTCTGTTCCGTATCGTATAGCCTTGGCCCTCTGTAACAGGCTTGCACACCCGCTCCATAGTATTGCATCATCAATTGCTCATAGTCTTTCAGGTGATCCTGCAACGGCTCTAAAATAGCTTCCGGCCCGCCACCCTGATATCTTGTCAAGGGCACAAACCCCCAGCTCATGGAAGGGGTCTTTTCCCACAAGCCGTCAAAAATATTTTGTCTGTTGAGGATCATTTGGCGGTCGCGTGGTAGGGAAAAGTTTACCTCCCTATAACCCAGCGCGATCTTATTGGTGCCATCCAGCAGATACCAGTCCGGGGCATTGATATAGATCCCACGCTGGTTACACCAGTGATAAAGTCCTTTTTGCAATTCCATCTGCGCCCACTGGGAATCATCCAACCCCTTATGTCCGGGGTGTTTGGTAGAAGCGCATACGTCTCCCGGATAGGGACCGTCATTCTCGAATATATCAAAACCCGTAGCCGTAAAAAAAGTCTTTAGCCGCGCCAGATAACCCAGCCCCCATCTACTACCCAGACAGGGAGCGTGTCCAAAGAAAGCCGCCTTATCCGGCAGACCCGTAGCCGGATCGATCACGTCGTCCTCATCGCTGACACGACGGCTGCTGAACAGGCTATATCCCCCGATACGGATGCCCTTGCTATGCGCATAGTCCGCCAGTCCCTTCCAACGCCGAAGATTGGCCGCGCTGGTATCTTCCAGGTTACAATGGCTGCCAAAGCTGAGGATCACCGCCTCGTAGCCCGTAGCGACACATTGATCCACCGCCGTCCGCACCTGGTCGTCGTTCTGGCTTACCAAATGCAGAAAGACAGGGTTCTCCGTCGTCCAGGGCGCCACGATACGATACATATGCCGGATGGCCAGGCCCCTTCTCTCTCTGTCATAGTCGTCGATAAGCAGCTCATGCGTGCGCACGGAGTTGAAACTGGCTCCATCCGCCAGGTCGACACCCGTCACCTTCTCCGGATATACTTCCGCCACGCAAGGTGTATGCAGATCGTAGTTCACCTGGGATGTATAGCTGGTGTCCGCCCGCCAGTGCAAGGTCTGGTCGCTGATGTCATAACGCATGGCGTTGTTGAAAGCATAGTTGGTCTCGAAATAAATGCCATGCTGCACCGCGAGCTTGTCCTCCTTACCCACGACAGCGCTTTCTTCTTCCACGATGCCCAGGATCTCGTTCTTCAATCTGCCGACCCTGACACTCCTGCCACTCTTGTTCTCTACCGAGATCCATTTTACGATAAGGGGGATACCATCGTATAGCTCGTAGTGCACATCTGCTGTAATTCCTTTCAGAGCCGGCTCTGTAGATGTATAATGCATCGTCAGGGATATCCCTGTAGCGCTTTTCTTCCGTGCCGCCCAACCCACCGGCTTCCATAAAAGATAGGGTTTTAACAGACCTGCTTCCAGCGATTGGTACCGGAAGGCGGCGTTGGCATGCAGGCTCTGTAGCCATTCAGGCAGGAAATAAGCATTCTCCGGCTGGCCCACGGCGCCGCCGACGGCGTACTCCACTCCATCCAGGGTAATGCTGGCTTCAGGCTTGATGGAGCGTAGCAGCTGCTGTCCATTGCTCATATTGCGAAGGTCGAAGCAGACAGCATCCGGCAGAAGGGAAAATGACCGCCGGACCAGCCCATTGAAAAGGATGATCTGTTTGCTGTCGGCAGTCCGGTAGACGGCGGCCTTGACACCCCCTGTCTTGTCGCCCCCTGCTTTGTCGGCATTTCCCTGGCCGTCCGGAGGATGAACAAGCCAGTCACCCTGGTAAGGTTGATCGAGAGCGGAGGTCCATACAGGAAGGCTCTCCAGCGATTGAGCGGTGGCGGCATGCAAACATAAGCAGATCGTCAGGGAAGTCAGAAGTTGCTTCATTCCCCAATGATAGGAAATTTCCGGCGCTAAAACAGCGCCTTTTGCGTCATCCCGTCGTCATTACCGAGAGGCGGCAGGTCCTGATAGGCATAGGGTGCATTCTTGGGCTGTCCATCCGGCCTCGGAGTACGTCCCCGTATACTATACACCGGTACAGGCACTATCTGGTCCGAAGGCATCTCATAGTCCAGGATCTTCTGCATCTCCTCATCCGTGAGGTCCGGCTTCAGCCACTCCCTCTCCATCTCCTTCGGCAGGAACAGCGGCATCCGAAAGGCGTTGGCCCCTCCGTTATGTATTTGCCGCATCACTTCGTTACCCCCCCGGGTGATCAACGTAAACATCCCTCTCACTTCCCCTGTCTCCGGGTCGGACGGCAGCTTGGTATTATAGTGGTACAGCCCCGGGATGCAAAACATATCCCGGCCTTTCAATGTCACATGATACGGCACTTTATTCTTCCACCCTTTGATCTCGCGGTGTTCATAAATACCGGTCACCGGGATAAGACAACGCTTTTTACGGATCCTGTTCCAGAAGCTGCGTTTGTCCTCGAGCACCTTCTCGCTTCGGGCATTGACCATGGACTTACGCATGGCCTTGATCTTTTCCGGAGTGTCCATATATTCCGCGATGATGCCCCATTCGAAGTATTTGCGGTGATAAACGCCATCCTCGAATGTGATCACGGGGTACCGGTTATGACCCAGCGCCAGGAAATGCATGCCTATATCGAGGTCGAAGTTGATCTCCCCGTCGTGGGTCAGGTTGGGAAAATAGCTGTCTATCAGTTCCAGGGCGGAATAAAAAGAAATATCGAGACACATAGTTGTAAGGTTTTTAGTACTGTTCGATGGCCTCGAAGGGTATCTTATCTTCTTCGTGACCATGGCTAAATTTAATAAATAGTTCTCCAAACTCCTCGTACAGTCCTACCTGTATTTCCCCGCCTTCGTTCTGCGCCCGCCAGTTGGGATGATGACGATTGATGTAGCGGCGGATCTTCTGTTGATAGGTCGCGGGAGGTTTCCAATCCACTCCCTTTTTTGCCGCATAAAAGATCTTATAGCCAAAAGGCTGTTCCGCCGCGATGCCCAATTTTTCCAAATGCTCCGGAACAGCGGCGTCGTACAAAAATGCATTCCCATCCCGTTGCAGGACCGCCATATGCTGCTCCGCCAGGGCCTTCTCTTCTCCTTCATACCCTCGTATCAGAAAGGCGGCTTTCAATCGTGCCTCCATCCCCCGTGGAAAGGATTGCCGGACAAACCATCGCTTGCCTTTGTCGACCTGGTCCTTGAGAAGCCCCCTGGTGAGTAGTGGGAATGGATTGTACATACATCCCAATGTACGACATTTTACCGCGCAGGTAGTCCCTCCGGCGACCTGGACCGCGTAGGCCCGGACCCCACCGATCGCACCCCCACCGCCCTCATCAGCGACGCTTCCCCGTATCGCTGCTTGATGGAATCTATCGACTGGTACAGGTTGATCATCTCCTGTGTATCCTCATACAGCTTGATCTGGTAATTCCCCGGCACCAGCCGGGTGAAGCGTATCCCCAGCAACCGTATCAATAGCCGTCGGTCATACAGCTTGTCGAAGATCTCCTGTGCAGTTTCCAGCAGTATATGATCCGCATTGGTATAGTCGACATTCTTCTGCCGCGCCACCGTATCGAAGTTCGAATACCGCAGCTTCACCGTCACACAGCCTGTCAGCTTATTCTGCTTGCGCAGTTCGAATCCAATGGACTCCGTCATCCGCACCAGCTCCGCATGCAGGAATTTCAGGTTGATCGTATCCGTCTCGAAGGTCCGCTCGGTGGAGATGGATTTCTGTTCCCGGTAAGGTATGATCGGGCTTTCGTCCAATCCATTGGCCTTTCGCCAGAGGTCGATACCATTCTTTCCTAACAATGTCTCCATCATTTCGATGGGTATCTCGCTGAGCGTTCGGATCGTCTCCACGCCCCGCCGGACCAGTTTGTAGGCCGTCTCTTTCCCGATGCCCGGCAGCCGGGCCACAGGTAGGGGCGCCAGAAAATTCTTTTCCTCTCCAAAGGGGATCTCGATCTGTCCATTGGGTTTTACTTCGCCCGTCGCCACCTTGCTGATCAGCTTGTTGCTGGCAAGGCCGTAGGAGACGGGCAGCCCGCTTTCTTTCAAGACCCTGTCCCTCAGTTCCCGGGTAAAGAGGCTGCATCCAAAGAACTTGTCCATCCCCGTCAGGTCGATATAGAATTCATCGATGCTGGCCTTCTCGAACAGGGGGACATTGTCCGATATGATGTCCGTGACGATCCGCGAATGTTTGGAATAGGACTCCATATCACCCCGGATGATGACGGCTTCCGGACACAGCCGACGGGCCAGCTTCATCGGCATGGCGCTGTGGATCCCAAACCGCCGGGCTTCATAGCTGCAGGCCGCCACCACTCCCCTGTCACCGGACCCGCCGACCAGCAGGGGCTTGTCTTTCAGACGTGAGTTTTTTAAACATTCGACAGACACGAAAAAAGCATCCAGGTCAAAATGCGCGATATGCCGTTTATCATATGTGATCATAAATTTTCTTTTTCTCCGGCCCCGCGGGCTACCGCCCGCCGGATCAGGCTGTCCGCTGCTTTATCCCCACTTTTTCCATTTTCACCACCTCGATACTATACACTCCGAACTCCACCACCACCTTTCCTGTGATCTTATAAAATCCCGCCCTCGGCGGATAAGCCGCATGCACGGGTGGAAAATGCACCGTGTCGATCCAATCCTTGTTCACATCCAGAAAAGTCCCGAAGCTCATCATCTCATCCTTGACGGTACGCACCGGCTTGTGCGTGACATGATACCCCATCACCGTGACAGTCCGCCCCAGGTGAGCCGCCAGGTCTCTTGCCATCCCATAACGCGACGGATCATCATCGACCAGCACAAAAGGATCTTCCACCGGGAACCCCAGCAGCTCTATATCGTCATAACAATCTTCCAATGGGTAGCTTGGCAGGACAGGCAACGTAAAGGACAACGGAGCCGTCTTGAACAGCGGCTGAAAGGCCTGTCCATGCATCCGTGTTTTCTTTTGTATAAAGTCGCCTTCCCATAACAGCTCCTTCTTGGTCCGGCCCGTAAAACGCAAAGCCGCCACCCGTATCAGCAGCTCCAGCTGCTCCGGGGATATACCGCTGCGCTCGACAAGGTCTCCGACAGAGATGTATGGACCGCCGTGGATACGCGCTTGTAGCATACGTTCCACCGTACCCTGTTCCAATCCCTTGACATGAACAAAACCTACATAGACATCCTCGCCCCGGATATTGGTATAGTAATCGCTGTTATTCACACAAGGACGATGCACTTTCGCACCCGTCTTCATCAGCTCGTAGAAATAGAGCTCCCGGCTATAGAACCCTCCAAAATTGTTGATAACAGCCACAGCAAATTCCATAGGATAGTAAGTTTTTAGATACAGGCTCTGATAGCTCTCCACCGCATAGCTTGCCGAATGCGCTTTGCAAAAGCTATACTCCGCAAAGCTCTCTATCTGCCGCCATACGTCTTCCACCACCGCCACCGGGTATTCGTACGCCGCGCAATTGGCATAGAACTTTTCCCTCAGCATGGGCAGATGCCCCTTGCTCCGGTATTTTGGATTGATGGCCCGCCGCAGGAGATCGGCATCCGCCATATCCAGACCCGCCCATTCATGCGCCACCTGTATTACCTGCTCCTGGTAGATCATCACCCCATAGGTGGAGCCCAGCACCTCTTTCAACCCGGGATGAGGGTATTCGAACTTGTCAGGGTTATTATATCGGTAAATATATTGCGCCATCATGCCACTGCTCCCCACTCCCGGCCGGATGATCGAGCTGGCCGCTACCAGGGTCTCGTAATTGTCGCAGCGCAGCTTTTTGATCAATTGACGCATGGCAGGGCTTTCGATATAGAAACAGCCGATGGTATTGCCCTTCCGAAGCTGTTCTTTTATCAGTGGATCCCGCTTGAATTTCTCTATCGCGTGGATGTCGATATCCACCTGCCTGTTGGCCTTCACCAGTTCGATACATTCTTTTATATGCCCAAGACCGCGCTGGCTCAACACATCCAGCTTGTGAAGACCGATGTTCTCCGCCACGAACATATCCATCATCGTGGTAGGAAAACCCTTCGGAGGCATATGCACCGTCACATAGGAGGATATGGTCTCTTCGGAGATAAGGATACCGCCCGGATGGATGCTCAGCGTGCCGGGGAAATCCTTTAGCAATCTGCCATATTGCAGTATCGCCCGGTGTATCTTGTCATGCTGATCGTGTCTTCTTCTCTCCGCCAGCCCATCTATCTCTTCCTTGGGTAGGCCAAATACCTTTCCCAGCTCGCGGATAGTGGCATTGTATTGAAAGGTGGAATACATACCCAGCAATGCTGCATGACTTCTTCCGTATCGTTTCATCATATAGTCGATGATCTCATCCCGCTCGCGATAGGAGAAGTCGATGTCGAAATCGGGCGGGCTGCTGCGATGCGGGTTGAGGAATCTTTCGAAATACAGGTCCAGCTCGATAGGGTCCACGTCTGTTATCTTCAGACAATACGCCACCACCGAATTGGCGCCGCTACCCCGTCCTACGTGATAAAAGCCTCTGCTTTGAGCATATCGTATCATGTCCCAGGTGATGAGGAAGTAAGCCGTAAAGCCCATCTGGTCGATGATACGTAATTCCTTATTGATCCTTTCCCTCGCCTGTTTGTTGGATCCATAACGCATGCGGCAGCCCTCGCGCGCCAGTTTCTCCAATAGTATTCTGTCGTCCTCCCTGCTGGCGCTATATACTTTTTTGTTCTTATCAGTGCCAAAATCCATCGTGATCGTACAGTCTTCAAAAAGCCGATAGGTATTGGTGATCACAAAAGGATAGTGACGGAATGCCGCCAGCACTTCCATCTGCGGCAGAAAATATTCCCGTTGTCCAGCCAGGTCCTCCGGCCGGAGCTTTGTCAATAAAGTGTTCAGATCCACCGCCCGCAACAGCCGGTGAAGATTATAATAGACCTTATTCTGAAAGGTCACGGGCTGGCGGACGACCCATTTACCCGTATACGCCATCACCGGCATTTTCAGCAGCCTGTTGACCTCCTCCGGCAATACGCCGATAAACTCGTTCTTCAACAGGTCCGGAGCATCTTTTCTATCCAGGGGATAGATGACAAAGACATCCGGGGAGGATCCGGGGAATTCCGGAAAATCCTTTTTCTCCAGCATATGCGCCGAAAGGAATTCGTTGATCCAGCGAAAGCCCTTATTGTTGGCCGCGAGTAATGTATACAGGTACAGGTGTCCATTCCGTATCTCCACTCCCAGGACGGGCCTGACCTGCCGCTGCTGGCAGAACTGCACGAAGTCCCAGGCGTCACAAGTAGAGTTGATATTGGTCAATGCCAGGGAGTTAGCGCCAGCGTCCACGCCCGCTCGCACCAATTCTTCCGTAGAATAAGTTCCATATTTAAGGCTGAAATAAGTCTTGCAGAGGTACATCGTAAGGTCTTGTGTTGAAAAAATGATCTCGATTGCCAACAAATTTAGCATTGAATTACTAAAAATATTAGTATTTTTGCGGGTACGAAATGTCGGCTGTACTTACATTTCAGGCGATCATGGCCGGTCGGATAAGGAAAAAAGAATATGTAGATGCTAAAAAAACGTACAGTCGGATCAGGCGAATAGAAAGATCAGGATTTTTCAGGTAAAAGAAAGGTAGTGAGAAAGTGACGAAAAGTTATTTTGAAAAGATATACCGGTAATGAATAAGCGCAAATGTGTCCGTAATCGACTCCCGATTCGCGGTTCAAAAAATAACTCATCGTCCTTTAATGGCTGAATTCAAAAAATAAATCTATTTCTTTGACATAAGAACTTTGTCGAACAAAAATTAACCGCCCTATAAATACGCGACTTTCCTATAGCTCTAATGGTAGTATGTGACGGAACATCCGGCAGGGAAAAAGAGTAAAGTTCTCGCTTTTCAAAAGAGTAGTTAGGACCAGCATTATTAGAAATTATATAAAACCTTTTCTTTGTTATGACCACTCGAGATCCTCGTTATGAACTCGTCAAGCCGATGGTCGAAGCCGGCAAGATCGAAGTGTTCAACGACATCTTCAAATATATACCCAAGACGAAAGTAGCCACTGATCTTGGGAAGAAGGTCGATCGATTCAATGAGCTTATGACGAATGTCGATCACTTCATCGTAAAGGACTTGTTCCTTATCGCAAAATTCTGTGATCTGGAGGAAGAGAAGATACTCGAGCTGATACTGAAACAGTACCGTGAAACCAAACATCGCAAAATAGGTTGATGAATATACACTGCCCTGAATACCATAACCATTGCTGCCCTGTCCTTTAGACCTATCCTTTTCTTTGACGCCTCTGCGTCCACGACCCATTAAAGGACAACCTGATTCGCAGGCCGCCTTCCAGTCCAGGCGGCCTTTTTTTCATATCCCTGGTTACTCCTTTCTATCACCGCATTGACCAGTTTTTGCTCCAATCCATGGCCGGCCGGGATCAGCAGCTTTAGCGCTTCTTCCGTAATTACCAACTCTTCCTGCGTACGGACCAGGTCAATGATATGTTGTATCCAGTTGAAAGTCGCCGCCCCATTGAACATGGGTTGTCCATACAATGAAAAGAATTCAAGTCCTATATACCTGTCGTCCCTTATCTCTTCTCTGAATTCTCTTAACAGAGCGATACCCTCATAGGACGTATCTGCGCCCCGCAGGCGGTACAAAATAAAATATTTCGCCCTGACCCACATATCCTCGAAATGCAATCCGGCGGATGGCCTGGGCGCCGCGATAGGACAGCCGATGCTAAAGGCCAGCTCCATCATTACCTCGTACACCGTCGGATAGAGATCATTATCCTCCACCCTCCTGTTGATGATCCTGATAAACATATTTTCATGGATCTTCATCGTGATCAGCATCCGGACATGATCGAAAAGAGCTACAGCCCTGACAAAATCGACCCCTTTACCCGACATATAGTCGATGGCTCTCTCTATCAACCTTTTCCGCATTCCCGGGCTTACATAGCGCAGGTTTCTTAATAGCTCTGTAAAGAAAAGCAGCGTTTCACCCGCCCTGGCGTTCAGACAGGTGGAAATAAGGTCATCGATGAATGTAAAATCCGATTGGTTTTGATCGATCTTTAAGATCAATAGTTCCAGTACTACCTTCCAGGACGCATTGCCGATATTATTAGCGATCAGCTGGATCAGCTCTTCCCGATGGCTGGACTTATCGTAGTAATTGACATAATAGTAATAGCTGGTAAAGTATTCATAAAACGTCTTGTGAGCAAATCTGTCGTCGAAATAAATGGATCGAAGTCTGGCATACTCCAGGAATTTTCCCGCCACCTCCATACCCTCTTCCCTGCTCTCCACCTCATTCTTGTCTAATAAATAGCCTGCGACAAATCGAAGGATATAGGTATAATCCAATACATCGCCCGTCTTGTTGACCTCATTGATGAAATGCAGATAGGCAATATTGGCAAACAACACCGTCTTGTTGGAGATAAAGAAAGGGAAGACGAACTTCTTTTCTTTTTTATCCCGTTTGTCTACAAGGGTTTGAGTACATCCCTCATAAATATCCAGCCTCGAGGTAGGCAGCTCGCCTTCGTTCCTGTATAATATGAGTATCAATGACAGCAGCAGGGGGTTCTTCTTCAGCTCCCTATCCACTTTCCCCAGCTGCTCCAGGCAGTTCCTGATCTCGACAGCCCTCGTATGATCATTGGCTTCCTCGATGCTATACCATCGCCTGACATATTCCTCTATCTGATCTTCATAAAAATCTTCTACTTTAAGCATGGCGTAGACAAGGAGGTCCATGCCTACTTCCTCATACGACTCGAATCGGGAAGTCACCATCGTCCTGGATATCCTATTATTCCTGACAAAGTTTTGGATGTCGTTCCTAACGGCAATACGCTCCATCACATCGAATATTTCATCCAGGCCGTCGAAGAAGACAAATATGGGGAAAGTCCGGATGATATCCATGAGCCTGTCCTTGTCCATGGCCAGTTGGAATTCTTCCAGGAGATTTTGGACAATATAATCCATAATGCCCAGGCCGTTCTTCAGCTTGAAGGCATTATACCGGATGAGCTCCACCCGTATGGGCAGGTAATCGAAGACCTTTTCATCCCGAAAATAGGCCCTGTCGCCCTCCACTATTTTGCAGATAGAGTATTTGACCACGGAAGATTTTCCCGCGCCGGGACTTCCCAGGACTACGATATGGTCCATCTCGAACAGGTCGCTGGATTTTATTCTATTGAAAGAGACAGGTGTTTCCTTTAATCCCAGCTTTTGAGGGACGACGGGCACTGAAAAATAAGGTGCGACAAAAAGGCTTTCCAGGCTCAGCTCTCTTGGCCTTTTGGGAATGGCGAGACCAAAGAAATTCAAGCGGGAGTAGTTGTTGATACAGCAGGCATAGTATTTTTCCCTGAATGCTTCATATTCCGCCATCGATATACCTCCTTCGAACGGGAGGTCCGAGAACTGACGCTCCAGCATATAGCGGACCTGTTCCATCCTGGAGACATCCTTCAGCCGGGATATCAGCAGACAAAGATCGTCGTTGTCGATGAGGTTCCTGTCCGGGATGATCTCGACATCTTCGCCATAGCTGTTCTTATATATGCATTTGGCATACTTCCCCTGCCTGGCCCGCAAAAAATAAAAGTATACTTCGCGTACGTTATCCTGGCATCCCGCATCGAATATTTTCACGAGGGAGCTGTTGATCTTCCCGATGCTCGTATCGGCGGTGACCTGGACGGCAATTCCCCGTTGTCTGTCTATCAGATCAAGTCCGGGGGCCTGTTTTGCCTGCTCATGATTGGCATTGACGAGCTCCCAGTCGAATACCAGGTTCAGCACCGGCATGATAAAGCTCTCCGCATAACTATTTACATCCAGGTCGCCCATGACATTGGATAGTCTTACATAGGTCTCAAAACGTGCCAGGTACGTCTTGATCTTATGCATAGTCTCGATTTGGTTCATGCTCTTAAAACACCCATCCCCCCGCCCCTTCCTATTTTAACAAGGAATTTCCCTATCCCGTCGTACCTTTGCAGCCGGATGAATACGGGGAAAAAGAACATACGGCACCTGACTATCAACGAGTTAGAACAATATTTCGAGAGCCTTGGAGAAAAGAAGTTCAGGGCCCGGCAGGTCTATGAATGGATCTGGCAAAAACATGCCACGGGCTTCTCATCCATGACCAATCTCAGCAAGGACCTTCGTCAGCTGCTGGAAGACAATTTCTCCTACCCCGCGCTCACCGTCGATACTACCCAATATTCCGCCGACGGCACCATCAAAAGCCGCTTCCGCACTTTCGACAATCACCTCGTGGAAGGAGTGCTGATACCTACGGACGAGCGGAAGACAGCCTGTGTCTCTTCGCAGATAGGCTGTTCCCTTAGCTGCAAATTCTGCGCTACCGGGTATATGCAACGTCGCCGCAACCTGGATTATGACGAGATCTATGATGAAGTGGTGCTGATCAATCAGCAGTCGGAGCGTGTATATGAGAAAAAGCTCTCCAACATCGTCTTTATGGGCATGGGTGAGCCCCTGTTGAACTATCGCAATGTATTGAAAGCCATCGAGCGTATCACAGCTCCCGATGGACTTGCCATGAGCGCCCGTCGTATCACCGTCAGCACAGCCGGTGTCGCGAAGATGATCCATCAGCTGGGTGATGACAAGGTCAAGTTCAAGCTGGCTCTTTCTCTGCACGCCGCCAATGATATCAAGCGAAATGAGATCATGCCCATCAATGAGACCAACAATATCAAGGCGCTCGTGGAGTCATTGAATCATTTCTATCAGCAGACGGGGAACGAGATCACCTTCGAATACATCCTCTTCAAGGATTTCAATGACAGCCGCCAGGATGCGGACGAGCTGATAAAGATCTATCGCCAGGTGCCCGCCGACCTCGTCAATATCATCGAATACAACCCCATCGAAGCAGCGCTTTTCTCCAAGCCCGATGATGATGCTATCGATAAATTCATGAGCCATCTGGAGAAGAACAGGGTCAACGCCCGCCTGCGCCGCAGCCGTGGGAAGGACATCGATGCCGCCTGTGGACAATTGGCAAACAAGGATCATTGATAGCCCGCTCCTCTCCAGTCCCCCTTTTCGGTAAACAGCCTCATTTTCACGGTATTTACCCCCCCGGAGGGTTAAACATTCCCCTCCTATGCGTGTCTTATACTGAAAACGCATATTATGAACTCGAAATCCCAAAAACTCCTTAAAAACTCCCTGCTCGTGGCAGGCATCCTGTTGACCTGCGGGATCGCCAACGCTCAATCCACCGGCAACAGCACCGACTCCACCCATCGCGGCATGCATCATTGGGGTCCTCGCAAGGACGGTAGTGCAGGCGCCCGAGGCGGATGGGCCGCACGCGGCGGTAACCACAGTCGTTTTGGTCATCGCGGCCAGGGCATCCGTTATACCCCGGAACAACGCCGTCAGCTGATGGCCATCAACAAGGAGTATCACGACAAGTCCACCGAGCTCTTCAAGAAAGATAATATCACTCTGAAAGAATACAAGGCCGGACTCGTAGCGCTGCAAAAGGACCGACGCAGCAAAATGGAAGCGCTGCTCACCCCTCAGCAAAAGGATCAACAGGCCCGCCGTAAGAAAATGATGGAAGAGAACAGACAGGTAGCCGAAGCCGCCCGGATGGAAAGACTCAAGCTTCATCTGAACCTCAGCGACGACCAGGTGGCAAAGATCAAGGCAGGCCAGGCCGATCTGCACACACAGGTAAAAGCCATTCACGATAATGATAACCTCCTGCCCCAGCAAAAGATGGAGCAGATGAAAGGACTGATGGCCCGGCGTAAGGATGTCTTCAAATCCGTCCTCACACCCGAACAGTTCAGCAAATTCGAAGAGATGTCACACAGACGTGGCTTTGGCCACGAAGGCCCTGGCGGACGCCCCGGATGGGACAGAGGCCGCCATGCCATGGAGAATGACGGCGCCGATGGCGGAAAAGTCACCGCTATCTGAGCGCTCGTTTGTCAGGCGGACCCACCTACTCTTCCACTACCCGAATGATCTCTCAAGGCCGGCTAAATTAGCCGGCCTTTTTTTATATTGTGGAAAAATGCCACGCTACCTTGTCCTGGTCCTAGCCCTGACCCTCACCTCACCCGTCATCCTATACGGCCAGAAGAAACAGCTCCTGCAAAAGTCCTGGATAAAGACAGGCTTATACAGCCTGCCGGATGGTCGGCAAGTGCCAGACACAACCTACACCCGCTACACCTTTCTCAAAAAGAATGCTATTATCAGCTTCACCCCCAACTGGGACGGCGCATCTTATGACTGGTCCCTGGACGGCAACAAGCTCACCCTTGGTTTCGGCAGCTGGGAGATAGAAGAGCTCACGGACTCCACCCTGACCCTCACCCAGCCCGAATACAGTAAAATAAAACTTTGCGCGGAAGAATACCTGGTCCGGGATTCAGCCCGTCTCATCCAGGTAGGAGAATTCAACAACGAGCCCGTATACAAAGGCACCTGGTACGTAACACCACGATGGAAAAAGGGCTCGCTCGAAGGATATATACATAAGGCAATGAGCGTCTACGAGATCCGCAAGGCCAGCTACTTCGAAGCCTCCTATATCATCACCAAACAAGGCACGGTCGAGAACGTCAAGGTACTGAGCAGCATCATCCCGGACTTCGACGCCACCGTGGTCGACCTCCTAAAAAAGACCAGCGGCCAGTGGATCCCCGCTGCCTTTCATGGGCAACCCGTTCAGACTCAATTGATCTATCACATCAAATACCTTGATTCCATCACGCGTTAAACCTTCCTTCTCACGCCTGGTCATATATATAACACAGCGTTGTACGAATGGTTATACGATACACCCAGCAAGCCCCGGAGCGATCCGGGGCTTTTTCATTCTTCCGGGACCCCAGATTTCGTATCTTTGCCGTTTATCATCATTACTGTTGTAAAACAGCAAATCCCCCAACGCATGAAGCGAAAAACGGATAACTTCAGCAAGTTCTATAACAAAAAGAGCAATGCTGCCATCAAGGAAGGCTTCCGCCAGGAAAAGAAGGCGGCCAAGAAAGAGAGAAAAGAAGCCATCGAACGTCATTTCGAAGAGAAAAGAAAGGCCCGCGACCTGGCCGCCGAAGCGCGCTTTAAAAAGCTTCCGGGCAAGAAAAAGCCTCCCACGCTTACATTAAAGGACGCCCCCGCCAGTGGGTCCGCCCCGGGATCAAAAGTCACCACCCCCGTCTCCAGGACAGCCTCCACCGACCCCAACGCCATGCCCCTGAACAAATACATCGCTCATGGCGGCCTCTGCTCCCGCCGCGATGCCGCCGAACTCATCCGTCAGGGGAAAGTGCTGGTCAACGGTCAGCTCGTCACCGAGCCCGGCACCAAGGTCTCACCCGACGACCTCGTCAAGGTCAATGGCAAAAAGGTCACCATATCCCGCAACTTTGTCTATATACTCCTGAACAAACCAAAGGACTATATCACTACCACCGACGATCCGCAAGGACGCAAGACCGTACTCGATCTCATCCGTCAGGCCACACCCGAAAGGGTCTTCCCCGTCGGACGCCTGGACCGCAACACCTCCGGCGTACTGCTCCTGACCAACGATGGCGATCTGGCTCAGAAACTGGCTCACCCCAAACACGAAATAAAAAAGATCTATCATGTCGCCCTGGACAAGCCCCTGACCAAAGCGGACTTTGACAAAATAGCCAGCGGCGTGACGCTCGAGGACGGCCTGGCTTATGTGGACGTGGTGGCTTATGCGGATGCGAGAGATAAAACCCAGATAGGGCTGGAAATACACAGCGGACGCAATCGCATCGTCCGCCGCATCTTCGAACACCTCGGCTATGATGTAAAAGGACTCGACAGAGTGATGTACGCAGGTCTGACCAAGAAGAATGTGCAACGCGGACATTGGCGGCTGCTCACCGAAAAAGAGATTCGTATCCTGAAATATTTGAACTCCTCCTTCAGAGGCTCGCTCGCCGCGCCCAAAGCAAAGGCCGACGAAGGCGAAGAGATCGATACTCCGGCACCGGCCCGGCCGGCCGCCCCGAAAGGCCCCGTCGCTAAAAAATTCAAACGGACAGGTCCCAACAGCCCGGCGGGTCCGAAGAAACCTCACTCGGCAGGCCGCTTCGAAAAGCCGGCAGGCCGGCCCGAAAAGTCCGACACGAACTCTAAAAAACCTCCCATGCCCAATGGCGGTCTCCGTGGTCGTAAATCCTCCGGCTCCTACATAAAGTCAAAAGCCAAATCACAACAAGCGTCCGGCCGTCGGCGCCCTCATTAATCCCGTCACCCATGCATAACAAGCCCGAGATCATATTCGAGAACGATCGGTTTATTGTCCTCAACAAACCCGCCGGATTGCTCAGCATCCCCGACAGGGAAGGCAAAGACCCCTCCCTCAAAAGCTGGCTAAAAGAAAAGTACGGCAACATCTTCACTGTCCATCGCCTGGACCGCGACACCAGCGGCATCATCGTCTTTGCCAGGGACGAAACCACCCACCAGTATTTGTCGAAAGTATTCGAAGAACGCGCCGTGGAAAAGATCTACGCCGGCATCGTACAAGGCGCCCTGGCACAACCCAAGGGCAGTATAGACCAGCCCATCATGGAACACCCCACCCGCCCCGGCGTAATGGTCATCAACAAAAGAGGCAAGACTTCCCTCACCGACTATGAAGTGCTGGAAGAGCTGGGTCTTTATTCCCTGGTGCAGTTCAGGATCCACACCGGCCGCACACATCAGATCCGCGTCCACATGCAAGCCCTGGGTCATCCCATCGTCTGCGATGACACGTATGGGGACGGTCGCCCCGTCTTTATCTCTTCCTTCAAACGGAACTACAAGCTCAGCAAGGACGAAGAACAGGAACGTCCCATCCTTCACCGGCTGGCATTGCATTCCCAGCTCCTGCATTTCCAGGATCAGCAAGGCGAATACCATACATTCGAAGCCCCGCTGCCAAAGGATATGCGGGCGTTGTTGCAGCAGCTGAGGAAGTGGAAGGGATAGCCATCAATGGTCCCTATAGCTGACCTTTCCCTCTTTATCCACCAGCATACGAACGCCGATGCCCACATCTGTCAATGGAATAGAAATGCTGTAGCCCAACACCACGGTGTCTTTATTTATATTTACATTCGGAGAATACAATACTGCATACGACTTTAGATAACCATACAGCAACGGTTCGAAATCTTTCTTCCGTACTATCTTTTCCAGGATGACAGCGCCATTCCTCCTTACCTGCAGCTGCGTCTCGAAATTGTGGGTAACAAAACTGTCCAGCTTATATATATCGAGATAGACTTTGGGCAGCCGGATAGTGCTGTCCTTCAGACAATAATGATGGAGTCTCACTTCCATCACATCTCCATCCATCTTGAACACGGAGTCAATGTCCACCGTGTGATCGTATTCCGCTATGCATTCATTGTAGATCTCGGCAAGACTGGGTTCCGGATTTTCTTCACTGGTGTCCGCAGATATCTTTGCCACCGTCAGTCTGCTACCCGAACTATCCGGAGAATGGCCTGACACAGGCTCCTTTGCCAGACTGTCTTTCTTTGTCTCTCCGGCAGGATGACCCCCACAACCAACAGCCAGGACTATCAATAAAACTAATGCTATAGATCTCATAAACTATTTGCTTCCATATAACAGGCGTACTTTTCAAAGACAACATGCTGCAGCATATGCCGCTCTTTATAACCGTTCATTTTACGCCGGACATCGGACCAGCCGCTCTCGATAGGGGATACAGCTTCTTTTATCTCGGCAATTTTTGCCATCTGCTCAGGCGAAATTCCTTCCCCACCACCAGCTCCCCGATATACTTCACCGGCGCCTGCGCCCGGACCATACATGTCCAGATACCCAGGAAAATATATAACAGTATTCTTACCATAAAACGGAGTGATCTACTCGTTCTTATACACCACCCCATCCTTCATGACAAACTTCATATTCCCCATGGCGTGAATATCCTGCGTAGGATCACCTTCTACCGCTACGATATCCGCGAACTTGCCCTTCTCGATGCTGCCCAACTTATCATTCACCCCGATGAGCTCCGCCGCATTCAGCGTGGCGCATTTGATAGCTTCCAACGGCGGCATGCCCGCCTCCGTCATATAGACGAATTCGATCCAGTTCTTGCCATGCGCATAGACGCCCGCATCCGTACCAAAGGCTATCTTCACACCCGCCTTGTATGCCTTCGCAAAGGTATTTTGTATCATAGGCCCGATGCTGAGCGCCTTGCCGGCAATGACGGCCGGGAAATACGTAGGATGCAGCCTGGCCGAGTCGGACACCGACTTGCCCGCGATAATGGTCGGCACATACCAGACGCCATGCTGCTTGAACAGACTGATGGCCTCGTCATCCATCAGCGTACCGTGTTCGATGGAAGTCACACCGGCCCGGATGGCCCGCTTCATCGCCTCCGCCCCATGCGCATGCGCGGCTACCCGCATCCCATAATCCTTAGCCGTCTCCACGATGGCGCGGATCTCTTCTTCCGAGAATTGCGGACCGGTACCATCCTTCTCCAGGCTCAACACACCGCCGCTGGCCGTGATCTTGATGAGGTCGGCCCCTTCCTTATACATCTGTCGCACCGCCTTGATACAGGCGTCTTTTCCATCCGCCACGGTAAGGGCCGTCTCGTCGGTGGCCTCCAATCCCCTACGCCATCCATGGGTGGGGTCACCATGCCCGCCCGTAGAAGAAATGATTTTTCCGGCAGTATACATGCGGGGTCCGGCCACCGTGCCCTGACGGATGGCATTACGCAGGGAAATATTGACCCCGCTGCCACCCAAATCCCTCACTGTGGTAAAACCCGCCATCAACGTGGTCTTCGCATATACCGTGGATTGAAAAGCCGCATCGGCCTCGTTCAACGTAAACCTTTTAAGCTGCGCATTCGGGCTCGTCTCCTCTTCCAGATGCACATGGGCGTCGATCAGCCCCGGCATCACCGTACGGCCCTTCAGGTCGATGACCTTGTCACCCGCAGCCGCGGACACATATCCTTTTTGAACATCCGTGATCGTATTGCCCGTGATGATTATGGACATCTCCGTCTTCACCTGCAGAGAGGCCGGATCGATGAGCCTGCCACAGTAAATAATGGTCTTTTGAGCAAGAAGGGCGCCGGGCATGAATAATGCAGCCAGCAGCCATAAAAGCAGTTGTTTTCTCATTTTCAGTCGATATTGTGCTGATGAATATAGGAAAGTTTCACGGCATGGACAAAGCAGGCACCCGTGAAATCACGGTATTTGGTTAATGACAGCTGGAAATATCGATTCCCACTGTACCTTTAATCTATAATCTCCCGGTATTTATCTGCCTTCCAACCTGAATACTCCTGCTTACCCCTGCCCCTGACTCAGTAAACCATTTACTATGAGAAGAATACGTGTATGCACTATAAGTGCCTGTATTATCCTATTTGCAGGAAGCTCCTGTAAAAAGGCGTATGACTATATCCACAGTCATCCGGATGATCACATCTCATTTTGCCGGCCCACGCACATACGAGGCGCGGGCTATTTTGCCTATCCGGGCTATGTGGATACGTTGACCTTTTTCTATAATGCAAAAGGCGACCCCATCGACATGCTCGATAGAAGCATCACCCGCAACAGCCAGGACCAGCATTGGCGATATGACAACCACGATAGGCTCATCGCCTACTATATTACCTTGCCTCCGCCACTAGGCACGCCCACAGGATCGATAGTCTATCACAAATACGCCTATCCAAGACCCAATTGGGTGACGGATACCATTATAAACTATGACAGCCCCGAATTTCCACCCATTTACAAAGATGCCTTTGACGCACACATCGAGGCCCATTTGTTGGACAATAGAGGTAGGATCATAAAAACCTATAATCTCGACGATCCACACCAACCACCGCAGCTCCAGTCGGAATATACATATGACGCCAATGGCAATCTGGAAGTCCCCAATCCACAGGGTACAACCTATCCGGAGGGCACGACCTATGATCACATGATAAACCCCTATCGCACGAGCCATGTCTTTCAATTCACCTACAAAGACTTCAGCCTTAATAATCTCATCGCCATCGACCCCGGCGCCGTACAGGGGCAGGTTCCCGCATACAACCAGTTTGGTCTGCCGGTGACGCTGCCAGTACCATCGCTCACAATATTTACCCCGATTGCCTTCGATGCTATGAATTCGAATCCAATAGAAATTGATTATGCCTGCTCGATGCCAAAGGGTCCTATTGACTATTAGGGTCACGCCTTTTGTCAATGTAAATCCACCTCCACTCCGGATCGAGGCCATCGGCCGGCATTTTAACATCAACGCGAATATCACTGATCTGATGGGCAACCCCCTTATCCAGGTAATGGATAATAAATGGCTGATCTATAAGGACAATGTCGGCAAATATACAGGCCCCCACTGGCAACATGCCCGTCTGTAAAGCAGAACGGGCCAGCATACGCTGACCCGTTCCTATAAAAACCTATTCAATTCTCTACTTATTCGGCTGCGGCGTGTGTTGCTGTCGTCGGCCTGTCTGAAAAATATGCCTCCTCCGGCAACGTCTAATGATTGGCCTTCGGCCGATACGCCGCTATTCGCCTCATTTATTCGGCTGCGGCGTATAACGCAGATAAGGCTTGATCACCTTCACCCCTTTCGGGAACTTCTTCTGCGCATCTTCCGTGCTGATAGAAGGAACAACGATCACATCCTCGCCTTCCTTCCAGTCGGCAGGCGTAGCCACGCTGTGGTTAGCCGTCAGCTGCAGGCTGTCCAAGACACGCAGCACTTCGTTGAAGTTACGGCCTGTGGAGGCGGGATACGTAATGATCAGCTTAACCAGCTTGTCCGGTCCGATGATGACCAGGCTGCGTACAGTAGCCGTAGCGGAAGCATTCGGATGAATGAACTCATACAGCGTGCTCACCTTGCGGTCTTCGTCGGCGATGATGGGGAACTGAACGCTCACCTTTTGGGTCTCGTTGATGTCGTTGATCCAACCTAAATGCTTGTCGACGGGGTCTACGCTCAGAGCAAGGACCTTTACGCCACGCTTGGCAAACTCGTCCTTTAGCGCGGCTGTTCTTCCCAATTCGGTAGTACAGACAGGTGTATAGTCGGCAGGGTGAGAAAAGAGGATCCCCCAGGAATCACCCAGAAATTCGTAAAAGTCGATCTCGCCAATAGATGTCTTGGCCTTGAAATTGGGAGCTTTATCCCCTAAACGTAAACTCATAAAACAATAATTTGAAGTTAAACAAAAGGCCCGCCGGGAATACGGAGGATTCCGTTTCATTCCCGCCGGATCACGAAGATATTAATTCCCTATCAATGAGGTAGACTTTAAGTGTAAAATTTTCCTCGACATTCATAAATTGTTAATTATCAATACGGGACGACCCCTCGTCACCCGGCCTCTTCTTATCCTGCTTCTTCAACGCAGCCCTGGAAATATGCCCTCCCTCCTCTCTTGTCCGCTGTCGCTGCTCGATCCAGACCTTCGCCCGAGCTGCTTCGTCACGCTCGGGCTCGGTCGTAAGCTTCGCGTTCGCTCGCTTACCCTCTATCCCCCCTGTAGTAGCTTCCGGTGCATTCGTCCCCTCGATACCTCCCGCCTTGACGATAGAATATTTACCCCATCGGTTCTTGACGTCATCGATGGCCTTATACAGCTGTATCTTCTTCCCCATATCCTGGAAAAGATTGGTTTGCATGGCCTCCCCCGTCAGCTCGCTAAGCCGCACTCCCAGCAGCCGGATAGGCTGCCCTACCCGGTACAGTTTGTGAAATAATTCTTTAGCCTTCGCGATCAGCTCATCATCATAAAAAGTATAGGGAATGGTCGTCTGCCGGGAGGTGGTCTCGAAATCAGGATAACGGATCTTGACGGCAATACAGCCCGCCGTCTTATTATCCTGCCGCAGCTCATAAGCCACCCTTTCCGTCATCCGCACCAGCTCCGCCATGAGGAAGTCCATATCCGTCTTGTTCTCCTCGAAGGTATTTTCCGTGGAGATGGACTTCGCCTCATAATAGGGTACAACCTCGCCCTCGTGAACCCCACGAGACTTACTATAGAGGTCGAGACCATACTTACCAAATCTATGCTCCAATTCCGGCGCCGGCACGAGGCTCAGATCCCGGATGGTCTTGATACCCATCTCCAGAAGGCTCTTGTACATATTTTCCCCCACCCCCGGGATCTTATTGACCCCCAGTGGCGCAAGGTACTCCCGCTCGCTGCCCGCAGGGACATGAAGATAGCCGTTTGGCTTGGCCTCGTTCGTGGCTATCTTGGCCACCATTTTATTGGAGGCCAGGGCAAAAGAGATAGGCAGCTTCGTCTCCGAAATGATCGCCTCCCGCAGCTCGATGGTCCATTGATACGGGTCGAAAAATCGGTTCATCCCCGTCAGGTCCAGGTAAAACTCGTCGATGCTTGCTTTCTCGAAAAGAGGCGCCTTCGAGGCGATGATCTCCGTCACGATACGCGAGTACTTGGTATACTCGCCCCGGGCATTGCCTACCACCGTGGCATGCGGACAAAGCTGCAGGGCCCGCTTCATCGGCATGGCGGAATGGATCCCATACTTGCGCGCTTCATAGCTACAGGCCGCCACCACACCCCGCTCACTATGCCCCCCCACCAATAAGGGGATGCCCTTCAAAGAAGGATCGAGCAGACATTCGACGGAAACAAAAAATGCATCCAGGTCGAAATGAGCTATGAAACGAGGTGTGGCGGACATGCCACAAAGGTACTGCCATTTATTTTGTCAATATCACCCGTTTCGTAACCCACCGTTGGTTATCGAATATTTGTATCATATATATTCCCGCAGCCAGACCGGTAATATTCACAGAGGCTTTATCGACCCCGCCCGGATAGCTAAAGTTCTTTTGCTGAATACCTTGCAGATCCATCACTCTTAGCTGGTATATTTTCGGCTGTGCCGTCTGGGTAGCCGTGGCCACCACGGGCAGCATGACAGTCATCACTCCGCTGGTTGGATTGGGCCATACCACCGATCCCGGGTTGGCGATACTGATCGGGTTGATCGAACCGTTGATCGTTCCGCCCCGTATGGACTGGCTTTGACCCGGCTCGCAATATAAATTACCCACCGTATACCAGGGGCTCGTACCACAGGCGTTGGTGTACTGCAACCCCACATCGTATAGGCTGCCATCGCCAATGTAGGCCGAGAAAGAAGATCCCGTCGAGAAGGTCTGCCTCACTCTTACCACATCCGTCAGCTGCCATAAATAGCTGGTGGCGCCCGGCGCGGATGCAGGCCAGCACACGATATCCGGGCATTCCTGGTCCGAAGTGATATCCGGCATGGGGGCGCCCATGGCTATGACTTTGGTAATGACATTCGTACAGCCGCTGAGAGAAGCCTGTAACGTGACGGCCGCGGTCGTATTCTTTTTCAGCAGGGTCACTTTTGTCTTGTCGAAATTCGGATAGGTCTGCAGGCTCACCGCCGAAGGCACATCCACGCTCCAGGAGATAGTGCTGTAGTTTGGTATCGACGTAGAAAGACTAAAAGCCGTGGGAGTCTCCAGGTTGCATACATGATCGGGGCCATTGATGGTATAATTGCAGTACACTGGTGATGGAAGGGTACAGCTGCAGCCGGAACAGGTGAAGGGCACCGTGTTGGAGAAGATAGGAGGCGTTCCCTGGCTGTTCAGCATTTTCAGATAATAATAGTTAGAAGAACAAGGATGCGGGTCAGTAAAAGTATAACTATGCTGAATGCTGCTGTTGCCCTGTGCCGTCACCTGCCCGATCTTGTAAAAGGCGCTGGCGGAATTGGTAGTCGCGCGCCATATCTCGATATAGGTCGAATTCTGTTCCATATCCGTCGTCCAGTTCAGCGTGGCCTGGAAGTTACCACCCGTGACGGTGAAGCTGCTGAACCATACGGGCAGCGGTATGCAATTGATCCCAAGGGTGCCATCCGGGTTCTGGTACCAGTCCAAAAATACGACGAAGGAGCCCGATGTCAGCTTGATATGGCCCGGCCAGGCATCGGGCAACGACCACCATCCGTTGTTGGACACAGCGGGGAAGCTGTTCGGCGGAGCCGTAATGGTCATCACACCATTGACGACAGACACACCGACGCCGTTATACGTCACTGTTTTAGTAGTAAAGGCGTCATTGTCATAATACTGCAGTTCCAGGTTATAGGTGCCGTTAGCCACGCCGGCATTGAGACAGGTATTGGTCAGCGTGATCATATTGTCCGTATTGGACATAGATTGGGAAAAGCCAGGCAAGGTCAGCGCCAGGCTTAAGAAGGTCATTAATGCATGGTAAAGTCGAATTGTTTTCATGATCAAAGGTTTTACGTGTGAATAGTATAATGGTTCAATTATTGGCTATCCTGAATTCCACCCTTCTGTTCAGCGCCCGGCCTTCTTCCGTTGTATTGGTGGCGATGGGCCGCATGGGTCCGTAACCAAAGGCTTTTAGCCGCTGTTCATCTATAGCTCCCTTCCTTGTCAAATACTTCATTACAGCTTCTGCACGCCGCTGGCTCAACAGAAGATTGTCGCCCGCCACGCCCACACTGTCCGTATGTCCTTGTATCTCGATCTTTAAAGAAGGGATTTCTTTCAACATACCCACTACCTCATCCAACGCCGGGAACGAGGCGGGCAGCAAGACATATTT
This sequence comes from Puia sp., assembly GCA_035545935.1. Classification (GTDB taxonomy): domain Bacteria; phylum Bacteroidota; class Bacteroidia; order Chitinophagales; family Chitinophagaceae; genus Puia. The sequence goes on along the minus strand of DASZXP010000219.1, from coordinate 25,089 downwards.
CCCCGTGGCGAAATAAACCCGCCCCGCGGCAGCACGCAGTCTGTCGGCAATACTCCAGGCGGTATCCCCGGATCGAACCACCATATCTCCACCGGACGGAGGGGGACACCCGTCATAAGCGGCCCAGCCGGGCGTCAGCGGACATTTATCTTTATCATCAGGTATACCATCTCCATCGCTGTCGGAAGAAGAGCTCTTTCTCTCCACCAATGCGCCTACCGTCAACACAGGCGCCGGTACTGTCTTTCGTACCACAGATGTCTTTTTCTTGCGTATGATCCCTCCCAAACCAAGGCTGTAAAAAAAATGCCCGGTTTGCTGTTGCGTCAGCGCCGCCCGGTATTGCGCATCCAGCAACAAAAAGGTGAATGGGTTCAGGTTCACCTGTGTACCTATACCCATCGGCGCCAGCACGCCTACATTGCCCTGATAATCCGATAGACCCGCTCCAATATGGACATAAGGGGACAGCCAATAATAACAAGGCAATAGCTTGCAACGTATGGACACATCCCCCTCCAGCAGAAGCAGCTCCCGCCCGTCCATTCCCCCTTTTCGAAAGGGAAATTGCAATATGGACCCTGCTATTGTGCCCATGACATCGATACGGCGATCAAGACCCTTGATATAGCTCGCCGCCAGCCCGGCCTTTGTCTCATGAAAAGAAGCTCCCCGCGAAGTTGTCACAGGGACAAAATCGTTGAAGACAAAATGCATTGCCAGAGCAGGTGGCTGTATATAACCCCCATCCTGCCCCCGGGCATAAAATAATGCCATCAGCAAGAACCCCATCAAAAAATAACGCCTCATAGGCAAAATTTTATTTAACCAATATCACTTTGCTGGAATGCCAGGTCTTGTTGTCGAACACCTGCACGGTATATACACCCTTGGCAAGTCCGCTAAGATCAAGAGTCACCTTCGTCTCGCCATGATAGCTGATCAGTCTCCGCACCACGCCCAACGCATCCACCACCCGCACTCTATAAACGCCTGCCAGACCCGCCGGCGTTTTCGTACGACCTTTTGCATCTATAGCAGGTTTGACAGAGGATGAAGACAGGTCTATCGTTACGGCGCCGCTGCTGGGATTGGGCGAGACGACGAACCCATTATCGATGCCGCCGCCGCCAATGGGGCCACCGCCGTCACATTGCAATCCATACGCCCAGGCGATATTGCTCGTACCACAGCCGTTGGTATAGGAAACGCCAACATTATAGCTGTCCCCTGAGCCGAGAAATCCGGTATAGAGACTGGTATTATCCGGATCATTGGACGTACTGCCCGTATTATTATCATACAGATACCAGGCAAAGCTTATAGAGCCAGGGGCGTTGCCGGCCGAGGCATCCACAAAAGGACACCGCAGATCCGTGCTGATGGAAGTAGCCGGCGTACCCAGCGCTATGACCTTACTAATGGTATTCCAGCAACCGCTGAGGGTAGCGTATAAGGTGACACCGGCCTGACCATTCTTCTTCAGCAGGGTCACCTGCCCTCTGTCGAACGCCGGATAGGTCCTCAACACCGCAGCCGATGGTTGATCTATGCTCCAGGTGATGGTACTGTAATTGGGCACAGGAGAAGAAAGAGTATACACGGTAGGTGTTTCCAGGTTACAAATATGATCCGGCCCATTGATGGATATATTGCAATTCACCTGCGTAGGAGGCGTGTAATGACAACTCGAACAATGAACCACGACGATAGTGGTAAAAAGAGCAGGAAGACCGCCACTTCTCAGCTCCTTCAGATAATAATAGTTTATGGCGTCCGGATTAGCATCCGTAAAGCCATAGCTCGAGTTGCTGATACCCGTGGCCGCCACCTGCCCGATCTTATAATAGTCGCCGCCCGTGGATGAGCGATAGATCTCGAAAGCCGTACTGTTCGACTCAAGTCCTGTTTGCCAGTTGAGCGCTACCGAAGAACCAGACAGCGACCCCGTGAAGCTGTTGAAATAAACAGGCAGCGCTATGCAATTGAATCCTACAGTGCCGTCCGGCAGGCCAAAAAAGTCCATATACCCGATGAAACTACCCGATGTCAGCTTGATATGCCCTGGCCACGCATCAGGCAGCGACCATCCTTTGATGTTGGTGGACGGGAAACTGCCGCCGGGCGCCGTAATGGTCATCACACCTCCGCTGACAGCCACAGACACTCCATTGATCGTCACTGTTTGGGACGCGAAGATATCAGTATCATAGTAATTCAGCTCCAGATTGTAAGTGCCGTTGGACACGCCGGCATTGAGGCAGGTGTTGTTCAACGTGATCACATTGTCTGTATTGGACATGCTCTGGGAAAGGCCTGGCATCGTCAGCGCCAGGCACAACACCGTCAATAGGAAAAGGTTGATCTTTGTCATAACAGACATTTTATTTTGTCAATAACACCTGACCGGACTTCCAGGATTTGTTGTCGAACACCTGTATGGTATAAATGCCGCCATTGAGACTGCTAAGGTCGACAGATACATTTTCTACCCCTCCGGAATAGCTAAAGGTCTTTCGAACGACTCCCTGCGCATCCATTACCCGGATCTGGTAGATCTTTCGTTGGCCGGCAGCGGCGGCAACTTTCGAACTGGCCGGGCTGGCCGGGTTTTTGGCAAACCCAATGTTTACCATTCCCCTGCTCGGATTGGGTGACACGTTGATCAAAGAGCCGCTGGCGGCGCTGAAAGACCCGCCGCACTGGTAGCCGTATGCATATGCCTGGGCGCTGGTCCCGCAGGCATTGGTATAAGCGCCCTCCACATCATATACATCGCTGCTCGTCAACAAGAACCCTTTGGAAATACCCGACCCGGGATAGTCAGTAATGTTATCTGTATTTTCGTCCGTAAGCCACCATTCATAGCTCGTGGCGCCCGGCGCATTGCTCATGGTAGCATCCAGATGAGGGCAGAAGTTGATCGTCGCCGTAATGACAGGCGTAGGTGTTCCCACGGCGATGAGTTTTGTGATGGGATTGGTACATCCGCTGAGCGTAGCCGTAAGGGTCAAACCAGCCGCTCCATTCTTCTTCAGCAGCGTCACCTGTCCCCTGTCAAATGCCGGGTACGTCCTCAACACCGCGGCCGATTGATCTATGCTCCAGCTGATGGTATTGAAATTGGGTACAGAAGAAGAAAGCGTATATACGGCCGGTGATTCGAGGTTACAGATATGGTCGGGCCCGCTGATCGTATAGCTGCAAAGCACAGGTGTCGGTGGCGTATAATGGCAACTCGGACAATTGACCACGACGATAGTGGTAAAAATAGCCGGCAAGCCGCTTTTCAGCTCCTTCAGGTAATAGTAGTTCGTGGCATCGGGATTGGCATCCGTAAAGCTGTAGTTCGAATTGCTGACCCCTGTGGCCATCACCTGTCCGATCTTATAATAGTTACTACCCGTGGAAGAACGATAGATCTCGAAGGCCGTACTGCCCGACTCCAGTCCTGTTTGCCAGTTGAGCACTACCGAAGCACCGGAAAGCATACCCGAGAAGCTGTTGAAATAGACAGGCAGAGGGATGCAATTGATTCCGACGGTGCCGTCCGGCTGGCCAAAAAATTCCATATACCCGATGAAACTACCCGATGTCAGCTTGATATGTCCGGGCCACGCATCAGGCAGCGACCACCCCCTGGTATTGGCGGAAGGAAAACTGCCGCCGGGCGCCGTAATGGTCATCACGCCATTGCTTACGACCACAGACACCCCGTTGATCGTCAAGGTTTGGGAAGCAAAAGCATCCAGATCGAAATAGTTCAGCTCCAGATTGTAGGTGCCGTTGGACACGCCGCCGTTGAGACAGGTATTGTTCAACGTAATGACGTTGTCCGTATTGGATATGGCTTGGGAAAAACCAGTCTGCATCAGTCCCGGGAAAAGGACGGCGAGCAGCAATACTGCTTTATTCATAAAATAGGTTTTATCTCGTATTATTTATTTTGTCAGCACTACCTGACTGGATCTCCAGGTCTTATTATCAAATACCTGCACTGTGTAAATACCACTGGTAAGCCCGCTGAGGTCCAGCGATGCACTCTCCACACCCGGATAGACGACCATCTTCCTTGCGACACCCTGACCATCCACTACCCTGACCTGGTACATCTTATGTCGAACGGTGCCGTCCTCCAGGCTCACCCCTACCAAACCATTGCTTGGATTGGGCGACAGTTTCACCAAAGTAACGCTCTCAGCGGAAAGACTCCCGGCGGCAAAGCCCGAAGCACCTCCACAGCCAACGACCATGACAACGGAGTCGCTGGTACCACAGTCGCTGGTGTACGTGTGCGTAACGGTCCATGTATTCAGGTGGCGGTTGACAAGTATATTTACACTGGGCGCATGAGAAATAGTTGTCACGCCGGTGCTGTCATTTCTTACCTTCCAGGTCCAGGTGTTGGCGTCAGCATAAGTCGTATCCAAAAGAATTATTCTTGAGGGACATAAATCGAGTTCCTCGATCAGCGGATCAGGAGGTCCTACACGGACTGTCCTGGTAATGACATTGGTGCAGCCGCTCATGGTTGCCGACAAGGTCACCATACCCGGCACATTGGTCCTCAATAGATTCACCTGGGTAGGATCATTTGTATATTTTACCTTGGCCGATGCCGGATTGTCTACATTCCACACGATGGTGCTGTAATTGGGTATAGTGTCGGAAAGATGATAGGATATGGGCGTCTCCAGCGCGCAGATCTGGTCTGGCCCGATGATGCTGTCAGGACAGTTCACCTGTGCGGGTGGGGTATAATGGCAGGCGTCACATCGCCACGAGATAGTATCCGAATAGAAGGGGCCTGACCCATCCGAGCTCAATGCCTTCAGATAATAGTAATTTCTCGTATCCAGGTTCGAGTCCATATAATGATAGAAGACCTGGCTGTGGCTGTTTCCCGCCGCGGGGACCTGTCCGACCTTATAAAAGGAATGCGCGCTGTCGGTGGGCGATCGCCATATCTCAATAAAGGTCGAGTTATCTTCTTGTTCCGTCGACCAGTTCAGCATGATGGCATTCGATCCCCACGGAAATGAGCTAAAGCTGCCGAATATAATGGGAAGAGCGATACAATTGAATCCGGTAGTGCCATTGTCGTTTAGGAACCAGAACATGAGCGTAGAGCTGGTGCCCTGCGACAAGGTAATTTGCCCGGGGTAGGCATCAGGCAGTGACCACCATCCATTGACATCCACGGAAGGGAAACTACCCGGAGGCGCCGTGATGGTCATCACGTTACCGCTGACCACTACAGAGACGTTACTGAACGGTACAGTTTTGGTAAAATTCTGATCCAGGTCATAATAGCTCAGTTCCAGATTATAGGTGCCGGATGACAGCCCTGCCTGCATACAGGTATTGGTCAGCGTGATCACCTGGTCTGTGTTGGTCATGGATTGGGAAAAAGCAGGCTGCGTTAGGGTCAGGCATGCGCCGGTGAGCAGCAATAGATAAAGTCTAATTGATATCATAAACTAAGGTTTTAAGATCATTGGTACATTTTTTTTGAATCCACTGAACATGTTTATTAAAGTTCCGGTGGGGAGCCCCCTCTTCCTGTCCGACATGGGCACGCCATTAGTATCTATCTGGTAGGTGACACTATCGGTCTTCATATCTTTTTTCGACTTTACATCACCCATCGATACTTTATATCTGGATGTCCTCTCCTTCACTTTCACCTTGCCATCCCCGGAAAAAGTGAAGACCAGCAGCGTCTGGAATGTTTCGCCCATAATTTCCCACTCGGCACTGCGCAATGTATCCCGGATATAACTTGCCTTAACATCACTTCCCTCCAGGCTGACATCGTCGATGTCGATGTCGAGGACAGTATCCACCGGCGGCCCCGGAGGGCGTTTGGCTAATGTTATCGCCTGCGGCGGGGTGGTATCCTCCTCCGGCCCAGCCAATGAGCGCTGGATGGCCGGTGTGTCCCGGCCTCCCGGAACAGCTATCGTGTCCCGGGGCTTTCCCATATTCACCGTATCACCCGACTGCGATCTTCCACCACCCGCATTCCTGCAGGAAACAAATAGTACGACTATGAATCCCAGACGATATATTCCCATATTTTATTTGTGTTTATCCACATAATGCAAGGTATGTCCTGCCGCCTTTGCTGCACTCGAATCCTCGGGGAAGACGATCAGATTATTTTCATCCAGAGGGAAGTTAATTAGTTTACCAGTCCAGGACCTGCCGTGCAAATCCTCAAAATGTGGTGGGTCTCCAAATGATATTCCCCAATGCAAACCACAGAATTCCCCAATCGCACCCAGAAAAGCCTGTTTTCTTCCATCATAAGAAAAATTACCTTTTACTGCCGGATAGATATCCATAGCCAATCCGTACTGATGGGGACTCCACCATCCGGGCGCCTTGGTGTTTTGTGTTTTATTCGGCTGAGCATCGAAGCTAAGGCACCTGGTTATGTGATATCTATTAAGTTTCTCATCCATTTGGGCCTGGGTCCTTCCGCGACTGAAAAATTCGTCCTGCACCTGCCAGGACCTATAGGTGAAGTCGATCTTTGTGTCCATCCCGAGCCTGTATTTCGCTTTAAGGATGAACTCTTTGGCTGCGCTCCTCATGGATTCATGCAAGGTTCCTATCAGCTCATCATTATGCGCACTTCCTGTGCTCATGCTCGAATAGCTCTGCCAGCACTGCTCAGGTCTTCCCTGCGCATCGACATCGGAGGTGGTCATCCCTTCTTTCCCAAATGTATAGGCGACGGGAACAGAGCCTTTTTTAGGTGTTTTATTTCCTTTGGCATCCACGTCATACCCTACCCATTTGACGCCCACGATTCGCATTTTGTCTTCCATGGTAGTTGTCGGAGTGATATCCACCTGTTTATTGTCCTTATCATAATAAGCCCACTCCAGTCCATCCCTGTCCACCCCCGAAATGGGACTATTGCTGGCAAACTGATACGGGGTAAGATATGGATATTTGCTGGTCAGGGGATCTTCTCTCATAAATCTGCCTATTTGTGGATTATACATTCTCATGCCGTAATCTTGCCAGTTACCCGGCCCGTTGACCTCATTGTCATTTTCCTTACCGTTGAAGCCATACCGGTAGCCGGCGGGTTGCAAACCTCTTCCGGGTTGTTGCATCCCGAAGGGGTAATAGTCATTTGCGCTGGTGACATCCGCCGTATAATAATCCACTGTAGTACCATTACCGCTGACGCCGAGCTTCTTGTCCGTGATGGTGGTCAGCACATTGCCCAGGTGATTGGCCAGCTCATAATTCCTGGCGCCGCGCTGAGTAGTGATGATACCGCCCGACGTGTAAGTCGCCTTCATATCGATGTTCCGGCTAATGTCCCCCAGCCGTTTGCTACCGTACATGTCCTGCTCGGTCAAGGTGAGGGAGTAGCCGCTATAGGTAGTACCTGACCCTTTCGCCGTATAGATAGCCATTACATTTCCACTCATATCCCGTACATACCAGGTATAAGTAATGGCGCCCGTATTCAGTTGTACCCTCTTGCTCATTCTATTGCCGGAGGCGTCATATCCATATTGAATATCCGTCACGGGGTTGGCACCGGTGGCATTTCGCTGTACCTCCGTTATTTTTCCATAAGCATTCCAGGTGATGGCGGTGATCCCCGCGCCCGCATCCGACTTCAATTCACCCGACGAGTCATAAGTATAGTTGTTTGCCGACTGGTCATCGACGTCCGTAGTATAATTACCGCTGTGCGAAGTGCTGTTGTTCACCCTGTCACGGACATAGTTCAGCAGGTTGTTCACCAGGTGTCCTTGAGCATCCCGGTTGTAGTTGTACGAAAGGCTGTCCATCGTGAGATTGCTACCGAAACCATTCCTCAGGTACCGAAGGATATTTCCGCTCTCGTCATAGGCGGCCCTCTCCTTATAATCCTGCATCAGTGTCATCGCCGCCCAGCTATTGGTGGACTGGTTCAGACCGCCGTAGGCATCCATGGCCGTCAGCCTGTTCAGCTGATCATAGGTGTAATTGTAGAAGAGAGGTTGATTGAATGCTGCGATGTTGACGGTACTGCTGCTGATATTGCCATTGTACAAGGGCTTGTATGAAGTATTGAGATAAGCGCTATACCCCGGGAATGGCAGTACGGAGCTGTTGATGGGAGTATAGTCCGTACTAAAATAATTGAGGCTGAAGCTCACCGCGTCCCTCGCCACGTATTGGTTGACGCCGCCGATCTTTCCATCCCCGCCCATGTCGATGGTTGCATTGAGCGCTGTACTATTGACCCCTTTCAGCCATCCCTGGAGGGTATAGGCATAATCGATGCCTTGCACCAGCTGATCTCCGAATACACTTCTCGCTTGTGGTCCATGCAAATAGTACTGGATACGCTCATCTTTTTCCCAGATGATGCTATCGGTGCTGCTCTCCGAAAGGGTCAACCGATTGTCCGCATCATAAGTATACCTGTAATATATCTGGTCCGCCTGCCCGGCTTGATAGGCGACGGAGTTCGTCTTCCCGCTGGCCAGGTCGAATTGATAGGACATCTTCTTCCATCGGGATCCATTCAAGTTCATTACATTCTGAGACACCGCCAGGAGGCTGCTGCCATAATCCTGTAATATCGTATCTATATTACCCAATATGTCATAGGTGAAGAAGCTGGCCTGATCGAACTGGGCCGGGTTATTGCCCGATGTATAGCTGGCATAGGACACCCTGTTGCGGAGATTGCGCTGGACAATGGGAGTCCCTGTAAAGCCTGTATACGGAAGATCATACACCGACTGTGTGATCTGGGACTTGCCGCCCACCGAATTATTCAGCCAGGCGCTGAGCAGCGTGGGATCCTTGCAGATGCTGTCGGTCATGGGAGTAGTGGTGGCATTGGTGATCTGCCCTACCTCTACCACCCTTCCTAAAAAGTCATATATAGTATAAGTGTACTGTCTTCCATTCTCTGTCGCGCTGATTGTCCGCTGACGGCTGGTCTGTACCACCGCCTTCCGGGCCAGCCCGTCATACCATGTTCGGGTGATGGATGCATCCGGCGTCATCGACGCTACCGCCATATCCAGGCTGTTGTAACGATACTGTGTGATAAGGGTATGTGCGGGTATCAACACCTGTCCCGCATTGCGGGCCACCTGTACACTATCCAGCCAGCTGCTGCGGGTGACGGGGTGTACACCCTCCGGCGACACCGTCTTCAGAAGGTTGCCGGCCTGGTCGTAGTAGAAGAGGTTGTAATGGTAGGTGTTGGCGGAATGCGTCACCGTAAAGCTCTCGAATTTGTATGCCTGCATACACAATGTCCGATAGCTGCTATCGAAGTCATTGTTCAAAGAGTCCGAATAGACATTATACAGCTCGGTGCCTTTACTGACAGAGAAGAAAGTGCTGTCACTACAGCTATTGATCTGCGGCAGGGTCACGGTGGGAAATACCGCCTCGCCGCGTCCGCATAGCTTCAGGGTATCCAGGTAAGGCGTACAGCCGATGGGGAAGGTCCCACCGCATACGGAATGGTACAGCGACGCCAGACTGTCATAGCTGAGGCTGGTATTTAGCTGAGCATTGAACCAGGCAGCCACCAGGTCCTTACACTGGAAGATGGTATCCATCCTGTAATAGACATCCATATGCGGCTTCGCCTCCGGATCGGCCATGGCAACGCTGTCCGTCGAACCCAGGAATGTGGCGCTATTATGGGATTGTATCGTGGTATTCAGGAAGCTGGTAAGTATATGGCCGATATTGGTAGTAGACGACGCGATAAACCTGCTGAGCGCCGTGGTCTGCGTATACGCATACATGAGATGTCCCTTTGAGGTAAAGTATTGATATCCGGGCGGCTTCACGGATAGGGTATTGGAAGTGAACGACTGACTCAGCTGTCCGCAGGATAGGGTCGTATCCCACAGCGTACCCATATTACACCAGAATACCAGTGTATCGAAGGGCTTGGTCAGCACGGGAGACATCTTCATCAGTACGCTGTCCAGAGTGCTCTTTCCCGCAAACCGCGAGAAGTCGAACTTGACAAAAGTCATCGTATCCCGGAACCAGTTGGTGGTATCCGATGGGTTCCGCAATCCTGATCCGACCCATCTGGTGGGTCGCACGATCTTGGATCCGGGTGAGCTGCAGGTGAGCATATATTCTATCGAGGGATAGAAGGTGGCCTTCCTCCTTACCGTGCCATGATTAAATCTTCCCAATGACGGGAACGTCGTATTGAACTGGCTTACCAGCGTCTGCAATGTGCTGCATTGTACGGTGGCCGGGTTGCCGGTGCCGTTGGACGCCGGGACCACCGGTCCGGGGAGTATGTTGGCGCCCAGCACAGGTTGCAGATATGGGATGCTGCACTGTTGCAAAAAAACCATATAATCCGCATAGTTCTTCTTATACCCCAGCCTGGTGTTGAAATAGTTGGTGAAAAGAGTATAATACGTCTGAAGGGTGGCCGAGTCGGTGCCTGTGACCCGCCATGCGGTGGGGTTATCTTCCAGGAATTGGGAATAGGTTTGCGCCATCTGCGCACAGGTGATACAGGACTGATCGCCGCCGCACTGAAGGGGGGCAGGTATGTTGATGGGTGTTGCCAGATAAGTACAATTGCTGCCGCTGGGGGCCGTACACATAGTTCGCAGGGCCTGCAGGTCGGACTCGCTCATGCTCGTATTGTTCAATCCATTAACATAGGCGGAGAAGGAGCCATAACCCTGGTTGTTGAGCTGGTAGGCCGCGTACAGGCTGGTGATGCGATGACACTGGCAGCTGTCGGGCGTGGACCTTACCTGCAGGTCGCTGTATGGCCGTGGCCTGTCGTAAGGCGGAGGATCAGTGATCAGATAGGCGTTACAGGCGTTGGTGTTGTTATAGGGCTTGTGAGTGCTGTCGGAGTAATGTTGCAATACATCCCGGAAGTCCCTGAACCGATAAGTGCTGGACGGAGCGACAGAGCTGGCGCCAAATGGATGGTTGCCATCGGACCCTTGCGCACAAACTTGTATCAGCTGGGGAACGATGATGGCGGAATCCGCGCTGGTAAAATTACATCCTGCCAGCTGTTTCCACCAGGTGGTGGCATAGGTGGTGCAGTTGTCGATATAGTAGCCGCTGGCATTGGCCGCACCCTGATTCTTTGCCGTGGTCGTATCACCTGCGGATGTAGGCAATGTGACGCCATTGGCGGACAGCAGTTCCGCTCCATCACTAAAGTGAGGAGTACGATGAGCTGCTACCAACGTAGCAGCGGACGGTACACTACACGCGGCTTTTAGCTGGTCATTGATCAGCTTGCGTTTGGTATCCAGGTATAATTGACGGAAGTTCCTCCAGGCCATATCCAGATCGCCGGTGCACATGTTGGCGTTGAAGGCGCTGTCGTTGTTTGCTTTACTGTTAAAGCAGGCGCTGCTCGTCTGTCCGCAGGTGACCATGGCGGAAGCATAGGCCCACATACTCGTGGGATGATTCGAAGTGGCGTTGGAGCCGGTGGCGGTATAGGCTTGCAGTTGCGCCTCCAGCTGCGACTTGAAGTTGAACCAGCCGCAGGTGTCGATGGGATCCGGGTCGATCTGGCCCGATGTGCCATTGTATTTATTGAAGGGGGAGCCGCCATTGCCGGTAGGGTTGAGATACCCTTTAGCCAGGGCTTCCGCGTAAGTATCTACCCCGCCGAAGCGAGTATCCCACAATGAGCTGTTCTGCAATGATTCGTAACGTACCAGCTTGCAATACTCAGGGTGATAAGGCAGCAATGCTTCTGCCCAGGAAAGCTTGAATTTCTGGGTAAAGGCAGTGGGGCTCAGGTCCTCGGGTAACACCGTATTGCCGGTGGCTTCATCGTACACCGAATCCAGCTGCCCATCGCCGTTGAGGTAACCGGTGGCCTGCGTATAATCCGGCGGCGTCACGACAGTGGAGCCATTATACTTGGTGTAGAAAATAGAATAGATGTCGTTACTGCTGTCCGGATTGGCATATTGCCCGCTGGGAGGCGTCAGGTCAAGCAGCATTGCATTGCGGGTGTCGTCGAACTCACTTACCGTACCGCATAGTGTGTTACAATCCGCCTGTGCCTGCAAATAAGCCTGATAAGCCTGATCCTGGTAGTTGGCCGAATCGGATGGCGGAATACCGCTGCGTTGCATAAACCGTTGCTGGAAAGTAGACCAGTCGCCCAGACTGTCCCGGCAACTCTGGCAGGTGGGCTGACATTGGATAATGGCGGCTTGCAGGAGTTTTTGCGTATTGATCATGGTGGTCGCTGTCTGGCAGGTATTCCTCTTCCGGAAGATGCTGTCCCTGTAATAGTTCATACCAGCCCGGCTGACAGACAGCTTTTTTGTTACCTCATAGCTTCCCTCCTGGAGGAATTTCGTAAAGGTGAACTGGAATCCGGCTGCCGGGTTGCAGGTAGTGTCGATGGCACCAAGGGAAAAATTATGCACCACCGTATCGAATGGCTGTCCTCCCAGCTTCTGATTATTACAGTCATCGGTGATGGTGATTTCCAGATCATAAAGACAGTCATAACAGACGGGCGTGTTGTTGCAGTCATTCTTCGTCAGACTGGCGGGATTTAAGATATAAGTAAAGGTATCCGTGGTAGCCATAGGCACCAGCAGTCCCCGCTTGCTTTCCATCACCAGGTCTTTGATGACCGTCGACCCCTGGTCGGAAAGCGTTTCTGTAACGGGCACCGCAATATTGGAGGCCAGTTTATCGAGCTTGATGCTGTCGGGAGGCGCACCTGCCAAAGCTGTTGCGATGGTACGTCCATGCATATCCGTGTAAGTGAGATGATATTGTCCATTGGCATCCCGCCTCATCGCCTTATAATAATGCGAATGATCTCCTACCTCGGTGCCGAACAAGGCGTCCAGTTCCTTCTGATCGGGAGTGCCATAGGTGGTTTTGGTCTCATGACCGCCGCCCAGTTGATAAAGAGGTCCCACTCCTCCCTGCCTGCTGACGCGATTTGTATTGTCCGGTGTATATTCCGTCTGGGTAAAGGGATAGCCGCCGGCATCAGGTATATATTGGTTGTACCCGATGGTCTTTGAAGGATTATTCGCCGAATAATACCGGGCGGCGCCGCTGTCCGTGCTCATCGCATCCGCGGGGGCCGAACAATAGGAAGAGGGGTCGGCCAGGCTGTCGAAATTATTCTTATCATAAGCATTGCCATTGAGCCCTACATTGAAATTTTGCGCATAAGCAATGACGCTGCTCAATCCGGGTGAAGGCATTACGTTAATGACGGACCGGCCCTGGTAGTCGTAATACGACTCCTGCACGAGAATGGTATCGGTGCTATTGTTCCTTGAAACTATCTGTCTTTTCCGGAAAGTCCCATCATAATACTCCACCACCGTATTGCGCTTGCCATCTTCCTCGTATCTGGTGGTAGCCTGCCAGTTGAGACTGCGTTCATGACCGTTGAAGATAAAGCTGCCCAGTCCGCCTCCGAAGTCCGAACTCCAGTGCGATTCGGCCCTCCCCCCACTGGCCAGCAGCTGCACAGACCTCACCCGGAAGAACAATGTTCCTGAACCATCATAAAATAAGGGTATATTATAGGAAGTCCCCGACACCGTCACCCTGCTGGCATTGTTGTCGAACAACAGGGTTGCACTGGGGCTTCCGGGAGAACCATAGGTCCCGGCGGCAAGGGCGGTGCTGTCCGCATACATCCATTCCACATCGTATACATCGGCGCTGGCGACATTACCCCAGCTGACAGGCAGCTCATCGGACCCCGTAGAGGCAGGAAGACTCGCGGCGCTGACAGACTGAACGGCATCCGAGGTGCAGGAAAAATTGAATAGGGGAAAAGGTCTGATCTCATTCTCCACCTCCAATGCCTGCCATACATTCCAGGACACATTGGTCGAGACGGACAATACGGTGATCTGCACTTTATACGCATTCCGGAAGGCATACGAGCTCCGGTTAGTATAAATACTGTCTGCGCGATAGTTGATGATAAGGGACGTGTCTGTCGTCGTAATAGTGCCGTCGGATTGTGTCATAGCGATATGTAGCCGTACAGTAGCCGAAAAGGCGCTCTGCAAGTAGACATTGGATACCTCGTTGATCCTGAATGTCACCCTGTTCAGCGTAAGGTAGGGCTTCACCAGCTTGCCGTTGTATGTCGGGTCGAAGAACAGGCTGTCCTGCACAATGTTGAATGAATCTTTGCTCAATTGATTCAGACTTCCGTCCAATACCTGTAGCATAGGCTTGCCCGTGCCGGCAAATAAGCGCGTCGTCGCAGGCAACAGCAGGACAAGGGAAAGAATGTATCCGATAAGGTTATGCCTTTTCATGCATCAGGGTTTTATAAGTTAGGTGCTCCCAAAAAGATTTTATATTCGTCATAAGGCGCAACAGAGACATACTGCTGTCCTTCTTTTTTAAAATATTGTGCAGTATCCAGCTGCCTGTCGCCAAATGCGCCGCTGCGGTAATTGGAAAAATCCATGTCAATGACGGCATAAGGAATTTCTCCCTCTATCCTGTTCCTCACGGAAGGGTCATACAGCTGATCCGACTTCACCACCTGCCGGATACGTGTGATATAACCGGTGCGCCTGTCGATACTATACTCGATACTTTTATAAATGCCCCGGCCTCCGAATGTCAGTAACACTGTCCTTATATCCCCATCCTCCCTCAGCACAGGCTCCATGCCTCCCAGATGCAGCAGGAGGCTATCCAGGGCTACCAGGAAATCCACATTCTTCCTGCGGCCGTTAGGTGGCACGAGATACATGATATGATCTTCCTTGAATAGCAATACACAAGTGCCTTGATAACTGACCACTTCCGTACTGTCGAGCGAATACCAATAGTCATTGCCATTCAGCCGGTAGCGCCCGTGTAAAGAGTCAAGGTAAGCGCCCGGGCCACTCTCTGCGGCATATCGGTAAGTGATGTCAAAACTCAGGTACCTGGTCGCCCGGTAATGATCAACCATCTCTTTCATCACCTGCAGACAGGAATCCCTGGTTGTGCTCTGACCATCCACTGTTGTCGCGCCGGCCAGCAGGACGTATAAACAAACCGCGTATTTTAATATTATTGAATGTCTCATAGCTATTGTTTTAAGAGTGCGCTCCTTGTCTCTTTTGTAGTAATGACACCTCTTTCCGTCTCCTTTTTCACCCTGATAACCGTGCCATCGTCGTCGTATTCGTAGTAGGTGGCATAGTTGTTCTCATCCAGCTGCGCCATCAGGCGAAGGTTGGTCGGATTGTATATAAAGGATTTCATGTCCGCATTGTAGGGATGAATGCGCAGGTCGTCGAAATATACGGTCAATGAGCCTGTCGCCAGCATGGTAACGGACATAGCAGTGGCATCCACCGGAATGTTGACAACGCTCTCGTACCGTTGCCATCCTTCGATGATGGGACCTGCCGGGCGCAGGTTGAAAGAAGCCGATGACCCTGTAAAGCCCACCAATATCTCATTATTTGTATACGTGCCCGAGATACAATCCTGCCCTTCTTTGACCCAGGCGCTGATCAATATGTTGGTTCCCCTTGACGGAGAGAAGATGGGCTGTGCCGTGTCACCGGGGAAACTGATACTGTCCAGCAAAGTTCCAATGGTACAGGCATGTACACTGGTATTGTACTTCACCAGCGGCCGGGCCCTGTCAGCTGTAGGATCCGAGAGGTTGACGTTGATCGTTGCCTGCTCCGAACCGTTTAGCTGAAGACTGCTCTTACCCGTATGCTTTTGCGCGGTAGTGATCTTGGAAGCATAAGCGGAGAGGTCCAAATGCCGCTTGTCGCTACAGGTGCTGTCACAAAGTTTAGGAGTGAAATTATAATCTTCGAATCCTTCGAATGCAGCCTCTCTCTCACGGCTGTTTGAAATGGAGGCGACAGGCAGGGTCATATCATATCCATAGAGGGCGGCAGTATATTGCCCCAACGCATCCTTACTTTCCGTCTCAAAACCCTTTCGGTTGTATTGCATGATCTCTCTGCTCCATACCCATCGGGCGGTATCGTATTGCGGCAGCAACCTGTTGCCCTGGAATATCCAGAAAGGCTTGAAATTTTTTATCTGCCCGTTGCGGCGTATGTCTGTTGGCGTTGTAGGGTCCGTCTCGACACGTGAAGTATAAATGGCATAATCCCGCTCTGGTTTCCAGTTACCCAGTATGCCATTGGCCATGGGGTTGGCATAGCGCGATGCGGGTAATGTTGTACGACAGACATAATGACCGCCTGTCGTATCCAGGTTATAGCCCAGGGGGCAGGAGAAATTCTGCGGGAAGGACTGTCCTACTATATTCCTGGTAGAGAAGATCAGCTGCAGATCGGAATAGCTATGGGCGTATTGCAGGCTGTCCGGCGGATTACCATATATCTCCAGCCCGAAGGTGGCGATACTGCCGCTATTCATTCCCTGTACCAATAAGGTATGATTTCCTGCCGACAGGTATACGGGATAAATATGCCATATCCGGAAGTTCTCCGCATTGTCGCTGGGATCGTCCTGTTTAAAGAGCGTACCGTCGATGGTGGCGCTGACATGATTGTCTCCACCCATCCCTATACAGTATATTTTGGAAGTAGGACAGTTGAAGGAAGTGGTAAGCCCTATCCATTGGAAGGTAGGCGTGTCGGAACCCGTACCCGTATTAAGCCCTTTACACAACCAGATGCCGCATCTGTTCAACGGGC
The DNA here is from genome assembly GCA_035545935.1 of Puia sp. GTDB lineage: Bacteria > Bacteroidota > Bacteroidia > Chitinophagales > Chitinophagaceae > Puia. The sequence continues at coordinate 8,395 of DASZXP010000219.1, read as the reverse complement.
CCTCGTCCAAGGAAGGTTGTACAACAAGATTCGGGCTTATCAAAGCGGATCTTTTCACCGAACTGTTCGTCGCGCTCCTCGCTATCAGCCCGGTGGTAATGGTGGAATCTTTCTTTGCACCGGAGGTGGTTGCAGACGCAACGGTCAGCGCCGTCGTCCTGGATGCCCTCAAGGCCAGCCCCTGGTAAACACCGCCGGGGTCCAGCGTATCCAGCGGCGTATAGTTACATTGCTGGGAATACCCCGCGCTGTCGATCCACCAGCTGTTCGATATGGGTATCAGGTGACGGATAAAGGGTGTGTATGCGGTGGTATAGCTGTCATATATCTCACTGCCGCAGGCGCTATAACCAAGGTAAGTGGAGCTGGCGAAGCAGACAGTAAAGGTATCCGAAATGGTAGGCACCGTATCCAGCGTACAGACGGCCGCATTGCTGCCTGATTTCCCCAACCCGCAACGCAGACAATACGAGGTGCGAAACCAGTAGCTGGTAAACTCCTTTGCTGTTGCAGTCAATACCTTTGTACTGTCGCTGACCTGCAGGCTGTATTGATGGGTTGCCGGGTCGATGGCAATGGGGCTTGCCAGGGAGCTGAACGATCCAACCATACCATTATCATTACGACGACCGCTGCGGATGATCTTCATACTGATGTCATATCCGGAATAAGGGTTTCCATCCTTGTCGACAAAAAAGATGGTGTGCGGTCCGCCCCTGACGGCGCCCGTGTCCACGGCCCAGATGGTACTATAATCAGGGAAGGTAGCATAGTAAGCCAGACAGCCCAGCAGGGCGCCAGTCTGCTGTTTACCTCCCACAAGTATTTCATCGCCGCCGGTGAACAAAGTGCTGTCGGGAACAGAGAGCCCACTGACTATCCGGCCGGATTTAATAATGATATGACTCAACACTACCCCGATGTTCTTATAGGCGGGTCCAATACCATCATAGGCCCAGTGAGAAGGATAGCTGAAATTATACACAGGATCATTGAACTCATTCTGCGTGCGGGTCAGCAAAGCCGATCCCGTCTCCGCGTCATAAAGCAGGTCCTTCGTACTGACCTTGCTGCCCTTGTCGATATGTATGACACTATCCAGGATGCCAAATCGTTGGATGATCTTTACGGTGGCCACCGACCTGAACTGGTTTTCCTCCCGTTGTGCAAGACTTATAAAGGAAGGGATCACAAAGAAGGGGGGCAGGAAAGGAATGGCGAACAAGTCTGTATTTAAACTTACATTATTCCCATTGGTAATGGACAGCTGTTCCCGCATGTCCATCATCAGCTCCACATCCTTCCCGATAAGCGCTGAACTGTCGATGGTGCCATCAGGGTGGATTGCCATGACATTGTTGGCCAGCCGCTTGTTCTCGGCCAGCGGGTCTTCGACCCTATAGATGTTTTCTGTGTAAATGACAGGGTTGTTCGGATCGGTTTCAGGATAGGAGGCGGTAGTTCTTGGCTTGCCATTCATGTCGTTGAGCTCCACCTTAAAGCCCTGCGACAGTGTGAGATAATATTTCGAATTTATACGGAGGAAATTGGACAACGAGGGTTTATATCGCTTTTTTGTGTCGGGGTCCAGCAGCGTTCTGTCTGTATAGGTAGGGAAATCATATGAAGTATAGAAGGTGGATTCCTGCCAGCCATTGGCGCTGCGGATATTCTTGTAATTGATGGTACGAACCCTCACCTTGCTGTAACCTACGGATGGGGAAGGGAAGAAACATTCACCCAGGGGTTCTTCCGAATAGCCCAGCGTGACTGGCCCCATTGCCGATACCTTTTCCACATATTCAATGGGCTGGCGGAAGGGGTTCTCCTCTCCTCCAATGCCCGGCTCATAGGTGGCCACACCGCTGCTAATGGTCGTCATTACTCCATTGATCTCTTTTTGCGTGGTATACGTATATTCCTGGCCATATTTAGCGCTACGCTGACCTGTCATATGATTCCAGTTATCATAAAGGATGATCCTCTTCACCCGGTGGCCGCCACCATATTTTTTGTAGATGGGGTTATCCAGACGCACATAGCTGCGGCTGGTGTCGATGGTAGCTACCCATCCGTTGCCACGTGCCGTATTGTCAAAGGAGCTAAAGGCATTCTTGATATTATCCGCCAGCGAGAAGATCATCTTCACGGCTCCTACCAGGTCGATGTTATCCCCTAACTCGGAACCCGGATAAGCCTTAGACGGCAGGTTATTTCGTAGGTATTGAGCCGCAGCCTTTACCAGGGGACTGTAACTTCCGGAGCCATCCCCTTTCAACGAAATACCGGACATTTTTACCCAGATGAGGTTGGAATTCACCATCCCATACCCGCCATTTGGATCCAGATCAGCATAGCAGGGCACATATTCGGATCCGTTGCCATACTGATCACCGGGCATCTTCACAAATATTTTGAAATAGAGCTTGCTGATGCCAGTCAGGTATTTCTGATAGACATCCGCCGTACTGGTGACAGGTGTAGGAACTTTCACATAGACATACAAGTTGTCGGTTCCGCCCGCATATAGAAAATTGGAGGGATTAGAGACGCCGGCCGTCGATGCGAGACCCGCCATCTTGAATACCTGCATAGACCTAAGGTTCTGCACATAGGCATAGTCGTCGGACTCGTACTGAACCTTCATGGAGCCGCCGGAGGGAAGATAGATGGAATCAAGGTTCCAGGCTGCGGCATTCACAGCCGCGGTAACGCTGTCCTGCAATGCATAGGGATATTCCGCATTGGTCAATCCGGCGCCGGGGTTCTGAGAAGGGTCTTTGAAGTTTCCCCAACGATCGTACGACTTGATATTGTAGTTTGGATTGTTGGTGTTGTAATTAAAAATATATGGGTTCTGCTTGCCCTTGTCATTGCCATTGAAGGTAAACCATACTTTTTTCAATGTTAATTTACCGCTGTCGGTGACAGGATGGTTGATGCCCTTGCATAGCTCATAACTATATTCGAAATGAACGGTCTTGATAGGCCTTGCGCTCGGTCCATTCTTGACAAGGTCCGCCTTGGAATACAGGTCGATCTCCTTAAGGCGCCGTGCCGAGCCGTCATTGTACTTGGACCCATTCTCCGCAATAGCCATATTGTCCAGCCGGCCTTCCAGCACAAATGTGGCCACCATTGTCTTGGATTGAATGGAATGCAGGTACCATAGCTCTTTTTCTCCATAGGTATAGTTCCCCTTATCATCCCGGAAGTCCGTCTTTAATCCATCGTTATAACTTGCCAGGCTTAGCCCCGCGCTGTCGAAATAAGGAGCTCTCCAACGGTAAGGATTATTGATGCCGCAAACCTTGGAGTAGTTGAGCTTCACCGCATCGCCCAGATCGTCATCCGTAATGCCATTGCCGGTGAGATCCACATAGTCCGGGGAGAGGATGGCGGTAAGTAAGAACGAATGCGCATAGGCAGGTACTTCTTCGCTGGTAAAATACCAGTCCTTACCGTTGCGGTTGCCACCTGCCGTGTTGTCCGTTCCATGGTTATAGGCCACCAGTCCGGTCTGGGTATTGCCCCTGCTGGAATTGACGGCAAAGGTGGCTTCCTTCTGCCTGAGATTATATACGGGAATGCCATAGACATATTTTCTGCCATCGCTGTTCAGCACATCTATTTCGGAAATATGATTGGGTTTTCGGAAAGAATTTATTCTCTTTTCCTTTACCATATAGTTGCTGACAGGGAATGTATCGATGGGGGTAGGAAAGAGATAAATTTGAGGAATGATGGTGGGAGCGGACTGCCCGGGGTAAGACCAGAACAGCTTGGCCACGGCATCACCACCATGCTCATAATATTCCAGTCTGATCTTATAGGTTTCTCCCTGGATGAGGTTGACCTTCGAGCTGTCCTTGACGGAACTGCCATCTTTCCATTTGTTGATAAGGATGGAGTCATTGAGCCATAACCGGATGCCGTCATCACGTTGTGTTGTGAAGGTGAACGTTCCAGTCACCGGCGCCACGATGACACCTGCCCACCGGATGGAAAAATTATCACCGGGGAATCCTGTAGCGGGTGTGCCGCCTCCCCAGTTGAACCCAATGGTAGCATCTGTACGGGTAAAAGAAGGGGATCCGCTCAGCGTCCTGTTGGGATAATACTGGCCGGGGAGACCTGTGCCATTGCCGGCCGCGACGCCTGTAATGGGCGTGGTGCAGCCAAGAATATTGAACTGTCCGGGTAAATAATTTTCTATGTATTTGGACAACCCCGCGACATCCGCCTCCTGTGCCGTGAGATAAGAGATGACCTGCGAGCGCTTATCCCTTTCCGGGCGAAGGGTATTCTGTGTGGTCAGCTGTCGCGTGCCGGCTATCTGTTTGTTGTGATATACCACCAGATTGTTGGTGGCCTGCATGGTACTGCTGCTGGGACCCGGCTGATAAAGGCCGACAGTTACTACATCGTCGCCGCCCAGTGTGTTATAATATGCCTGGTTGTTCAAAGTCTTTTCACCGGGATTACGAAAATAGGCCGCTTCAAAGGCGCCGGAATCCTTCCGGAAGGCAACGGCTGTCCGCATACTGTTCTGATCCATCCATGGTCCATTCTGGGTAAAGGCCCTGCTCACATTGAGGTCGACACCCGCGTGCACCATATCTCCAAGCCCCACATCCACGCTGGCCCTGTCGGAATTGTCCTTGCTGCGGATGAAATGATCGAAGACGAAACCAATGTCCCCGCGATAAGCGCGGAACATACCGCCAATCCCTTCACCCGTAATGGAAAAAGCATCGTAGGTATACATGGGGACCGCAATATGTGGCACCGGGGGGCTTTCCCGATAAGCCAATTCTTTTTCCCGGTTGAAGTCCATCAAAGCGCTCTTATTGACAGCGCCATCCTGAAAGTGCAGATATCCATATGCCGGTAGGGCGGATAAAGTATCAGCGGGAGCAATGAATTGCTTGGACACATACCCACTGATATAAAAACTGGGATGCACCACAGTCGCCAGTCCGCCGATCTTTCCGGTGAAAGAGTACTGGGTGCTGGTGAAAGGCATGGTGATGGTAGGTGTACAGGTGGGGGAGAAAAAGTTGATCGAGGAAGAGATGCTGGTACCGGCCGAGTTGCTGTAAGTCCTCTCCGGGTTTTGATTATCCCTGTCCGTCTGCGTCTGGCGTACACCGGCGGACAACTGCAACCCCTTTAGACCCGTCCGGGAATTATAAGGCGCGGAAATGGAAAAGCTGCCTGACAGACCTGCCTTGTCCTCTGTCTCGTGTTGTGATATCGACATGGAAAAAGAGGGAGCAAGCGTCAACCCTTCCTGCGAGTTGTTCGTGATGGAAAGACCTCCCGAGAGGCTGCCCGAGGAGCCAACTCCCGCATTGATACTGGCGTTCACGGAATTCTCGAGTCCCCAGCCCTTATAATTGTTATTGAAGACGCCCAGGCTGGCGCCGACACTCAATGGAAGACCCGTTATTTCCAGGTCGGCTCCGCCGGTAACCCCCACCGTCTTGTTCTGCTTCATGTTCTGGACCTTTTTGATGCTGTCAGCCCCGTCAAAGTCATCCGGAAGGCCACGCATATTGCGGGTGATAGTTCCCGGGTTGACGTTCCAACCCAATCCCACCCAGGATGCTTCCTGGTCCATGGAGATACCGCCGCGGTAAGACAAGGTCAGCGGATAACCTCCAACATCCATGAGAGGGATATTATAGGAGAAGTCACCGCTGAACAGGTCCACCATATTGTCGGCATTGACACTGCTGAAGGCCTGCATTTCCGGCTGGGTAGGGCCGGGGCCTTTGAAGGTTTTCGCGGGGGCTGTCACTATCGACTTGATCACTCCCACGGGGTCGGCCTTTTTCTCTTTCCACATGGACTTGCTATCCTTCGAGAACCGGCTGTTCCCTAAAGGCCGGCTATCCATTCGCCAGACATCCGACGGACGTGCCGCCGGAGCCGCGCCATAAGATTCCGCCGTACAGAATAGGTCAAGGTAAAAGATCACAAGCAGGGACCAGGCTATTTTCCTGGCATGGGTGCTGAGAAAGACTAGCATCATAGTAAAGTTTATAGTATAAGGTTCGTCCTAGTTATTTTTATATTGGAATTTCAGGTACCACCGGCGATTGTCCGCATCCGTCAGCTCGAACTGATAAAAATGCCCGTTCGTCATGCCCGTCGTCGCCCGCAGGTCCAGTCTGTTCAGGTTATTGCCAAAACGCAGCGCGCAGGTATCTATGTCCAGGCTCACCGGCCGGTGCGTCCCGCCCGTGATATCATATACCGCAATGGCCGCGCTGTTTACATTCTTTTCGTTGAGGAAGGCATAGCCCAGCTGTCCGTGACAGATGATAAAAGCGTCGTTGTTCTCCAGACTCAGCCTGGCAAAACCCGCTCCGTTGGGGACCACTACATCCGCCGGTGTGCGGCGCAACGTAAAATTCCACACCTCGCTGGTGGCCACCGGCGCGCTATTGTTCTTTGCCACCACCCGCCAGGCATAGATCTTGGTGCTGTCGAGAGCAGGCGCCGACAAGGGATAGGCAAAGCTCGTCCCCTGTATATTGCTGCGGTATAGCACAGGTACATTCTGCTGGATGGCTTCGGGTCCCGTCTGCGGACCCTGTACTTCCACCAGCTCCCAGTCATAGAACAGCCGGCCAAACAGGTTGCCTGGCATGGGCGGCGCCCAGGTAAACACAGGCCGGGGCATTTCTACTTGCTCGCTGTCGACAGGACTGATCAGCATGGGTGGCACCAGCGGCTCTACTTCACCGTCCCTGCACTCCTGCCCCACTTGCGTGGGCACTTCCCCATCCAGGTTGATCACGCGGTAGCAAAACCGGTAAGCGCCCGCCGGCAGGAATCCGTTGGGATTATTGTCCACGCTGGCGGAAGGGTCCGCCACCGTATAGGTCAGGGGCACGACGTCCGAAGCCCGGATCTGGCGCACTCCTTTCGGTAGAAAAAATACTTTCGAAGAGGCGGACAGGACCTCATGGTTGCCGGAAGCATCCGTCATCACCAGCTGGATCTGCACATTGTGTCCCTGCGTAAAGGTGTTCACCAGCGACATGTCCCAGAGCTGACTCTTCACCGTCAGCCCGCTCTCCGGTAGCTGGAGGTTCATCAACACCTGGCAAAAAGTTCCCGTTACTGCCTGACAAGACAGCATGAGCAGAAGAAATTTCTTCATGATCGTTAAGAATTATATGAGAAAGGCGTTACTTGTTCATTTTATCCTTTTGATAAACTGAATGTTTCCAAAATCATTGGATACCAGATTGCCGGTAGATGATGGCAGGTATCCCTGTTCGGCGTTCAAGGTTAGGTAGTCTCCATGTGGCAGTCGGATGTTGAGGTTGAAAAATTTGCTTATTCTTGTTTGATGCTCGTTAAGATTATTTATACGGGCGCCGAGTCCGGCGGAACCGATCTTTCCTAAATTGAAGCTCACTTCCTCACCCGCCACGCGCAGCGAATAGCTGGCTGAAATGCTTTCCGACACCGACATGCCGATGGTAAAGTCGCGGAAATACACCCGCTGATCTACCATCAGGTTAGTGGCATTGTAGAAGAGGAAGGAAGTATCGCTGCCGTTGTTGTAAAATTTATTCAGCACCATCAAAGTAGACATCCTTATATATCCCATCGTATAGTAATGGCTCACATTGGCCGTCAGACTTTGGAATCGATGCTCCACCACCTGGCTGTCCACGATGGACAGTTGCGAGATGGGTATATAGCCGATGGTGAGGGAAGGCCAGTTGCGGCGATGCCAGGTAGCCTGTAATGTTTTGAAGACCGTATTGCCTTTATAATCCTGTACCAGGTAGGGATTGGAGAAATCGTTGCTGCGCAGGGAGGCGGTGATCTTTAGCGTGCGATGGAAAAAAGGCTGTTCCGCGCGGACATACCAGCTCTTCCACTCCGAATTGGGCTGATAGCTGCTAAAGGACTGGTAATTGGCGCCCGTGTATTTATACAGGGCTTCCACGCGGGTGGTCGTACCAGGGATAAATACATTCATCCCCGCCGCATAGGCTTTATTCGTCTTGTCCGTGAAATTGAAATTCGTCTTCGTGACGGGTGGATTGTAGCGATAGTCCGGTGAAAGGGATTGCGCCGCCTCCATCGTTGCCGTGGCCCATCGGTTGAGCCGCCATTTCAGTTCGGCGCTGACGCCCGACACCAGTGCCGTGGACACACGCCCATTACTGTCCGCCGTGGTGAACAGCTGTTTCCTGCCCTGGAAAAAGGAGAAGATAAGATAGTTCTTTTCTATTCGGCCGATGCCCGCCCGCAGCATGTACATGTATTGCTTTGGCGCAGAGAGACCCGGCGCTCCCAGGTCGTGGAACCGGTAGTCGATAAGACCCGCGCTGACAGCCAGATAATACCAGGAGTTGTAGACAAA
>DASZXP010000218.1:0-99532 GCA_035545935.1 Puia sp. | reverse complement strand
CCCTCCCTAAACCGGACAAGGTGGACCTGGTGGAACCGCGGGTGGATGCCGCCAACTCGCGGTTCTTTTTCTTCAGTTCGGCATGCCGTCCTTTTGGAATGGTGAACCTGAACCCGGATATGGTGCTGAGCGGCACCTGGGGCAGCGGGTACCGGTACAACGAGGACACGATCAAATGTTTTAGTCATATCCATTGCTGGGAGCTGTCGGGTATACCGGTGCTGCCGACCACGGGTGTCTTCAAGGGGCAGCTGGGGCCGGATCATTACGGCTCTTCCTATTCGCATGACGATGAGGTAGTGCATCCGGGCTATCATAAGGTGGTGCTGAAGGATTACGGCGTCACGGCGGAGCTGACGAGCACGATGCGGGTGGGTTTCCACCGCTATACCTTTCCGGCTTCGCGGGAGAGCGATATACTTTTCGATTTTACGACGGTGCTGGGGTCTTCGCAGACGGACAGCGCGGTGGTGCGGAAGGTGAGCAGCCGGGGGCTGGAGGGGCATGTAGTGATGGCTGCCACGACGCGGCGGCCGAAGCCTATCACGGTGTATTTTGTCGTGGATTTCGATAAAGCCTTCGACCATTTCGGCGGGTGGAAGGATGGCAGGGTCATCGCGGCGGCGGACAGTGTCGCCGGGCGGCACACGGGTGTCTATGTACGATTCCCCACGGGCAGGGGAGAGGTGCGGCAAATGAAGGTGGCTATCTCTTATGTCAGCGTGGAGGAGGCGCGTCATAATATGCTGAGCGAGCTGCCGGACTGGGATTTTCAGCGGGTGGTAAAAGATTCCCGGCGGGAGTGGAACGAGTGGCTGGGGAGGATCGATGTGGAGGGTGGGACGTTGACGGAGCGCCGGAGGTTTTATACGGATCTGTGGCATGCGCTGCAGGGGCGGCGTGTGGTCAACGATGTCAGCGGGTCCTATATCGACATGACGGGCGTGCGTCCGCGGGTGGGACATATTCCGAAGGGTAAGAATGGACGGTTGCTGTTCAATCATTATAATTCGGACTCGTACTGGGGGGCGCAATGGTCGTTGAATACCTTGTGGGACCTGGTGTATCCGGAGGTGACGGAGTCCTTTATCAATTCGATGCTGATGATGTATGACGATGGAGGTCTTATTCCCCGGGGTCCTTCGGGGGGGAACTATACTTATGTGATGACGGGTGCTACGACGACGCCTTTTATCGTCAGCGCTTATATGAAGGGTATCCGGGGATTCGATATCCAAAAGGCGTATGAAGGCATGCGGAAGGATCATTTTCCGGGGGGCATGATGAGCAAGGCCGGGTATGAGTTCAATACGTCGTCGGGCGGCGGTATCGAAGATTATATGAGGCTGGGGTATGTGCCCTGGCCTTTGTCCGATAAAAAATATGGTCTGCACCAGGATGGTTCGGCGCAGACGCTGGAATATGCGTACCAGGACTATGCGCTGGCGCAGATGGCCGGGGTATTGGGCAAAAAGGAGGATCATGCGCTGTTCATGCGGCGGGCGGAAAATTACAGGAACATATTCGATAAGGATATCGGGTGGATGTGGACGAAGACGAGGGAGGGCAGGTGGAATGAGCCTGTGGACATCCTGCTGTATGAGCATGGGTGGGTAGAGGGCAATGCGGCGCAGTATACGTGGTTCGTGCCGCATGATGTGCCGGGGCTGATCGGGCTGATGGGCGGCAATGCAGTATTTACGGAAAGGCTTAACAGCTCTTTCGAAAAGTCGCGTGCATATGGGTTTGTTTCGGGGGATGCCAAGGATCGCGGGGGAATAGATAACCGGAGGGTGTATATCAATTATGGGAACCAGCCGTGTATGGAGACACCGTTCCTGTTCAATTATTCGGGGGCGCCCTGGCTGACGCAGTATTGGTGCCGGCAGGTGATCGATTCGGTGTACAGCGGCATATCGCCGCAAAAAGGATATGGGGGCGACGAGGACCAGGGGTTGATGGGGGCGTTGTCGGTGCTGTTGAAGATCGGGTTGTTCTCTACGAACGGGGGTGTGTCGCAAAAGCCTTTTTATGAGATCAGCAGTCCGCTGTTCAATAAGATCACGTTGCATCTCAACCGGGCGTATTATCCGGGTGGGAGCTTTGTCATAGAGGCCAGGGGCAATGGGCCGGGGCATTTTTATATTAAGGATGCTGTATTGAATGGCCGGCCGCTGGATAAGCCGTGGGTCTATCATTCGGAGCTGGTGAAGGGGGGGAAGCTGGTATTAAGCATGGGGGTCGAGCCGAACAAGCAGTGGGGCAGCGATGCGGCGGCGGCGCCGCCGGGCATGTCTTCGGAGGGGATGGGCCAGTCTGTGAAGGGAGGGGCGGGGCCGATGAGCCGGCCGGGTGCAGGCGATGAGATGGAGGTGAGGCCGGGCGCGTTGAAGGAAGCGCCGGTGCATTATGTGGATGCATTCTCCAACGAGGGGCATCCGGAGGTGGCGTATTGGTTCTTCGACCAGAAGATGCTGGCGCGGGACAGGTACCGGGGAAAGATCGACTCGTTGGCTTCCTATAGCAAGTACACCCTGGTCTTTCTTACATCGAGGGGTACTGATTTTTATGATACGGTGCTGATGCATCCTGTTTTCGAGGACCTGGTAGCCTATGCGCATAGCAAGGGGTTGAAGATCGGGCTGCAGATATGGAAGGATGACAGGGGTGTGCTGCCGGAGAATACGAACCGGCTGATACAGGAGGGCGAGGTGTTGCTGGACGACCATGGAAAGGCCCGCTATGATGTGCATGCGGAGGGGTGCAGGGACCCGAAGACTATTTTTAAAAGCGAGGTCTTCAAAATATATGCTTTTCAAAAGCTGGGGAGCGATACGGGCATGCGAGCGGGGAAGGTGGAAAGCCCGGGCGGCTGGTACAAGGACGGAACGCTGAAGGATATAACGGGTAAGGCTACCGTACAGGCGGATACGGATGAGGTGAAGCTCACGATCCATGGGGGCCGGAAGCTGAAGGGATATACGGCCTATATCATGACGCAGCATTATTATATGTCGTGCAGCAATTTTTCGGACCAGGCAAAGGAGATACTGACGAGGGTCTTCGAGGCGTATAAGGATATCCCTTTTGACGGGGTGGCATTGGACGAGTACAAGGGCCTTCGGATAGCGAGGCCGCCGGCGCTGGTCAATGGGGTGTTCAGGGACAGGCTGTATATGGCGGGCATGGGAGAACGTCTGCGGGATATCATGGGTATGCCGGCGGAGCGGGCTTTATTCGACATGCGGTATGCTCCTGTGGGGCAGCCGGAGGTAAGGATCCGCGCCATCGATGAATATATGCGTCTGCTGCGGACGGCGACATTGGATGTGGAGCGGACGATGTATGAGACAGGCAAGCGGCTGTACGGAAAAGATTGTTTTATCGGGGTGCATAATACCTTTCACAATAACCTGGACGAGGATGAAGTGTGGCAGACGGGTGTCAGCTGGTGGAATATCCGGAGGGATTACGGGCATACGGATGAAGAAACGTCCACTCCTATCCAACTGGGCATCGGCATGTGCTATCCGATGAATGCGATGTACAATATGTACTATAACAAGAGCCTGGACAGGATATGGACGAAGGCGTTGTATGATCTCCGTTATGGGATCCGGACGCATTACCATGCGGCCAATGACATACAGGGTTGGGGAGTGTCGATCGATGCGCCGGCGGCGCTGGAGAAGATCAACCGGGTGGAGAATGGCGCGCGGCTTATGAACCGATTTAATCCTTCCTTCCCGGGGATCAGGCTGCTGGTAGTATATGGGATGCCGGCGCAGTGCAACTGGTGGCCTGATGCGGGCCAGCGGGGGAGGTATGATGTCAACGACAGGCTGCACCTGGAAGGCAAGTGCGTGGAGCTGTGGAAGAATGGGGTGCTGAATGTGGCGGCGCCGACGGATGTCATCGAGGACGGCCGGCTGGCATTGAATGCGGCGGGCAAGCCGGTGTTGAACGGGTATGTGTTCGATGCCGTGGTCTTTTTATATCCTCAATACAGCCTGCCGAAGGTGACGGCCTTTTTCCGCCGGTATGTGGAGGGGGGCGGCAGGCTGCTGATCGAGGGTCCGGCGACGCATGATTTTTATGGGAAGGATATGACAGCGGAGTGGAAGGGCATTGCGGAGAAGGCGGTGGCTACGTCTTTTTCCCTGGAAAATGTGTTGCGGCTGGGGACGGGGAAGAACGATCTGACGGAGGGAGTGCTTAACGAGGATGGGTCCTATACTTTTACGAGCCCGGGATCGCTGGCGACGGACAGGCCGGCGGTATTTTCCTTTACCAAAGGGGGGCATCGGCTCAGTGGTGTGTATAAGGGGGTGGCGGTGATACGGGTGGACGGTGATGGCGGGTTGCAAAAGCTGGCAGCCACGGGGTTCAGCTCGCTGAGCCGGGATGGGGAAGAGGTATTGCGTCTGAGCCGGGAGGCGGATATATTTTTTTCGGAGGGAAGGGTCACGGTGGCTGATGCGGGCCATTCGGTGAAAGCATATGCGGCTGAATAATCTTATAAATACAGGTACGATGATGAATACGAAGAGAAGGCGGGTAGGAACGATGGTGCTGTTGCTGCTGAGCCTGGCAGGGTGTACGGGAGAGAGGGGAAATGTGTGGATGGATGACCTGCCGATACAAACTTATTCGGACGGCATTCCGGGCATATCGGTGCGGGCGCGTGCGAGCGGAGACACGATGCGGCTGGGCGGAGTGGTCCATCAGCGGGGGGTGGGCGTGAAGTGTGTGAGCGTGCTGGCCTTTTACCTGGACGGGAAGGGCCGGCGATTTACGGCGCTGGCGGGTGTAGATGACAGGGGGCTGGCGTCGGTGGGGGTAAAGTTCTATGTCATCGGGGACAAAAAAATACTTTTCGAGAGCGGGGAGATGCATGCGGGGGATGGGGGCAAGCCGGTGGATGTGGATCTTACGGGCGTGCGGCGGCTGGGGTTGCTGGTGACGGCGGACACGGCGAATATGAGCAAGGTATTCCCGGACTGGGCGGATGCGCGGTTCCGGATGCAGGAAGGTTATAAACCGGAGAATGTACCGAATACGGGCGAGCGGTATATCCTTACGCCCGCGGCCGGGGCGGCGCCGCGGATCAATGGGGCGAGGGTATATGGGGCAACTGCGAGCAGTCCTTTTCTTTTTACGGTGGCGGCATCGGGCGTGCGTCCCCTGCATTTCAGCGCGGAGGGGTTGCCTGCGGGATTGTCGATGGACGGGGCGACAGGGATCATAACGGGGAAGGTAAGCCGAAAAGGGAATTACCCTGTCAGGGTGACGGTGCGCAATGCATCGGGCGAGGACAAGGGCGGGCTGATGATATGCATAGGGGATACGATTGCGTTGACGCCTCCGATGGGGTGGAATGGCTGGAATTCGTGGGCGAGGAATATAGACCGGGAGAAAGTGATGGCTTCGGCGCGTGCGCTGGTGGAGAAGGGGTTGCGGGATCATGGGTGGTCCTATATCAATATCGACGATGCCTGGCAGGGGCAGCGGACGGGTGGGGATCATGCCCTGCAGCCGAACGGGAAGTTCCCGCGATTCAAGGAGATGGTGGATTCGCTGCATTCAATGGGGTTGAAGGCGGGGGTATATTCCACGCCATGGATATCGAGCTATGCGGGTTTTGCGGGCGGGTCGTCGGACTTTGCGGATGGCGCCTATCCGGACTCCATTGCGGAAAACAAGCGGGCGTACCGGAGGATAGGAAAATACAGATTTGAAAAAGAGGATGCGCGGCAGATGGCGGCATGGGGTATCGACTTCTTAAAATATGACTGGCATATCGATGTGTCTTCGGCGGAGCGTATGTCGGAGGCGTTGCGGCATTCGGGGAGGGACATCGTGTACAGTCTTTCCAATTCGGCGCCTTTTGCCAATGCTCCGGATTGGGCGAGGCTGTCGAATATGTGGCGGACGGGACCGGATATACGGGACAGCTGGAACAGCCTGTATGTGTCGGCGTTCACCATCGACAAGTGGGGGCCTTATGGGGGGCGGGGACATTGGAATGATCCGGACATGATGATCGTGGGGAAGGTGACTACGGCCTCGCAGCTGCATCCTACGCGGCTGACGCCTGACGAGCAGTACAGTCATGTGAGCCTATACAGTCTGCTGGCGGCGCCGATGATCATCGGGTGTCCTTTGGAGCAGCTGGATGCGTTCGATCTGAACCTGCTGACGAACGATGAGGTGATCGCCATCGACCAGGACGCTTTGGGCGAGCCGGCGAGGCTGGTGTCGGACGAAGGGGGCGTGCAGACCTGGGTGAGGCCGATGGAAGACGGGTCCTATGCGGTGGGGCTGTTCAATACGGCTGATTTCGGCAGGACGCCTGAAAGCTATTTCCGGTGGGGCGATGAGAAGCCTGTGGGTTGTGCATGGAAGCTGGCGGGGGCAGGATTGAAGGGCAGGTGGAAGCTGCGGGATGTCTGGCGTCAGAAAGACCTGGGAGTATTCGAAGGCTCATTTTCCACGAGCATACCTTATCACGGGGTGCTGCTGCTGCGTGTATTTCCTGAAAAATAACCTATACGATGTTCAAATTGTTTGCCTGGCTGGTGTTGCTGGCCGGCCCGGCGGTGGTCCATGCGCAGGATGCCCGGTGGGTCTGGCTGGACAGTCTTGTGGTCCAGCCTTTTTCGGAAGGTCTTCGTCCTGTGTCGTTGCGTACGAGCTATAAATCGCCGGATCCTATCCGGATAAAGGGCGTTGCCTTTGGGAGGGGGCTGGGGTTACAGAGTGTCAGCATCCTGGCGATGGAGGTGCATGGTCATGCGAGGAGGTTTACGGCGATGGTGGGGGCGGATGATCTGGGCAATAAGGATATCCCGGTGAAGTTCTTCGTGCTTGGGGATGGGAAGGTGCTTTTCGAGAGCGGGCCGATGAGGGTAGGGGATACGGCGAGGGCGGTGGATGTGGATCTCAGGGGTATCGGGAGGGTTGGGTTGCTGGTGACGGACGATGTGGGGGGCAATAACAATAAGCGAACGAATGCGGACTGGGCGGATGCGCGGTTCGAGATGGAGGAGGATCATCTGCCGGAGCGTATATCGAATGATGAAGCGCGTTATATTTTGACGCCGCGTCCGGGTGTGGGTCCGAGGATCAATTCCGCACGGGTCTTCGGGGTGGGGCCGGGGCATCCTTTGCTGTATACGATAGCGGCTACGGGTCAGCGGCCGATGCGATTTGCGGCGGAGGGGCTGCCGAGGGGGCTGAAGCTGGATGCGGGTACGGGGATGATCACGGGGAAGATCGATGCGCGGGGTGTTTATTCAGTGCGGTTGAAAGCGACGAACAAGGCAGGGTCGGCGACTATGAAATTGCGTATAGAGGTCGGCGATACATTGGCATTGACGCCGCCGATGGGTTGGAATGGGTTCAATGCCTGGGGGGATATGATAGACAGGGAAAAGGTGCTGGCTTCGGCGCATGCGATGGTGGAGAAGGGGTTGAGGGACCATGGGTGGGTGTATGTGAATATCGACGATGCGTGGCAGGGCCGGCGTGGCGGGCCGATGAATGCGTTGCAGCCGAATGGGAAATTCCCGGACTTTGGAGGAATGGTGGGCGAGATCCATTCGCTGGGGCTTTTGTCGGGGTTGTATTCGACGCCGTATATCGCCAGCTATGGAGGCTATCCGGGGGCGTCCTCGAATGCGGCGGACGGAGGAGAGACGCATGCGTCGATCATGATGGACAGGAGGGCGTTCAATCATATCGGTCCTTACAGGTTCGAGAAGGAGGATGCTGCGCAAATGGCGGCATGGGGCATCGACTTTTTAAAATACGACTGGCGGATGGACGTCAATTCAGCGGAGCGTATGTCGGCGGCGTTGAAGGCATCGGGCAGGGATGTGGTATTCAGCCTGTCGAATACGGCGCCATTCGAGCATGTGCAGGATTGGGCGCGGGTGTCGAATATGTGGCGGACGGGGCCGGACATCGTGGATAGCTGGACGAGCCTTTATTCCCTGGCTTTTACCATCGACAAATGGATGCCTTATGGGGGGCGGGGTCATTGGAATGATCCGGATATGATGATCGTGGGTAAGGTTTCCATGGGGCCGAGCCTGCTGCATCCTACCCGTCTGACGCCGGACGAGCAGTACAGCCATGTCAGTCTTTTCTGTCTGCAGTCGGCGCCGTTGTTGATCGGGTGTCCTGTCGAGCAGCTGGACAGCTTTACGTTGAATCTGCTGACGAATGACGAGGTTATTGCCATCGACCAGGACCCTTTGGGCAGGCCGGGGCGTCTGGCGGGCAGGGAGGGGGGTGTGGAGGTGTGGGTAAAGCCGCTGGAGGATGGCGGGGTAGCTGTGGGTTTGTTCAATACGGATCATTATGGCGAGACGCCGGCTTCTTATTTCCGGTGGGGTAATGAAAAACCGGCGGACTATAGATTGGACCTTGCCAGGCTGGGGTTGAAAGGCAGGTGGATGGTGCGGGATGTGTGGAGGCAGCAGGATCTGGGTGTGTCGGAGGGTTCGTTCTCTACGAGCATCCGGCATCATGGGGTGATGTTGCTGAGGCTGACCCGGGCGGCGGGGCGATGAAATAAAGAGGGGCGGCATTGGGCCGCCCCTTGTTGTGTTAGAGTGTCTTTATCTTAATGCTTCGATACGAGACCTCGTTGCCGTGGTCCTGCAGGAGCAGATGTCCTTCGTTCCAGAGGCCGAAATTCTCCCATTTCTTGTATTTGCTGATCTCCACGAGATGTTTGAACTCGTCGGAGCCGCGCTGGTATTCCAGCATTTTATAGCCGTTGAGCCAGTGTTCGACATGGTTGTCGGGATAGACGATGATGCGTCCGTGGTTCCACTGGCCGATGGGTTTGAAGGCGGCTTTGATATTCTTACGGGGTATCATGTCGTAGAGGGAGGATTCTGTCCTGTCGCCGTCGCGGCCGAGCTTGGCATCGGGATGGAGGGAGTCGTCGAGCACCTGGTATTCGAGGCCGATGGCGGACTTGCCTTTGGTGTCGTAGGATTCCTTTACGAAATATTTCACGCCGCTGTTGGCGCCGGGGGTGAGGCGGAAGTCGAACTGCAGGTCGAAGGCGTGGTATTCTTTTTCGGTGACGATGTCGCCGCCTTTGCCTTCTTCCTGGCCATTGGAGGATTCGACGGTGAGTACGCCATCGGTGATATGCCAGCCTTTGGCGGGAAAGGTCTTTTGGTTGACCCCTCTCCATCCGCCGGTGGTCTTACCGTCCCAGAGAAATGTTACGCCGTTGAATTTTTCCTGTGCGGAGAGCGTATTGGGGATCAGGTTAGCGCCGAAGATCGGGTTGAGGGGGCTTGGTTTCAGGTGGTCCGTTTGTATCCGGATGTTCTTAAAGTGGATGCTGGTCCCGGCCGGCACGTCTTTGGATATCTGGTGTACCTGGAGGGCGATAAAGCCTTTGAGGGTCATGTCGTCGGAGAGGCTGGCGGCGGGGATGCCGTTGACCCAG
The DNA here is from genome assembly GCA_035545935.1 of Puia sp. GTDB lineage: Bacteria > Bacteroidota > Bacteroidia > Chitinophagales > Chitinophagaceae > Puia. Next base: position 90,057 of record DASZXP010000218.1, on the reverse strand, counting down.
GTGCGGATGTCGTTGCCGATGCATTCGACGCGGAACTTATTCCATTCGCCCGATCTGTAGGCTTTTTGGGCCGGAGGGTTGTAGGTGAGCGGGTAGAGCCATCCGCGTCGCGCTTCGTCGTAGATGCCGCCTGTCCAGGCTCTTTCGGACGGGTCTATTTCCACCTGGTAGCCATGGACGCGTCCGTTGTTGTATTCTTTCGAGCTTTCGCTTCTCACCTGTACGCCGGAGTTCATGGGACCATCCAGCTTGAATTCCAGCTCGAGTATGAAGTCGCCATAGGTGGCATCGGTGACGAGAAATGAATTGGGCGTGTTCGCGACGGTGGTGCCGATGATCTCTCCATCCGCTACGGAATATTTCGCGGCGCCATTGAGCTGATGCCATCCGGCGAGGTCTTTCCCGTTGAAGAGGTCCACCCATTTTTGTGCATGAACGCCGGGTTCAGCGCCCAGCGCAAGTGCCGCGGTCAGAGCAAGCGGCGCTGTCAATCGTTGAAAAAACATGTTGAATAATTTTCTTTAAAAGTACTTATGGCAGCGGTCTCGGTGGATTGTTTCTACGAAAACGTTTCCGTAGAAAGGACGAAGCAGATGCACGAAAACAGCTAATTTGGAGGATACTTTCAAGGTGAACCTTGTCCCCATCGTCATACTAACGTCGATATACAACCGTTGCTAATCCAATGAAATGCTGCGTCCCTGTCATAGCGGGGCGATCATTTTAAAAAATCAGTTCACCTATGCCATATGACTATGACCGCAACAGACGGAATTTCCTGAAAACTTCCGCGGGTCTGCTGGCCTCTCCCCTGATGGGGGGTCAATTCCTTGTTTTTCCGGAGGACCCGGTGGAGAGGCGGTATGCGTTCCGGCCTTATCGTCCGGGCAAGGGTCCTGCCTCCGTCGTTTGCATCACGCCTGATGATGGGTATTACCTGCATACTTTTATCGACATATGTCCCTGGAGCGTCAGCGGAAGGTATTTTGCGGTGACGAAGCTGCCTTATCAGAAGAAGAAGCCGGTGTGGGGGGATGTGGCGGAGGTATGCGTGATAGACCTGCAGAAGCAGACGATCCGGACGGTGTATAGGACGAAGGCGTGGGAGTTCCAGCTGGGTGCGCATCTTCAATGGAGCCATACGAGCGACAGGTATTTATATACGAATGATATCATCGACGGCCGGGCGGTCTGTGTGCGTGTGGATTTGGAGAGCGGCCATGTGAAGGCTTTTGCGGGGTCGATGTATGATCTGGCTCCGGATGACGGGTCTGTGATCAGTCCCAATCTGCTGAACATGAATATGACGCAGTATGGTTATGGCGTTCCGGACCCGCCGGCGGGGCGTCCTGTTCCTTTTACGATGGAGGACATGCCGCGCGAGGGGTTGTGGAAGACGGATCTGTCGACAAACGAGCGTAGTCTGCTGGCGTCCTTTCCCCAATTGGCAGCGGCGGTGGATGGAGAGGACCGGGAGTTCTATGGGAAGGCGGTGCTTTATCTTTTCCATTCGCAGTTCAACCGGCAGCAGACGCGCATCCTGCAGGTATTGCGGGGCCAGGTGAACGACAAGGGGCGGAATGCGAGCCTGTTCACGATGGATGCGGACGGCCGTCATATCCGGCAGTGTCTTACGCGGAAGAAATGGAATTACAAGGGCAGGCAGGGCGGTTCGGGCAATCATCCGAACTGGCATCCGGATGGAGAGCATATCGTCATGAACTGTATCCCGCGGTGGCTGGGCTATGAGGATATGTTGTTCTGCCAGTTCCGCTGGGATGGCAGCGACTTCAAGGTATTGAGCGAGCGGCATCCGGGCAGCGGTCATCCGAGCATCGGGCCGGACGGGAGGTATCTGTTGGCGGATGCGTATCCGAAGCAGGGTTATATCGTGAGCGCGGATGGGGAGATCCCCATACGGCTGCTGGATCTGCGCAACGATGAGGAGCGGGTGATCTGTACGATAGCCAACGACGTAGGCGGCGGCGGGAAGCAGTACCTGGAGGAGAATGAGGCGGAGGGCGGCAGTCAGTATAAGCTGGACCCACATCCTGTCTGGCACCGGAATGGCAGGCAGGCGGCTTTCAACGGGGCGCCGGAGGGAAGGCGGCAGGTGTATATCGCGGACCTGTCATCCATGTTGTAAAACTAACGAAGATGAATATACGATGTATTTGGCCGGCTGTGCTGCTGGCGGCAATGGGGGGTATTACTCCGTCGGGAGCCGGTCCCGCCGGGCCGGCGGGTGATGTCGTTCGCGGGCCGGAGAAAGGGGCTTTGCTTTATCACAATGCTTTTGCCTCGGAGGGGGATGTGAAGGACTGGGTGATGGAGGGTCCGGGGCAGCTGCGTTTCAAAGAGGGGTGGATGGAGATGTATTCGCCGGACCGGCAATGGGACCATGTATTCTGGTGTCCGAAGGATCTTCCGGAGAGTTTTATCGCGGAGTGGAAGCTGCAGAACCTGGATACGAGCCAGGGGCTTGTCATCGTCTTCTTCGCGGCGAAGGGGAGCGGGGGCAGAGATATTTTCGATGCGGGGATGCCGAAGCGGGACGGCACGTTCAAGTACTACAATAAGGGCGAGATCGACTGTTATCATATCTCTTATTATTCCAATAATCCCAAGCAGCCGGACAGGGGAGATTCCCATCTGCGCAAGGACCCGATGAACGTCATATTGCAGACGGGCGGGGAAGGCGTGGCTACCCGATCGACGGAGGAGCATCGGGCGAGGCTGGTAAAGGACGGTCCGCATATCGTGATGTACCTGGACGACCGGAAGATCATCGATGTGACGGATGATGGGAAGCAGTATGGCCCTGCGTATGGCGGGGGCAAGATCGGATTCCGGCAAATGCGCTGGACGGATTTCCGATACCGGGACTTCAGCGTGTGGGAGCTAAAGAGATCCTGATGCTATACTATATTAATAATTCGATATGAAACGTATACTATTTTTTGCGGGGGCGGTCTTTTTATTCTTTCTGTTCTTTTCGGGCGTGCGGCCGAAGGCGAAGCATCCCAATTTTATTTTTATCCTTACGGATGACCAGGGTTGGACCTGCGTATCGGAGATGATGGACGACAGGTATCCGCAATCCAAAAGCGATTATTATGAAACTCCGAATATCGACAGGCTGGGCGATGGGGGGATGCGCTTCACCAACGGATATGCGCCGGATGCGTTGTGTACCCCTTCGCGAAGGAGCATTCAGTTCGGGCAAACGGACATACATACGGGGAACATACGATTTGAGGAGCAGTATGATCCGAAGGCGAAGGAGTGGCTGACGATACCGCGGCTGCTGAAGTCGATAGATCCTGCCTACCGGACGGCGCACTATGGGAAATGGGATCTGCGGGCGGGGTTTTTCCCGGAGGAGCTGGGGTATGACGAGAGCGACGGCAATACGGGTAATTCCAACGGGGATGTGATGACCAACAAGAAGACGAAGTTCACGGAGACGTATGTCAACAATGATCCGAAGCGGACGCGTACGCTGACGTCGCGGGCGTTGAATTTCATGCAGCGGCAGGTGAAGGCGGGGAATCCTTTTTATCTGCAGGTGTCCTTTTACGCCACGCATGTGGACATCGAGACGACGGACAAGCGTTACCAGCGATTCCAGCGGAAGACGCCGGGGGCCATCCATGACAATGCGGGATGGGCGGGGATGCTGGGGGATCTCGATGAAGGCATCGGGAAGATAACGGATATGGTAGACAAGCTGGGTATCGGGGATGATACCTATATCATCTTTATGTCCGACAACGGATCGGTCGAGTTCCTTCCTCCTGTGAGCAACCGGCTGGACCCTCCTGCGAGCTTCAGCAAGCGCATGCGCAATTATCCGTTGCGCGGGGGTAAATGGGGTTTGTATGAAGGGGGGATACGGATACCGATGATCATCAAGGGTCCGGGCGTCGGGAGCCATGTGTATTGTCATGTGCCTGTGACGGGGTATGATATCCTGCCTACGATCGGCGATCTGGCGGGGAATAGCCATGCGCTGCCTGCGTACCTGGATGGGGCAAGCATCCGTCCTTTGTTCAGTGATCCGGGCAAGGGCCGGGTGAGGCGTCCGGAGGAGGCGTTGTATTTCCACCGATATGCCGGGGGATATCCTCATTCGGCCGTTATCGACGGGGATTACAAGCTGATCAAGTTCTGGAAGACGAACAAGGAGGAGCTCTATGATCTCAGTACGGATGTGGGCGAGGTGCATGATCTGGCGGCGGAGCGGCCGGCGAAGCTGAAGGAGCTGGATGCGAAGCTGATGAATTATTTAACCAGGGTGCATGCGGAGATATTGGATCCCAGTCTGCCGCAGGGCAAGAAAAAGAAAAACAAAGACGATGACGACGATGAAGATCAATCTGAATAGGATATGGGCCTGTGCTTTCCTCTGGCTGTGTTTGCCTTGCGGGCTGATGGCCCAGCAGGTGGTGCATCCTCAATTCCGGAAATGGCCTTCTCCGGGGATGGATGGCATGGTAACGACTGTCTGTCCTGTGCTGGCGTGGCCGGCGGTGAAGAAGCAGGGGGGCGGGTATGATGTGCGGCTGTCGCAGGACAGTGGTTTTGCGGGCGGGGCGGTGCTGGGGGATACGGGCATTCCCTGGACGGTGTATATCCCTCACCGGCGGCTGGCGGCGGGGCGCTGGTACTGGCAGTATCGTGTGTCGGGTGGGGAGTGGTCGGCGGTCGAGAGGTTCCGTGTAGCGGCGGATGCGGCTTTGGATGTCGCTCCGCCGGTGGAGCGGTTTTGGTCGGGCATTCCCGCGGGTCATCCACGTATATTGGTGGACGATAGGAAGGAGTTTGCTTCGGCGGTGAAAGGGACGGCGGATGCGTCGGCGATCCTGCGGCAGGCGGAGTCGTTGTTGAGGGGGGCGAGACCGGAGGAGAAGGAGGGGATAAGCACGAAAGAGGGCAGTAACGGGGACGAGCGCAGGAAACTGGCGCTGGTGGCCAGCGAGCATGCCAGCAACAGGGCGTTCTATGGCATGGATGCATTTTGCAAGGCATGGGTGATCAGTGGAGAGGAGAGGTATGCGGCCAGGGCGGTGGAGTGGGGGATGGCGGTGGCAGGCTGGGACCCGGATGGGGTGAGCCATGCCAATGATTTCGGGGATGCCCGTTGCATGGTTGGAATGGCGCTGGTGTTCGACACCTTCCATGACAGGCTGACGGTGGAACAACGGGCTGTCCTGTTGCGGGCGATAACGGCGCGGGCGGGGAGGTTTTACCGGGAGTGGATCAATAATATCGATGCGAAGGTATTGTCGAACCATGTGTGGCAGTATATCCTGTATTATTTTTTTCAGACGGCGATAGGGGTATATGGTGAGGAGCCGGATGCGGGGCAGTGGCTGCGGTATGCCTATGAGCTGTGGCTGGCGAGGGCGCCTGTGCTGGGAGGAGGGGATGGCGGCTGGCAGGAGGGGACGAGCTATTTCCGGATAAATATGGAAACATTGCTGGGTATACCGATGTATATCCGTCAGTATACGGGTTTCGATTTTTTGAAGGGCAATGTCTGGTATGAACGAAATCCATACTGGATGGCGTATTCTTTCCCGGCGGGATCCTGGTCGGACGGATTTGGGGATGATGTGGAGAAGCATAGTTCGCCGGGCCCCGATTACCTGGCTTATGCGGATGCGTTGAGCAGGCTGACGGGCAGCCGTATGGCTGCCTGGTATGCGGACAGGATCGAGCGGGTGGAGCATTTGCGTCTGTCGGATGCGGCGCTGCTGCGATGGTTCCGGATGAGGTATCTGCGGGGTGTAAGCAGGCCGGCGCCGCTGGATGCGGCGGAGTTGCCGGGGGCCATGTTCTTTCCGGGTACGGGGATCGCGGACATGCATTCGGATATCGGGAACAGGGATAATGATCTGATGATCGCGCTGCGCAGCAGTCCTTATGGGTCTTATGGTCATCTGCTGGCGGATCAGAACACATTCAATATGATCTATGGGGGGCAGCGGCTGTTCTATATGTCGGGCTATAAGGTGGCGATGCAGGACCCGCACAGGCTGGGCTGGTATAAGGCGACGAGGGGTCATAACGGCGTATTGATCGACGGCCAGGGGCAGCCGTATAACGTGGAGGCATATGGATATTTGAAACGGTGGCTGAATGGGAAGAGCCTCAGCTATGTGATGGGGGATGCGAGCAAGGCGTATAGCAGCAAGGCGGAGAAGCAGGATGCGGGGCTGAAGCGATTTTACCGGCATCTTCTTTTCCTGCATCCGGGCATATTGCTGGTGTATGACGAGCTGGAGGCGGACCATCCGGCGACGTGGTCGTGGCTGCTCCACAGTCCCTACAAGATCAGCGTGGACAGCGTCCGGAACAGGCTGGGGGCGGCCAATGAAAAGGGGGCGGCCGACGTGGAGCTGTATGGTGCGCAGCCTGTGCGGTGGAGTGTGTCGGATACGTTTGGAGTGGCGGCGACGAACTGGCTGGGGCGGGAGGATGAAGAGGGTAATCTGATAGAATACAAGAATGACCAATGGCATGTGACGGCGGAGACGGTGGAGAAAGCGCCGCGTATGCGTTTTCTGGCTGTGCTCAGGGTGAGAGGGGGCAAGGGTGGAGGCGAGTGGCTGCCTGTGGTCCCGGACGGCAAGGGAGAGCTGTCCATCGATGGGTGGACGATCCGTGCGGAGTTGGATCCGTCACGTCCTTCACGGCTGGAGGCGTATAATAAGGACAGGCATGTGGCCTTTACTTCGGCGGGGAGTTCGTTGTCGGTGGATGGCAAGCTCTATTCGGGGCATGGGGAAGGTGCGGCGCTGCTGGTGGAGCGGCGGGACGCGGGTTATGTGCTGTCGGAGGCGGGGGATAGTCTGCCGCAGGCGATGAAGGAGATACCGGAGATGAAGAAGGCAGGACCGGGGGTGAAGAGAGAGATGGCAGGGACGAAGAAGGCGGGCAGGCGGCCGAACATTCTTTTTGCGATAGCGGACGACCAGTCTTATCCGTATGCATCGGCGTATGGGACGGGGGGTGTGCGTACGCCGGCCTTCGACGGGGTGGCGCGGGAGGGGGTATTGTTCAACAATGCCTTTGCGGCGGCGCCGCAGTGCAGCCCTTCGAGAGCGGCCATTCTAACGGGAAGGAATATCTGGCAATTGGAGGAGGCGGGGACGCATAGCAGCTATTTCCCCCGGAAGTTCGGGGTGTTTACGGATGAGCTGGAGAGGGCGGGTTATACGGTGGGCTATACGGGCAAGGCGTGGGCGCCGGGCAACTGGAAGGATGCGGGATGGACGCGGAACCCGGTGGGACCGGAATACAACAGCAGGAAGCTGACGCCTCCTGCCACGGGTATCAGCAAGATAGATTATTACGGGAATTTCGTGGATTTCTACGAGCATAGGAAGGCGGGAGAGCCTTTCTTTTTCTGGTATGGCGCCAACGAGCCGCACCGGATATATGAGGAAGGTTCGGGCAAGCGGGCGGGGCTGGATATCGGGCAGTCGTTCGTACCGGCATTTTTGCCGGACGATGCCGTAGTGCGGAGCGATGTAGCGGACTATGCGTTGGAGGTCGAGTGGTTCGACCGGCAGCTGGGGAGGATGATAGCGTTCCTGAAAGAAAAGGGGGAGCTGGACAACACGATCATCGTAGTGACGTCGGACAACGGCATGCCTTTTCCTTCGGCGAAGGCGAACCTGATGGAATACGGGTCGCATGTTCCGCTGGCTGTATGCTGGCCGGGGCATATGCGGAAGGGGGTGGTGAGCAACGAGCTGGTGAGCCTTATCGATCTGGCGCCGACATTTTTGGAGGCGGGTGGCGTTGCGGCGGGAGATGCGGTAGGGGAGATGCATATGACGGGCAGGAGCCTGATGGATCTTTTGTCGGGCGGCGATGGGACGGTGAGGCGGCGGCGGGATTATGTGCTGACGGGGAGGGAGCGGCATTCGCATTCACGGCCTGACGATCTGGGGTATCCGTCGCGGGCTATCCGTACGGACAGTTTTTTATATATCGTCAATTTTCATCCTGAGCGGTGGCCGGCGGGGGACCCGCCGCCGGGGGGGCTGGCAGGGTATGATCCGAGGATGGCCGGAGATGAGGAAGGGGGAGGGAAGCAGGGTGGCGATTTCAAGCCGATAGGCATAGGTTATGGGGATATCGATGATCCGTCGCCTACGAAGCTGTTGATGATGCAGCGGGCGAAGGACTGGGGGGCATTGTTCGATGCCGGCTTTGGCAAGCGAAGGGGGGCGCAGCTGTTCGATATACGGAAGGACCCTGCCTGTACGAAGGACCTTGCGGCGGACGGGCGTTATGCGGCGGTGGCGGCGGGGCTGAAGGCGCGGCTGATGGCGTTGCTGCGGGAGCAGGGCGATCCGCGGGCGACGGGGAACGGGGATGTTTTCGAAAGCTATCCGAGATTTGGCCTGATGCGGGACTGGCCGGGTTTCAAGGAAAGGGGTAAATACAATCCTACATTTATGGAGAAAAAAAAATAAACATGAAACAATTGCTTGCCGGGCTGCTGTTTTTTTTTATTTACGGAGATGTCTATGCGCAGAAGGATGTGCCCGTGATCATCATCATTTCGGATCAGCTGCGGTATGACGCCATTGGGAAATATACGCCGCATATCGATCAGCTGCGTGCGGACGGCGTGTCTTTCGGGAGGGCCTATTGCGCGAGCCCGATCTGCGTACCTTCGAGGGCGGCTTTTTTTACGGGTCGCTATCCGAATCATAATGGCTGTCTGATCAACGGATGGGAGGGGGATGAAAAGAAGTTCGGGGAGGTGCGTTCGGGGACGCCGAGCGTGTACAGCGTCATGTCGTCGCACTGGGACAGCCGGCATGTGGGCAAGCAGCATTTTTTTACGCATGACAAGATAGATACGAGCGCAGGGACGGTGTGGATCACGCAGCCGGACTATAAGAAGTGGCTGAAGGAGCATGGGATCAAGCCGCCGGGGGGACGGCAATTTACGGGTATGGCCCCGGAGCTGGTGTCGGGCGGGCAGACGCGTACGAAGCGGTATACGCTGCCTGTCTATGAAGCCTATGAGCCGGGATTGGCCTGGTATATAGACGAATTTTTCGGGAACAGGGCGGTGGATGTCATACGGGGGCATGAGGGGAAGAAGCCGTTGCTGCTGAACCTGATGTTCCTGTCGCCGCATCCGCCTTATAATATCCCGGAACCTTATTTCAGCAAATTCAAAAAAGAAGATCTTCCCATTCCGGACAATGTGGGGCAATGGTATCCGGGACAGTCGCCGTTGCAGCTTTTCAATCTGCCGGGATTCATGGGTTCGCGGTACAGCCGTGCGGATTGGGAAGGCATCTGGCCAAAATATTTCGGGCTGGTGAGCCTGATGGACGACGAGGTAGGGAAGGTGATAGCTGCGTTGAAGCAGAAGGGGATCTATGACAAGGCGTTGATCATATTCACGGCGGACCATGGGGAGATGCTGGGGGCGCATAGTCTCTGGCAGAAGATGTGCATGTACGAGGAGTCGTCGCATGTGCCGTTGATCATCAAGTTCCCTTCGGGTGTACGAGGGGGCGTGCGGACGGTGGACAGCCTGGTGAGCCTGGTGGATGTGTGGCCCACCCTGATGGATTACCTGGAGATAAAGGCGAATGACAGCACGGATGGCGTTTCGCTGATGCCGCTGGTGGCGGGTAAAGCGCAGCGGAGGGCGCCGGTGTATATACAGTACGACGGTAATGGGGGGTATGGCAATAACCAGCGGTGTATCGTGGACGGACGGTATAAGCTGATCATGGATACTTTCAAGGGGGAGATCTTTATGGAGCTCTATGATGTGCTGAAGGACCCGCAGGAAAAGGAGAACCTGATCGCGGGAGGGGGCTATGAGGGGAAGGTGAGGGAGCTGCTGGCGAAGCTGCGGGCGCATATGCGGGAGACGGGGGATCTGCTGACATTCCGGGACGATGTGTACGAGCATTTTCTTGCTCATTATACAAAGAAGGAACAGAAGGGGGGAGAAGGGGATTGATAGGAGTAACAGAAACCGGGGAAAGGGGATCAATAAAATTTGCCATCATGATGAAAAAATTGCAAGGATGCTGTATCGCGCTGATAGGGTGGATGATGGTCTGCGGACCGGTGCGGGGGCAGGATCCTTTGGCCGAGCATTTCCGGCGGCCGCCGGCGGAGTATAGCATACTGCCTTTCTGGTCCTGGAACAATACGCTGGATAGCGTGAAGCTGAATGGACAGATGGATGAGATGATGGACAAGGGGATCTATGGCGCCTTTATGCATGCGCGGGCGGGGCTGGATGCCAGTGCGACGCCTTATTTTTCGGATGGATGGTGGAGGGCGGTGGAGTCGACGGTGCGGCATGCGCATGAGAAGGGTTTTCTCAGCTGTCTGTATGATGAGGATGGCTGGCCGAGCGGCAGTGCGGGGGGGCGTACGCTGGCGGCGAACCCGGAGCAGTATATCAAAAAGGCTTTGCGGTACAGCAGGATGGAGGTGACGGGTCCTCAGGAGCTGCGTCTTGCGGATGGGGCATTTGCCATTTATGCGGGCAGGATATCGGAGAGGGGGGCATATGATCATGCGAGCCAGCAGGACCTTACGGCGCTGGCGGGAAAGACGTGGAGCATGCCGGCGGGGAGATGGGCGGTGATCGTGTTTACGTTGGTGAAGGATCCGGGCGGGCAGATCGACTACCTGGATTCGGCCGCGGTAGCGGCGTTCCTGCATATCACTCATGAGGAGTACTACCGGCGGCTGTCGCCTTATTTCGGGGGGACGATACCGGGGGTGTTCTTCGATGAGATCTATGCCAATCTGCAGGACAGGCAGAACAATATGGTGTGGACGGACGATTTCGCGGAGCAGTTCCGGCGGAGGAAGGGTTATGATGTGCGGGGGATACTGCCGTTGCTGGTCTATGACGATCCGAAGCGGTCTTATGCGGCGAGGCATGATTTCTTCGAGGTGGCGAGGGATCTGTATAACAGGGCCTGGTTCAGGCAATATGCGAAATGGGGTGCGGATCATGGCATCTGGGTGACGGGACATACGACGGAGGAGATGTCGAACTATATCCGGCAAATGGATTATTTCAATACGATGGGGCAGCTGCAGCGGCCTTGTACGGACAACGAGGATTTCCGTTACGGCTATCCGAGGGTGATAGACTGGTACGATCCGAAGCAGATGAGCTCTATAGGTCATATATACGGAAGTCAGCGGGTGGCGGCCGAGGCGATGGGGTCCGGGGGGTATACGATATTGCCGGAGGAGTACCGGTATGGGTTCTCGATGCTGGGTGTTTATGGGGTCAATATGTTCGTGCCACACCTGTTCCATTATTCCACGGCGCGGCCGGAGAATCAGGCGGACTGGCCGCCGAGCTGGTTCTACCAAAATCCTTATTGGAAATATTTCAAGCCGCTGGCGGAGCATGGGGCGAGGGTCTCTTTTATGGTGTCGCAGGGGAAGCATGTGTGCGGCACAGCTATCCTGTATCCCACGACACAGCTGTGGTTGAACGGGTATTCGGGGCCGGTGGACGACGGCTATTATAAAGAGGTGCAGCGGCAGCTGCTGGAGAGCCATATCGATTATGATATCGTGGACCCGGAGTCGCTGGCGGCGGCGGCGACGGATGGCGGCGTGCTTGGGATCGGGCAGGAGCAATACAAGGTACTTATATTGCCGGACCTGAAAGCTATCCGGCGCGATGTGATGGAGAAGGTCAATGCTTTTGCGGCGGCGGGCGGTATCGTCATCGGGCTGCGGGGGCTGCCATCCGCATCGGAAAAGGGCGATCCCACGGATGCGTATATCGTCCGGAGCATGGAGGGGCTTTTTGGGATAGCGCCGTCCGCGTTGCGGCAGGAGCAGTATTACAGATGGGATAAGCAGCGGGTGCATAACTATATCGAACATATGAACGGGGCGAAGGGGGGCGGCATATTCACCCGGGATGCGGATGCCCTACCGGTGATCATCAGCCGATGGCAGCGTCGGGACATACTGGTAGAGGGAGAGGGAAATGCGTGGCTGCAATATCAGCACCGGCAGGCAGGTGCGCGGGAGGTGTATTTCCTGGTGAACAGCCATAAGGAGGCGGAGACATTCAAGGTGAGCCTGGCGGAGCAGGGGCGGCCTTTTTGCTGGGACCCGGAGACGGGAGAGCGGAAGGAGCTGACGAATTACCGGATCAACCGGGGGCGTCTGGAGCTCCTGTTGTCGTTCAGGCCATGGCAGGGGTATTTTGTCGTGCTGGAGCCGGGACCTTTGCTGGACAAGGGGATGTTGGCGGATGTGCGGGGGCTGGAGGATGCGAAGGTAGCGAGGGAGGGGGACAGCGTGGTGGTAAGCGGATGGAGGGCGATGCCGAAGGGGATAGGGTTGGATGGCAGCTGGGACTTCCAATTGTGTCCGCACGCATTGGACGAAAAATGGATGGGAGCGTTGGAGGCGGATACGCTGGCGATGCCGGTGATGGAGTTTGCGGTGGAAGGTGCGGGGAGGAGGACGGAGGGGAGGTGGAAGACGATAAAAGTAAAGGATGATCTTAGTTCTATGCGGGGAGCGAGCCGTTATGTCAGCGGATGGAGCGGGAGCTGGATCAGCTATTATGATCATAGCCGGCATTTGCCGGATGTGGGGGGCGGGGTGGCCTGGTTCCGGAAGGAGCTGACGGTGGAGGAGGGGGTCAGGGGCGCTTCATTGGATATCACGGCCGATGCGGGTTATGAGCTTTTTATCAATGGGAAGCGGGTAGGCAGCGGTGAGGGTTGGCGGCAGCCGGCGCATTATACGATCGATGGTTTTTTGACGAAGGGGAAGAATATTTTTTTGGTGAAGGTGACGGGGCTGCGTGGGCTGTTGCTGGAAGGGGAGCTGGAGCTGGGTTCCGGGCGGAGAGTCGTGCTGCGGACGGACAGCAGCTGGCGGGTGTCGAGGGATGAGGCGGAGTGGAGGGAGGCTTTTTTGTATTCGGCGCCGCCGCTGGGGCCATGGGGGGATATCGGCCGGCCCGGGCATGTCGTTCATTTTCCCTGTGTGGCGTGGTACCGGCAGTTATTGCCGCCGGGGGCAAAGGCGATCATCCGGCCGGAGGTCAGGGGTTCTTATGAGGTGTTTGTCGATGGGCGGCGGGTGAAGTTCGGCGCGGGGAATATGGCGGGTATCGATGGTGCGGGGAGGGGAGAGCTGACGATGCGTGTCGTGCTAAGCCTGGCGAACGGGGGATTGCAGGAGCCTGTGAAGGTGGTATGCGGAAAGACGCCGATGCCGTTGCGGAGCTGGGGTGAGCTGGGGCTGGGGTGGTATTCGGGCAGGGCATTGTATACGCGGAAGGTCAGCATTCCGGCGGACTATATTTCTCCGGGGGTGAAGCTGATGCTGGATCTGGGAGCGGTGGATCATTTCGCGGAGATATGGGTGAATGGCAGGCTGGTGAGCTATCATCCGTGGCCTCCGTTCCGAGCGGATATATCTTCGTATGTGCATGCGGGAGAGAACGAGGTGGCGGTGGTCGTGGCGAACCTGCTGGCTAACCAGGCGAGCTGGGATCTGCTGGATGCCAATATCGATAATAGTCCGGCGCGTTGGTGGAATAACGGCAGCATTTTGCGGGAGCGGGAGCGGTTGGCGTCGGGGCTGCTGGGGCCGGTGCGGATCATCCCTTATGTGCGGGATTCTGCAAGAGAGGCGGTGAGGGAGGATGTTGGGGAGGCGGGTCGGACAAGTGCGGGGCGAAGGGGTCCGACAAATGGCGCGGAGGCGGGCCGGGTGAAAAGGCCGAGGCCGAACATCGTGCTGATCATGGCGGATGATATGGGCTTCTCGGATATCGGATGTTATGGGGGAGAGATACATACGCCGAATATCGACGGGCTGGCCAGGGAGGGCATACGTTTTACCAGGATGTATAACAATGCCTGGTGTTCGCCGTCGAGGGCGTCTTTGATGACGGGTGTTTTTCCGCACCAGGCGGGGATGGCGGTGCTGGCCGATCCAAGAACGGGGCCGCCGGGGCCTTACGAGGGGTATTTGAATGACAGCTGCGTGACGCTGGCGGAGGTATTGAAGGGGGCGGGGTATCGTACGGTGCTGGCGGGGAAATGGCATTTGGGGGAGGCGAGGCCGCGCTGGCCGGTGGAGAGGGGTTTCGATCATTATTTCGGATTGATCAGCGGGGCGGCGAATTATTTCGATATAACGAAGGACAAGGCGGCGAATATCAGGCGGCATATGGCGTTGGATGGGGAGGCTTATACGCCGCCGAAAGAAGGTTTTTATATGACGGACGCGATCACGAGGTATGCGGTGGATGCGGTGACGGGACAGGCGGGCGGGTCTGCCGCCAGGATGGACCAGCGGGAGGGGCCGGATGACAAGCCTCTTTTCCTGTATGTGGCGTATACGGCGCCGCACTGGCCGTTGCAGGCGCTGCCGGAGGATATTGCGCGATACAGGGACAGCTATAGGATGGGGTGGGATTCGTTGAGGGCAGCGCGTTATGAACGGCAGCGGGCGATGGGTTTATGGGGGGATGGCATGAAGCTGTCGCCGAGGGATGAGGATGTGCATGCCTGGGAGTCGCTGACGGAGGCGCAAAAGGATTCGATGGCGTTGAAGATGGCGATCTATGCGGCGCAGGTGGACAGGATGGACCAGGGCATCGGCAAGATACTGGCGGCGATCAAGGCGTCGGGGAAGGAGGATAATACGCTGGTCATTTTCCTGTCGGACAATGGCGGGTGTGCGGAAGGAGGGATCTGGGGTTTTGACAAAAGGGGGAATGGCATTCCGCCGGGCGGGGTGAATTCTTTTATGAGCTATGGACAGTCGTGGGCGAATGCGAGCAATACGCCTTTCCGGTATTTCAAGAAGTGGCTGCATGAGGGTGGCATCTCGACTCCTTTTATCGTTCGGTGGCCGGCGGCCATTGTGGAAGAGCGGAGGGGGGGCTTTATCCCGCAGGTGGGGCATTTGGCGGACCTGATGCCGACGTTGTGCAGTATTGCGGGTGCGGGTTTTCCGGAGCGGTACAAGGGAAAGGATGTTCGCGGTCCCGAGGGGCAAAGTCTATCGGCGGCCATCGAAGAGGGGGTGGTAGCGGGGCACCGGCCGTTGTTCTGGGAGCTGAATGGTCACAAGGCGATGTTGTCGGGGAGCTATAAGCTGGTGTCGGCGGGGGATGGGGCGCCCTGGGAGCTGTATGATCTGGACAAGGACAGGGCTGAGCTGGATGATCTTGCGGGGAAGTGTCCGGAGAGGGTGAAGGAGATGGCGGGGCAGTGGGAGGCGTGGGCGGCAAGAGTGGGCGTGGTAAAGGGGCGGGTATCGAAGGACGAGTGATATAAAGATAAAGATAACGATGATGCATATGCGATATAAGCTATGGATGGTCCTGTTGCCGGGATGGCTGCTGGCGGCCTGTCATTCGGGGGCCGGCGGTGGAGGCGGGCGGGATGGCGCGGGTGGTGTGGATGGCGTCGCGAGGGGCGCCGGAGGCGGGAAAGATACTTTGTCCTGCCGGATGGATATGTCTGTGCCGCGTGTGGCGGGGGAGGTGGATACGGCTGGTATCCAGAGGGGGGAGGTGTCGCATGCGGGTATGGTGCATGTGCGGGGCGGGGAGTTCAGGATGGGCAGCAGCGATGAGGAGGGCCGGCAGGATGAGTATCCGGCGCATGCGGTGAGGGTGCATGATTTCTGGATGGATGCGTATGAGGTGACGAATGGGGCATTCCGGAAGTTCGTGGCGGCGACGGGGTATATTACCACGGCGGAAAGGACACCGCGGTGGGAGGACCTTGCCAAGCAGCTGCCGCCGGGCACGCCCAGGCCGCCGGACAGTGTTTTGCAGCCGGGGGCGCTTGTGTTCTCTTCTCCGGGTCATCCGGTGCGGCTGGATGATCCGTCACAGTGGTGGAAGTGGGTGCGGGGGGCGAGCTGGAAGCATCCCCAGGGGCCGGGCAGCGGCATTGCGGGAAAGGATAATTATCCGGTGGTGCAGGTGTCCTGGTATGATGCGGCGGCTTATGCGCGGTGGGCGGGCAAGCGGCTGCCTACGGAGGCGGAATGGGAGTATGCCGCCAGGGGTGGATTGCGGGACAAGCCGTACGCATGGGGTGACGAGGATCCTTTGCGGGGGGCGCCGAAGGCGAATATATGGGATGGGCATTTCCCGGATGTGAATACGGGTCGGGATGGTGATGTGCGGGCTGGCGCGGTGGGTTCGTATGCAGGCAATGGGTATGGCATTTACGATATGGCGGGGAATGTATGGGAGTGGTGTATGGATTGGTATTCGCCGGAGTATTATGCGTCCCCGGGAGATAAGCTATCGGTGGACCCGGGCGGTCCGAAAGAGAGTTTTGATCCTATGGAGCCGACGATGCCCAAGAAGGTGACGAGGGGTGGTTCGTTCCTGTGCAATCCATCCTATTGCAAGGGGTATCGTGTCTCTTCGAGGATGAAGACATCGCCTGATTCGGGGTTGGAGAACCTGGGTTTCCGTTGTGTGGCGGATGAATAGGGAACCGGCCGCACGCACGGGTTTGTGGGCCGGGCGTGCGGGTTTACAGCTCATCAGTATTTAAAAACTTTTCCATCGACCATCACTTCCTGTGTCTTTTCGTCGAAGGTGGCTTTGTATCCTGTGCGTACGGCGGCATTGGTCATGATATTGGCGATGGAGTGGTAATAGCCTGCTTCCACGGGTGCGTTGGGCTGTTTGCGGGAGCGGATGCATTCCATCCAGTTGCGGACGTGATTGGTGGTGAGCACGTCGCCGCCGGTGTCGGCGGAGGCGATGGCGGCCTCGGCGTTGGAGAGGGTTGTCTCGGGCAGGAGGTTGGGCTGCAAATGCATGGCTGACGCGGCTTTAGCGGTGAGACCTCCTTTTGGGGTCACCTTGTTGGTGATGAGGTTGAGCTCGCCGCCGTTGGAATAATATATTTCGGCGGGATGTTCGTCGCCGTTGTGCATACGGGAGGAGAAGGTGACCTGGAAGCCGGTGGCCGGATCGTCGGCGGGTCCGTAATCCATGACGGCGGTGGTGGTGTCCCAGTTCCTTCTGCCGTCTTTCCACATGTAGATACCGCCGTTGGCTACGACGCTGCGCGGGTGTTCGAGTCCTGTGAACCAGTGCACGGTGTCGATCTGGTGGCTCATCCATTGGCCGGGCATGCCGGAGGAGTAGGGCCAGAACAGCCGGTATTCCAGGTATTTCCGGGGATCGAATGTTTCGAAGGGCCTGTTGAGGAGGAAGCGTTTCCAGTCGAGGTCTTCTTCCCTGCATTGGGCGACGAGCCCGGGTCTGCGCCAGCGGCCGGGCTGATTGACGTTCCAGGTGAGCTCGACCATGGTGATGGCGCCGAACTTACCGTCCTGTATGAACCGGGCAGCGGCCTTGTAGTTGTCGCCGCTCCTTCTCTGGGAGCCTATTTGCACGATGCGGTCGGAGGCTTTGATGGCCTTTAGCGCGGCCTTGTTGTCCTCCATCGTCTCCGCAAACGGTTTTTCGCAGTATACGTCGTATCCATGCTCTACGGCCTCTTTGGCAAGCAGGGCGTGCTGAAAATCGGCGGTGCTGAGGAAGACGGCGTCGACGTCCTTTGTGGCGTACAGCTCGTCGTTGTTGCGGCAGGCTTTTATTTCATGTCCCATCTTTTCTTTCAGAAAGGCCTGTCCTTCTTCCCTTCTCAGCTTCCACAGATCGGAGACGGCGACGATGTCGAAGTTCATCTCTTTATAGAATTTCATGAAGGGGGGGATGTGGGACGAGCGGTGGCGATCGGAGAATCCTATTACGCCTACCCGCACGCGGTCATTGGCGCCGATGATATTGGCATAGCTTTTTGCACTGAGGCCGCGGCCGGCGATATAGACGCCTATGGCTGCTTTGGCGGACCGTTTGATGAACTCACGTCGGGTGCGTGGCATAACAAATCGTATTAAGAGATGAATAAAATAAATGAATGGTGAAGATCATAAAAAAATCAGGATATGCGTTCGCAGATCGGTGAATTCCTGCGGAAACGTTTCCGTAAATAAAGCGGGGCATTTATTTCAGCGAATTGATTTTTTATTTCAAATTCACTGTCGGAATTTGCGATCTATCCTCATCCGACGAACGAAAGAGATCTCCACTTTATCCTTCTTTGCTATTTTCGATTAACTATGCCAGTTATAATATGAAACGTAGAAAATTCATTTTCCAGACCGGTGCGGGCGTCTTTGGGATGATGCCTGTCTTTTCCAGGCTGTTCGCCTCTGCGACGGTGACGGCGGGTGCGGGACCTTTTTTGGCGACGGGTATCAAGATCGGAGAGGTGGATGAGAAGAGCGCCATCATATGGGCGCGGCTGACGAAGGACGCGATGCCGGTGGAGAACAAGCGTGGTATCCCGACGGTGCTGTACCTGGATGAGGCGGTGGGGGAATGGCATCCTGTGTCTTATTTCAAGGAGAAATACAAGCAGGACAGACCGGACAGGGAGGTAAAGGTCATCTACCCGGACGGGTGTGACGTGCATATGCTGCATGGCGCCGCGCCGGGTGCGCCGGGTTTTGTGCGGGCGTCTATCCGGAAGAAGGGCGTACGTGCCTGGCGGGCGGGTGAATGGAACGCGGTGGATGATCAGCATGATCATACTTTCCAATCGCGAGTGTCGGGTCTGGAGGCGGATACGGTGTATGAGGTGAAGGTGGAGGCCAGGGGAAAGAGCAGCGGACCTGTCACTGCGAGCATGGAGGGGGTGTTCCGGACGGCCATACCCGCGGACAAGCAAAAAGAAGTGCGATTTACGGTGACGACCTGTCACGAATACAACGACCAGGACGACCCTGGAAAGGGGTTCAAGATATACCGGTACATGCAGGCGCTGGACCCGGCATTTATGGTGCATACGGGCGACGTGATCTATTACGACCATTGGGCGAAAGACCTCCCGATGGCGTATTGGGGGTGGCAGCGCATGTTCTCGCTGGAGACCTGTAAAGAGTTCTACAGAAAGGTGCCTTGTTATTTTATGAAGGACGATCATGATACGTGGATGAATGATTGTTATCCGGGATGGAACAATCGGTTCATGGGCCGATTCACCTTCGAGCAGGGGGTGGAGGCGTTCAGGCGGCAGGTGCCTTATGGGGATGTGCCATACCGTACGTTCCGGTGGGGTAAGGACCTGCAGATATGGGTGACGGAAGGGAGGGAGTACAGGAGCCCGAACACGATGGAGGATGGGCCTGACAAGACGATATGGGGGCGGCGGCAGATGGAGTGGTTCAGGAACAGCTTCAGCGCATCGGATGCCACGTTCAAGGTATTGGTCAATGCGACGCCTATCGTGGGGCCGGACAGGTGGCAGAAGAAGGACAATCATGCCAACAGCGGTTTTGCGCATGAGGGCAACCTGATCCGGGAGTTCCTTGCCGCGCAGAAGAATGCATTCATCGTCTGTGGGGACAGGCACTGGCAGTATGCTTCGAAAGGGGCGAAGACAGGGCTGATGGAGTTTGCCTGTGGTCCGGGCAGCAACGAGCATGCCAGCGGGTGGGATAAGAACAATGTGCTGCCTGAGCACCGGTATCTCAATATCGTCGGCGGATTCCTGGGGGTGGAGGTCAAGCCGGGCGCGGAGGGGGCGAGGATCGTTTTCACGCATTACGGCGTGGATGGGGAGGCGTTGCACCGGGAGGAGTTTTTGGCTGTTTAGGAAAGGATCGTTCATATAAAATATAATTACTGTTTATGATCATGAGAGCTTGCCATTTTTTTGTTCTGTTCTTCGTATCGATGATCACGGTGGAGCTGTGCCATGGTCAGCAGCGCGGGAGCGATAGGCCGAATATCGTTTATATCCTGGCGGATGATCTTGGCTATGGCGATATATCTGCGTATAACCATGATGGAAAGATCAATACGCCCAATGTCGACCGGCTGGCGAGGGAGGGCATGCGGTTTACGGATGCGCATACTACTTCGTCCGTCTGTACGCCGTCGCGTTATTCGATACTGACGGGCGTGTATCCCTGGCGGAGCAGGCTGCCGGTGGGGGTATTGCGGGGATACAGCAGGACGTTGATCGACGAGGGGCAGCCTACGGTGGCTTCGCTGTTGAAGACGAGCGGCTATCGTACGGGGGTGGTAGGGAAATGGCATCTGGGGCTGGACTGGGCGCCGAAGCCTGCGTACAGGGATTCGATCAGTCCTGTCTATAACAGGGACAGGCAGTACGGGATCCGGGAGGAGATGGACCCTGCGCAGATAGATTTCGAGCAGGCTGCCACGGGAGGGCCTGCCACGGAGGGTTTCGATTATTCCTATATTTTGCCGGCTTCGCTGGATATGCCTCCTTATTGTTACCTGGAGAATGACAGGCTGACGGAGCTGCCGACGGATTCGACGCCGGGGAACAAGCTGGCGTCGGGCTATACGGGACCTTTCTGGAGGGCGGGCAAGAAGGCGCCTTCCTTCGATTTTTTCGAGACGCTGCCGCATTTTACGAACAAGGCGGTGGCTTTTATTCAACAGGCGGGCAAGGGGCGGGCTCCTTTCTTTCTTTATTTCGCCATGCCGGCGCCGCATACGCCCTGGATGCCGAAGCCGGGATATGTGGGCAAGTCGGGTGCGGGACAATACGGGGATTATGTGCAGGAGGTGGATGCCGCGGTGGGAGAGGTGCTGCGTGTATTGGACAGCCTGAAGCTTTCGCAGCGCACGATGGTGGTATTTGCCAGCGACAACGGGCCGTACTGGCGTCAGAATTTCGTGGAGGAGTTCGGTCACAGGGCGGCGGGAGAGTTCCGGGGTATGAAGGGGGATGTATGGGAGGGGGG
Source organism: Puia sp. (assembly GCA_035545935.1). Lineage (GTDB taxonomy): Bacteria > Bacteroidota > Bacteroidia > Chitinophagales > Chitinophagaceae > Puia. The sequence continues at coordinate 69,219 of DASZXP010000218.1, read as the reverse complement.
GCACCGGGTGCCTTTTATCGTGAGATGGCCGGGTAAGGTGAAAGCGGGGTCGGTCAGCGGTGCGACGATGACGCTGGGTTGTCTCATGGCTACCTGCCGGGATATCACGGGCAATCATTCGGCGGCCTTTGCAGCAAAGGACAGCTATTCGATCTATGGCGTGCTGACGGGCGGGGCGTCGAAGGTGGCGGATCAGCCTGCCGTCGTCAATATTTCATCGAGAGGGGTGTTCGATATACGGGTAGGGGCCTGGAAGCTGATAGAGGGGCTGGGGTCGGGTGGATTTACGGTGCCTGCCACGGTGAAGCCAAAGGCGGGTGAAGCGCCGGGGCAATTGTATAATCTGGAGGATGATCCGCATGAAGATCACAATCTCTATGCGAGCCAGCCGGACAAGGTGAAGGAGCTGGCGGAGATGCTGGAAAAGATAAAGGGAGGGGACGGGCGTATGGTGATCCCTGCCGGGGACGGCGGGGGACGCGGGGGGCCGTTGGTGAAGCCGGGGGCCAGTGGGGATGGGGCTGTTGCGAGGGGCGGAGGCTCTGATGGTCCTGCCGGGCGGGGGGAAGGAGCTGCGAGGCCGGGTGCGTCCAGGGTGCTGAGCATCGTTGCCTTTGGGGCGAAGGGGGATGGCGTAACATTGAATACGGCGGCTATCCAGGCGGCTATCGACTCGGCATCGGCGATGGGGGGTGGAACGGTGCTGGCGCCGAAGGGGATCTTTCTTTCGGGGACGATCGAGCTGAAGTCGAATGTAGACCTGCATCTGTCGCAGGGGGCGACGTTGCTGGGGGTCGTCGATCCGGCGCGTTATCATCATGGAGGTTTTGTAGTGGCGGACGGACAGGAACATATCACGGTGTCCGGCAAGGGAACGATCGATGGTCAGGGGCGGAGGGTAGCTTTGTTCCTGGACAGTCTTTTTTATATCGGACAGCTGGACAGCTCGCATTATAACCTGCGGCGCAAGCGGCCGGAGGGGCGTCCGGGGGACTTCAATATCCGGAACTGCAGGGATGTGGAGATAAGGGGCATCACCATCAAAGATGCAACGGGCTGGGTACAGACTTATACGTTGTGCGACGGGTTGACGCTGGACAGCATCCGGGTGGAGAGCGATGCTTACTGGAACAACGACGGTATCGATGTGGTGGATTGCAGAAAGGTGCGGATCACGCATAGTTATGTCAACGCGGCGGATGACGGCATTTGTCTGAAGTCGCAAAATGGCCGGGGCAACTGGAACGAGGATGTGTATATCGCCGACTGTACGGTGAGGTCGAGCGCGAGCGCGATCAAGTTCGGGACGGCGAGCTATGGAGGTTTCAAAAAGGTGACGATCAGGAATATCAAGGTTTTCGATACTTTCCGGAGCGCTCTGGCGCTGGAGAGCGTGGATGGGGGAGATCTGGAGGATATCGATGTGGATGGCATCGTCGCTACGAATACGGGGGATGGCATTTTTATCAAGCTGGGGCACCGGAACAAGGACGGGCATGTAGGCAGTCTGCGTCATATAAAGATCCGGAATGTCCGTGTGGACATACCTTACGACCGGCCGGATAAGAATTACGATCTGCGAGGGCCTGAGCTGGCCTTTTTTCACAATCCATTCCCCTGCTCGATCACGGGGCTGCCGGGGCACGAGGTGGAGGATGTCACGCTGGAAAATATTACTATCAGCTTCCCGGGGCATGGCAATGACGGGCTGGCGATACTGCCTGTGTACCGGCTGAAGGATGTACCGGAGCAGGAGAAGGAGTATCCTGAATTTTCCATGTTCGGCGAGCTGCCGTCCTGGGGGTTCTATGTGCGGCATGTAACCGGCCTGACGATGCGGAATGTCACGATCGGGGCGAAGGCATGGGATTTCCGGCCGGCTGTGGTGTGTGACGACGTGCAGGGGCTGCATCTGGACGGGGTGACGATCGGGAAGGTCAATGACAGAAGTCCGCTGGTGTTCCGGAATGTAAGGGACGAGAAGCTGGGGAAGGTGACGGCTGCGGGATACAAAGGTGCGCTCATTCAAAAAGTAAATTAAACGATGAAGCAAAAAATAATCTTTCTATTGTGTGCGGGGCTGGTTTTTTGCCGGGTTAGCGGCCAGGGAATTCAGTATGTGGATGCATTTAAGAATGCGCATCATCCGGAGATCGGGTATTGGTTCATCTCTCCGTCGATGTTGCAGGGTGACAGGGCGGTGAAGTACCTGGATTCCGTGGCGGACAATTGCATGTATACGTTGTTATTCCTTTCGGCCAGGGAAGGAGCGGATTTCTACGATTATGCGGCGACGCATGAGGTGTTCAGGAAGATCGTGGCAGAGGGGCACCGGCGGGGGTTGAAGATAGGGTTGCAGCTATGGGGCGCCGTCAGGAATGTGCCGTTGGAGCTGTCAGAGCGGATGATCGTGGAGCAGGAGGTGGAGCTGGATGGGAGCGGTAATGCGGACTATACGGCGAAGGCGAAGTACATCCGATTCCCGGACAGGCTGTTGAAGACGGGGCTGTTCAAGGTGTATGCTTTTCGCAAGACGGGGGAAGGGTTTTATGATCCGGCTACGTTGAAGGATATTACGTCGGGCTGTGAAGCGGCGATGCCGGACAAGGAAACGGTGGAGGTGAAGATACGGGGCGGGGTGGAGGTAAAGGGTCTGACGGCCTGTGTCATGACACAGCAGTATTGTGCGCAGAGCAGCAATTTCGGGCCGGACGAGGTGAAGCGTTTTACGGATGCGATGCAGGTATATTCGGATGTGCCTTTCGATGGATATGCGCTGGACGAGTATGGCAATAAGTTCGTGGCGCGGGATGCGGAGCTGAAGGGGGAGGCGTTCCGGGGGCGTTGGTATTCGAAGGCGATGGATACGGCTTTTCTTCGTGCGACGGGGATGTCGCTGGTCAGGACGTTGTTCGATGCGCGGTATGCGCCGGCCGGCAGGCCGGAGGTCCGGATGAAGGCTATCAATGTCTATATGGATTTTGCGCGCCGCGGGGCCTTGCGGGTGGAGGAGGCGGTGTACCGGAGGAGCCGGGAAGTGTGGGGTCAACAGATATTCAGCGGCATTCACGACACGTATCACAACAGCCTGGTGAATGACGAGATATGGGCGAACGGCATTGCGTGGTGGGATGTGCCGAGGGCGTATGGTCAGACGGACGAGAAGACGTCGCTGCCGATAGAGATGGGGGTGGCGATGGCGCATCCGATGAATGCGATGTACAACCAGTATTATGATATAGTGATACCGCATGTCATTACCAAGGCGTTGATGGATCTGCGTTATGGCGTGAGGACGCATTATCATGCATTGAATGACAAACGGCCCAACCGGAGCGATCTCTGGGACCGGGAGGCGGTGGAGGGCATCAATAAAGTAGAACATTGCGCGAGGATGCTCAATCAGTTCAATCCTTCGCTGCCGGATGTGCGGCTGCTGGTGATATTCGGAAGGGAGGCTTTAGCGAACTGGTATCCCAATGAAGCGGACAGGGGTGTGTATGACATCAACGGCAGGCTGGGTATCGAAGAGAAGGCGAAGGAGATATGGAATGCGGGTTATCTGAATGCACTGGCGCCGTCGACGCTGATCGGGGACGGCAGGTTGAAGCTGGGCAAGGATGGGAAGCCGGTGTTGAACGGGCACCGGTTTGATGCGGTGCTTTATCTGTACCCGCAATATGCAAAGGAGGAAGAGATCCGATGGCTGGAATCCTATGTTTCCGGTGGGGGCAAGCTGATGATCGAAGGTCCTGCGAGCCATGATTTTAACGGGAAGGATATTTCGGGAAGGTTCAAGGCTCTTTATGGGAAGGCGGCGGTGCAGGGTTATTCGGTGGACAAGCTGGGGTTGTTGGGATTGAAGAAGAATCTTTTGCCGGATGGCTGTCCTACGGAGGATGGGGCCTTTGTGTTTACGGACGAAGCTTCGATGGAGGAGGGTAAGACGGCTGCCTTCAGCTTGTCATGGGGTGGTCACATATATGCCGGGCGGTATAAGGGATTGATCGCCTTGCGGCCTTCCGGTGCGGGCGTTTCCAGGCTGGCGGCGGCGGGGCTGACGGAGCTGACGAGGGATGGAAGTCCGCTGTTGCAATTCGATCAGCCGACGGATGTATTTTTTGACAGGCAGGGGAATAAGCCTGTCCTGATCCTGGCGGACAAAACAGGCAAGGTGAAGCCAGTGGTGAATGCGCTGATGAAGTAATGGCTGTTACTTCAGATATTTCCCATACCAGGCCAGATATCTTTCCAGCCTGTCCCGTTGATAGGAGGGCATGGTAATGCCATGGAACTGTCCGGGATAGATGATGAGCCGGGTAGGGACGCCCAGGGTCCTCAAAGCCTGGTACATCTGTTCGCTGCCGGCGGTGGGCACGTTGAAGTCCTTCTCTCCGCTGAGGAAGAGGGTAGGCGTCCTGATCCTGTCGGCCTTTAGCAAGGGATAGGAGATCTTCAAATACCTGTCGATACTTTTCCAGGGCGCGCCGATCTCATGATTATATTGATTGATGTATTGATCCACTCCGTACAGGGAGAGGGTAAATCCTGTGCCGGCCCCGCTGGCAGCGGCTTTGAACCGGGTGTCGGATGCGATGAGATAGTCGGTGAGAATGCCTCCATAGCTCCAACCGCCCACGGCCAGCTTATCGGGGTCCGCGATCCCCTGTTTTACGAGGTAGTCTACGGCGCCATGCAGATCGAGCACTTCTTTATTCCCCCAATCCGCAGAGATGATCCTGCAATATTCCAGTCCCCGTCCATTGCTGCCGCGATAGTTGACGGCGGCCACTGCATATCCTCCCGCGGCCAGCATTTGTCTTGTCAGATCGAATCCATAGTTGTCTTGTCCGACGGGGCCTCCGTGTATATAGAGGATGAGGGGCAGCTTTTGGCCGGGAGTTATACTCGCGGGACGCCATAAAAGACCGGAGACTTGTGTGCCGTCACTGCTTTTCGATGTGAAGCCTTCCACAGAGGCTAATGTCAGGGGCGCCAGGAATTCGTCCATATGATGGGTCAGGCGGCGGGGTTTACCATTCTCCACTACATAGATCTCGGTGGGGGTTTGCGGATCGCTGCAGGTGGTAAGCCAGCTGTCTTGCGCTATGGCTTCGGCGGGGCCGAAGACGCGGGGGCCGTCGATGAGCCTGGTCATTTTGCCGTCGGCTGCCGAGAAGGAGGCGAGGTATTCCTGTCTGTCGTCCGTCACGCGGGCGATGATGCTTTTGCCGTCCCTGGCCCAGCGGGGGCTGGTGACGGGTCTGTCGAGGGATTTGGTCAGGAGGCGTGGTTCACCACCATTTTTCGGGATGACTGCCAGTATGGGCTGGTCGTACATTATATAGTCGTCGTCGGCGGTGGATCGGGTATAGGTGATGTATTGTCCGTCGGGACTCCAGCGGGGATTGTTATCGGCCCCTTTCCAGGTGGTGAGCTGAAGGGGCGTGCCGCCGGGCTGGGCGGCGATGGTATAGATATCGCTGTTCTCGTTCTTATCGGGGTCTTCGGTCCTATTGCTGACAAAAGCAATGGCGCTGCCGTCGGGGCTCCATACGGCTCCTTCATCGTCATAGGGGCCTTTTGTAAGAGTGTCGAGCTTTTTGGTGACGATGTTGAAGAGGTAGAGGTGGGTGTAAAGTTTCTTGTATCTGTAACCTTCTACGTCCTGCTTGTACTGGTAGCGATCTATCACGTAGGGTTTGGTCGTCTTGACCTTGCCGGTGTCCTCGGGTTCCTGATCCGTGAGGGTGAGGAGGAGCTTTTGTCCGTCGGGGCTCCAGGCATAGTCGTCGATGCCGCCCTTGATGTTCGTCAGGCGCTGACCTTCTCCGGCGCGGCGATCCATGAGCCAGAGCTGGCTGCCTTCTACTTTTGGCCTGGTCACAGGCAGGCGATCGCCTATATCCATCGCGGATGGCTGGCGGGAAGAAAGGAAGGAAAGGTATTTGCCATCGGGGCTCCAGCGAGGGCGTGATTCGCCTTCGGGGCTGCTGGTGAGCCGGAGGTCCTGGTTGCCGTCCAGGCTGATCATCCATACGGAAGAGCTGCGGCGGTCTTTTATAGAGTCGATGACGCTCACCGTATAGGCCACCCATTTGCCGTCGGGTGATAGTTGCGGGTCGCCGACGGAAGGCAGACGGTACATGTCACCCGGCCGGAGCGAGCGTTTGGCGGTGGATTGGGAGTGGACGGGTTTGGTTTGGCCAAGAATGGCCAGACTTGTCAGGATGGCGAAAAAAATTCTCATATGCAGTCTACGATTTTTATGGCCGGCGAACCAGGGCCGGGGCGCCGAGCTGCCAGGGCAAACAAGTTACAATTTTATATTCACTGCCAGCATAAAATTCGTACCTGCCATGGGGAAGTAGAAGTTCTCGGTGATGAGGTTGCCCCCATAGTAATAGCTATATGTATAACCGTTGGGTTCATATTTCCTGTTGAATACATTGTTCAGCTGGAAGATAAAGTCGATGGCCTTGAAGGGCGCGGGTTGCCATGTATAGCTCATACGCAGGTCCTGTACATAATAGCTGCGCAGGGACCTGTCTTCTTTTTGCGAGTTGTCGAGGTATTGCTTGCCGACATATTTGGCGGGCAGGGAGATGCTATAGTTAGGAAGCGGCGTGAAGTCCAGCGAGGCGGCTCCGACGATGCCGGGTGAAAAGGAGATATCGCTGTGCTTATAGAAAAAGCTTTTTTGCTGGTTGTTGTCGTAGTCGAAGATGTATTCGTTGTAGTTGTTGATCTTGTTCCGGCTGAGGGTGAGGTTGGCGGATGCGGTCATGAAAGACGTGATGCGTGCACTGCCTTGCAGCTCGAGTCCCAGGCGATAGCTGTCTTTTATATTGGTGCGGGTGGCGGCGCCGACGCTGTTGATCTGTCCGGTGAGGACGAGCTGATCCTTGTACAGCATGTAGTAGGCGGTGGCGCCCCAGGAGTAGCGATTGGTCTTTTTTTCATATCCGAGCTCAAAGTCATTGAGGGTCTCGGGTTTGGGCTGCTGGTCCTGGTTGGCCTCGAAGTCATCCCGATTGGGCTCGTGGCTGGCGTGTGACCAGGAGAGATAGGCTTGTCCGCCGGGCATTGTCCAGGTGAGGCCTGTCTTGGGGTTGAAGAAGTCGTAATGCTTATTTATAAAGAGGGTAGGGTTGTTCTTAAAACCTTCCAGCTCATAGCCGATGCGGCGGTATTGCAGATCCGCGAAGAAAGAAAGGCGGCTGGTAAGCTGTTGCTGCCATTTGCCGTATATGTTGAAGTCTGTTTTGTGCGCGGGGAGATTGCCGTAATACCGGTAGTCCTTGTCGATGCCGCCATTTTGCGCCCATATGACATTGCCGTAATGTTTACCATCATATTTGTCCCATCCTCCGCCGAATGTCAATTGAGAGGCGCCGCTTTTGTATTGCAGGGAAAAGATGCCGCCGTAGAAGTAGTTATTCAGCCATTGCTGCCGTACGAGGTCGGTGGTGGCGAGGGTGTCGGCGTCTATGACGGGTCCGATGAGTCCATAGTCGGAGTAGGCCTGCTGTGGCTCGTATTCTTCATAATAGCCCCGGCCTCTTGTCAGGAAGCCGGCTACATTGAGGGAGAGGGTTTCGTCGAGCCGGTGGTTGAAGAAAAGCTGGTAATGGTCCTGCTGATAATTATCCGTCTGGTTGTTGTAGGTGAAATAATTATAGGTACGTCTGTTGGAGTTATAGAGGTTGAGAGAATCGGCCTGTGTGAAATACAGCGATCCTACATTGTTGGCGTAGTGTTCGTCGAGGGCGGTCTTGTCTCCGAAGAGCTTGGCCTGGGGGATGCCATTCCATGCCTGGTAGGTCTTTTCCTTACCGGAGAGGATGTTGAAGCGGATGGAGGAGCTCTTGTCGAGCCAGGCGGCGGAGAGGTAGAAGGAGTGCAGGTCGCTGGAGGCCCTGTCGATGTAGCCGTCGCTGCTGATCCGGGAGAGGCGTGCGTCGAGGGTGAAATGGCCGTCGATGAGTCCGGAGCCCGCCTTTACGGTCGTCTTCCAGGTATTGAAGGAGCCATAGCTGTTGTTGGATTCGGCGTATGGCTTGTCGTTGAATTCATTGGTGGAGAAGTTGATGGTAGCGCCAAAGGCTCCTGCTCCGTTGGAAGAGGTGCCGACGCCCCGTTGGATCTGGATGCTGTTGGTGGAGGAGGCGAAGTCGGGGAGGTCGACAAAGAATATGCCCTGTGATTCGGCGTCGTTGTAAGGGATGCCGTTGAGGGTCATGTTGATGCGGGTAGCGTCCGTGCCGCGTATGTGGATGCCGGTGTAGCCTACTCCATTGCCTGCGTCGGAGTTGATGGTGACGGAGGGGGTTTGGTTGAGGAGGAAGGGCAGGTCCTGTCCGAGGTTGGCGGCTTCTATTTCTTTTTTAGTGAGGTTGGTCTTTGTAAAGGGGGCCTTTTCGCCGGCGCGTAGCGCGCGGACCTCCACTGGCTGCATAAAGAGGTTGATCCTAGCAAGGGGGATATATACCTGTGTGGGGTCGTAGTCGGCGATGATGATGGGTGTTTCTATGGTGGCGTACCCAATGCTGGTGATCCTCAGCGTATAGACGCCGGGGCGGGCGTACCGGAATTCGAAGTATCCTTTCTCATTGGTGAGGGTGGAGCCGTAAGGGGGCAGTTCGATGGTGGCGCCTGACACGGGGGCCTTGTTCGTCGAGTCGGTGATATGTCCAAAGAATGTCTGAGCATCGACGGTGCATGTGGTCAGCAGGAGGATGGTCAATGCGGCGTATAGGTTTCTCATTCGTAACTGATTGTGCATCAGGTCTGGTTTTTGGCGAAAGGTAACCCATCCCTGATGCACGTCTAATGATGGGCCTTCGGCCAGCGTGCCTGTGGCACGCTTTGGATGATGAAATAGGGGGAATGCTACGAAGGAGAAATTGAAAAGCTTATTTACCTTCCCTGCGCAGGCATTACCCTGACCAGGTTCTACGGGTATCTTCTCAGCCATTCCGGATTGGACGGAACAGCACCCCGAGGAATCTGAAATGCAGTTGGCCGGCGTGTGTCGATCGGACAGATACGGGCGGGAACTGCGGAGGTAAAGATACGACAATTGGAGTAAATGGTTGGGGACGTGGGTGGTGAGGGGATCGGGAAAATTTTCCGCCCTGTTGTAACTTTTAGCAGGGGTGGGCCGTCCCACGGGAGGATGCAACATTCGGGACAAAGGGATGTCTTTACAAAAACTTATGCAATATGAAGAACACGCTACTACTTGCGGCTTTTACTTTGATGGGACTGCTTGCTTTTTCACAGGATGTCATCAGCGATAGAAATGCGGAAAAAAGAGATGCCAAAGGGTTCCATGCCATCGAGATAGCCAGTGGGATCGATCTTTATTTCAGCCAGGGTGATGAGGCGGTGGCTGTCAGCGCCGGTGATCTTTCGGACAGAGAGAGGATCAAGACGGAGGTGTCGAATGGGGTATTGAAGATCTACATGGACAATAAGGGATTCCACTGGGGTATGCGTGGCGACAGAAAGCTGCGGGCGTATGTGTCCTGTAAGGTGCTGGACAGGCTGCTGGCTTCGGGGGGATCGGATGTCTACATAAAAGATGCCTTGAAAGGAGACAGGCTGGACCTGCATTTGTCGGGCGGCAGCGATTTCAGGGGGAAGCTTACGGTAGGAAAATTAGACATCAATCAAAGCGGCGGCTCGGACAGTTTTATCAGCGGCTCTGCCACGGAGCTGTCGGTGAGCGCCAGTGGAGGGAGCGATTTCCACGGGTATGATCTGGCGGCGGATATGTGTGATGTGGATGCCAGCGGGGGCAGCGATATTCATCTTACGGCCAATAAGGAGCTGAAGATAGAGGCCAGCGGCGGGAGCGATGTTTATTACAAAGGTGGGGCTGTCATCCGGGAGCAACATTCCAGCGGCAGCAGCAGCATCAGTCATAAAGGATAATTTTACTAAACCATACTATAATGCAAAAGATAGTTTTTCTGCTGGCGGCCTGTCTGACCTTGACGGCGGTGATGGGTCAAAACACTGTATTTCATGATCCGAATGCCCAATTGCGGCAGGTGACGGATTTTCATGCTATCCATGTATCGACGGGCATTCGCTTGTATTTGACGCAGGGGGGCGAGAAGGCGGTAGCGGTCAGCGCTTCTCAGGCGGAGTATCGGGACCGGATACAGACGGAGGTAAAGAACGGCGTGCTGCATATCTATTATGATACGGAGAAGTGGAAGTGGTTCGATATGCATGGGAAGGAGCTGAAGGTGTATGTATCCTGTGTGACGATAGATGGTCTGGAGGCTTCGTCGGGGGCCAAAGTGGAGGTGAATGGAACGTTGAAATCCGGTACATTTACCATGGGTTTCTCCAGCGGGGCGAAGTTCGACGGCAAGGTGGAGGCTTCGGATCTGAAGATCGACCAGAACAGCGGCGCCCAATCGACGATATCGGGGACGGCGGGGCATCTGCAGGCGTCGGCTACCAGCGGCAGTCATCTGCATGGCTATGACCTGGTGGCGGGGAACTGTGAGGTGAAAGCCAACAGCGGGGGCAGTATCGACATCTCGGTGGAGAAGGAAATGGAGGTCTCGGCGCATAGTGGTGGACGGATCCGATACCAGGGCGCCGGCGTCATCAAAGAGGTGCATACGAGCAGCGGCGGAAGTGTGGCGAGGAGGTAAAGCAGGTCTGTCAAGGGCGGGCCGACGTGAGGAGGGGATAGAACGGGGAAGGCGGGCCGATGTGAGGAGCGGATAAAAAAAATGTTATGAAGCGTATAATCATCATAGTAATAGCATGGCTGGCGATGTTGCCGGCCATGGCTCAACAAACCGTTATCAACGACCCCAATGCGGTGGTGAGGGATGTCAGGGGGTACCATGGGATAAGTGTTTCCAGTGCCATCGATGTGTATCTCAGCGCGGGCAATCAGGAGACGGTGGCGGTCAGCGCTGCCGACATCAAATGGAGGGATCGGATCCGTACGGAGGTGAAGGATGGGATATTGACTATCTGGCTGGATAATGAGAGCTGGATGCATCGGCAGGAAAAGAACCGGAAGCTGCGGGTCTATGTTTCTTTTACGAAGCTGGACAAGGTGAGCGGCGCGGGTGCGACGAATATATATGTGGATGGAGTGATCGAAAGCAGCAATCTGGATATCTCCCTGGTAGGCGCCAGCGATTTCAAGGGTGCGATCAAGGTAGGGGCGTTGAAGCTGAACCTCAGCGGGGCATCGGATGCACGCATCGTCGGGTCGGTGGATGGGGTCACCACGGTGAATTCCAGCGGGGCCAGCGATCTGAAAGGCTATGACCTGGTGACGGATACCTGTAATGCGCATGCCACGGGCGCCAGCGATATACGCATCACGGTGAATAAAGAATTAAATGTCCATGCCACGGGCGCCAGCGGCATCTACTACAAGGGCGCTGCGGTGATAAAAGAGCTGCATTCCAGCGGGGCCAGCAGCATCTCGAAGAAGAGCTGAGCCGGCCGCCGGGTCGGGGGATAGCGAACCCAAGATGGGCCTGGCGGACTACAGATCCCAGAAATTGCAACAGGGCAGGCTGGGATTATAGCGATCCCAAGAACTGCAACAGGGCCGCTCTGTCGGCCGCATTCAGCTGCATAAATTGCTGTTTGGACTTTTGTGCTTCTCCGCCGTGCCAGAGGATGGCTTCCTCTATGGTGCGGGCTCTTCCATCGTGCAAATAATAAGCGCTGCCTCCATTGGTCTTTGCCATCATACCTATTCCCCATAACGGCGCTGTTCTCCATTCCTTTCCGGTGGCCAGGAAGTCGGGTCTGTTGTCGGCGAGACCGTCGCCCATGTCATGGACGAGCAGGTCGGTGTAGGGGTGTATACGTTGGCTGCTGAGATGGATGGACATATTCACGCCTGTCTGCATGGTAGTACGGTGACAGCCGGAGCAGTTGACCTGCGTGAAGAGCAGGGCTCCTCTCTTATTGACGCTGTCAAGCACATCCCGGCGGGCGGGTACGGCAAGCGTCTGTACATAAAAGGTCACGTAGTTCAACAATGTATCTACGAGCTCGGGAGAGGGGTCGTCGCTGCCTACGAGGCTCATCTGCGGCTGTCCCCAGGCGCTCTCCTGCGACTGCGGATAGCTGGTGACCCCCATGTCCTGCTGGTAAGCGGTGGCTACCTGCATCTGAAGCGTGGAGGTATTGGCCTTGAGACCAAAGCGTCCCAGTTCTGTCTTATGCGTGAAAGAGTTGTATACATAGTTGGCCTTCCCAGTGATGCCGTCGCCATTCTGGTCGCCTGCGTCCACAAAAGAAAGGATGGTGCTTTCAGGGATGTTCTCGAGCAGTCCCATGCCTACGAGACGGGGAGCCAGCCTGGGTGACAGCATATAGCCGGCGGGCAGGGCGGTATAGGGGTTTATCAATGCATAGGCAGGTTGATGTAGAGTGACGGTGGCGCCGTCGGGATAGGTGACGGGCAGGTCGGTGTAGTTAATAGTGGCGGTTGCTTCGGGAACGGCGCCAAGCAGAGCTCTGTCCTGTATCTGCAATCCAAAGCCGGGGGCTGCCAGCGGTCCGCCGTACTCGTCAGAGCCGGGTATGCTTATACGGAATAGCATGCCGGAGGTGGAGCTGCCGGTGCTGGGAAATCCTCCGCCGTCGTTGCGATGGCAGTTCACGCAGGAGATATTGTTATAGACGGGACCGAGTCCTCCAAAGTGAGGGGCGGGCGCCGCGACAAAGACCTGGTCGAATGTGCCATCGCCGATGATATGTACTCTCGCCTCCCTGTCCGTGAGCCCGTCGATGGCCTGTTTGAAGGCCTGTGTCGTCTCGTTGAGGGTAGTAAAGGAGCCTCCGCTGAGGCGGTCGTCATAACCATCTTCCGGAAAGACGCCGGCCTTGTTACACCGGCTGAATGCATACACGGAGACGCCCAACGCCAATATGATATAGAGTTTTTTCACTAATCTTTTATGTTGGTCTGTATGAAAGCTGTCAGGTCGTCCTCCAGCAAAGCCTGCAAGGTGTTCAGCGCTGTCAGGGTATTGGCGATCTGGGTACGGCGATCGTAGATGGCTACTTCGAAGCGCATGTTGTCGGAGCCGCTGATATTGTCGAACGAGTTGATAGCCGTGGTGAAGGCGGCCTGGATCTTATTGTCGAGGTCCTTGTTCTTGGCTGCTACGAGGTCCTTGACGCCCTTGCCGCCGTTGAGACCCAAATAGACCTGCTGGGCGCCGGTGATATTATTTTTAAAGTCGGTGAGGCTATTGCCGGAGTAGGGGGACTCGGCGAGGCTGGAGTCCTTGTTGATATAAGGGTTATACATTTTGCCTTCCTCATTTTGCTGTCCCACTTCGTTGCAGATGCCGGCCATGCCGTTGTCGCCGATGATGTCGAGGAAGAATGCTTTTTTGGAAGAATAGGTGGCGTTGCCCGTGCCCGCGGTGAGGATGGTGTTGCCATAGCCGGAGGCGCCCTGCCAGGAAGACAAGAGGGGCAGTACGTTGTTGTTGAGCAGATCGGCGGTGAGGCTGACGAGGTATTTTTTCTTACGTGTGTCGAGGTCGCTGGCCTTGCGTGCGCCGCCTACGCCAAATATCAGGTATTCGATGGGGTGATAGCCGCGCAGAGTCGGGTCGAGCGCTGCGATATCATCGGTGGTGAGGTCATTGGTGCTGGAGAGCAACGAGTCCATCTGGTGGTAGTCGGTGGGCCAGGTGTCGGAATTGGGGTCATAGTCATTGCCTTCGACGGGTCCGATGAGGAAGCCTTCGCATCTTTCCCACACGGTGCGCATGGCCCTCCAGTCCGTCTGCGCTTTTTGCAGATTGGCATCGGTGGGGGTGGTATTCAGGGTGGAGATATCGCTGTTGAGGGCGGTGCCGGCGGCGACGAGGCTGGTGTATTGGGGAACGGCTGTATTGTTGACGAAGTTGGTTACGACGTCCTTTTCCAGGTCGGTGAAGCTTTCTACCGAACCTGAGTCGGAGGATTTGCTGCAGGAGGTCAGGGCCAGTACGGACGCTGCGAGCGTCGACAGCATGAGGTTGGATGTATTCTTAATCATGGTTGTTATTTTAAGCTTTTAGATGTATGATGAGATTGTTTGCGTCTGTTGAAACCTGGTATTCTTTCAGGGGCCTTTCGGCGGGGCCTTTTGTCACCCGTCCATCCGTATTGAAAGCGCTGCCGTGCAGGCTGCAGGTGAAGCCATTGGAGGCGGCTGTCAGCTGATTGTCCTGGTGTGTGCATTTCAATAAGAGGGCGGAATATGTATTGTCGTCCTTTTTGCGTACGGCGATGGAATAGAGCCATCCTTTTGGTCTTACGAGCTGCAGCGGAGATTGGGCGAAGCCGGCGAGGGGGACCTCGACCTGATCGTTGCGGATCTCGGTGTTGATGACCTTATAGGCGGCAGGGCCGCATCCGCTGAGCGTGGGGAGGAGGGCTCCTGCTGTCAGCAGCAGACAGATATTACAGGACGACTTGATAAAGGCTCTGCGTTGCATAGTTTTAAAATGAGTATCCGATGCCGATGTTCAGGAATTGATTGTTCTGTTTGTACGGCAGGGCATTGGGTGGCGGATTGATGACGAGGGCGGGGTTTTGCGCGCCGGTGTGGAGCAGTCTGACGTCCGCCTTGATGACGACATTGGGTATGGGCAGGTAGCCGATGCCGGCGATGATATGTGTCTGTTTGAGGGTGCCGTCCGTGAGGTCGTCGTTCTTTTGGAGATTGGATAATTTCGCGTTGAGGTCGAGGGCTTCCACGCGGGCAAAGGTGATGAACTGTTGTGTTTTTTGCCGGTGGTAAAGCCAGTCATAGGCCAGCTCGAGGTAGCTGCCATACATGCCTTCCGCGACATTGATCCCGTAGGCGCGGTAGATCCTGTCCGCGTCGGGGTAAGCGATGTAGGTGGCGAGGGCTTTGGCGGCGAAGGCGCCGTTGGAATATTGTACGTCGGCTTCTCCCAGATAGAGCGGGCTGCCGAAGGCGCCTGTCTCGAGGCCTACGTTGAGGCTGTCCGCGCTGCGTTTGCTGAGGCCGACGGTGCCGCCCATATAGCCGGAGACCTGGAATTTGAAGTTATTCCAGAGATATTGTACGGAGGCGGTGAGGGCGAGGTTATTGGCCAGTGCGGTGCTGCCTTCGGCCCGTCCGCCCATGATGCCGGTGCCATGCTGGAAGCCGGCGCTGTTGAGTCCGTTGACGAGGGCTATGGAGTAGTTGACGGGCAGGCGGTCGAGGGAGCCGTAGAAGCCGACACCCAGTTCACGCCAGGTGGCCGGGATGACGAATTGTTCGACGAGTGGGCGTTCGACGCCGTTGAAGTTATTGGGTAGGTGATTTTCGTTGAGGATGCCTATACGGGGGACGAAGAGGCCTGCTACGAGGTATTGCTTTGCGTTGAGGTTGAATCGCAGGTAGGCCTGTTCCATGGATATTTCGCCTGTACCGGATTCGCCGGCGGCGACCTTGGCGTTCTCGAGCTCCAATTCGGAGAAGAAGGCTATTTTTTCGTTGAACTGGTGGCCGACGAAGAGGACGGCTCTTTCCAGGGTGATGGAGGATTGGCTGGTATTGAAGTCCCTTTGGTAAAAGGCGCTGCCATAGCCGGAAATGACGGTCTTGTTCTTGGCGACATTGTTATTAAGGGAATCTTCGCTGGTAATCAGCAGTTTCTGGGCTGGGGTGAGGTATTTTTGGGCCTCTACCCGGGGAAAAGCGGCAGTTAGGAGGAGAATGGCCGCTATTGTTCTTTTCATGGCGCAAAATTGGAGGGGGGAGGGGGTGGGTGGTTTACGCAATCGGAAAAAAATGGTGCCGGATGCGGAAAAATTCGGGTCCCGGGTGGCCCCCAGGGCGTTAGCCCTGGGGCCTGGTAGACGGGAGACAGGACCGGGGAAGGGGTGGGGGGAAAGGGGTGTTAAAACTTGTAGGTCATTCCCAATCTCCAGTTACGGCCGGGCTCCGCCTGGTAATAATAATAGGTGTCGTAGGCGGCCCCTGAGTATAAGTACTTGTCCGCCAGATTGAATACGTTTAGGCTGACGCGGATCTTGTTTTGTTCCCAGAAGATACCTCCGTCAAGTTTCGTATAGTCGGGCAGGGGCAGGAAATCGGCGCTGGTGCCCCATTCCCACATATTGCGGTGGCCCAGGAAGGTAGCGCCCGCGGAGATGCCCAGTCCTTTCAATACGCCGGAGCCGATCTGGTAGTTCAGCCATGCATTGGCGGTGTGTTCGGCATATCCGGGGACCTTGTTACCGATGGTGCCCTGGGAGGCCTTGCTGGTGTCGGCCTTTGTTATTTTGGAGTCCGTGTAAGCATAGTTGGCGGTGAGCGTCAATCCCCGGACGATCTCGCCCCGCAGGTCGAATTCGATGCCTGTGGCGCGGGTCTGCCCCAGCTGAACGATGAATTTGCCGGTGGGGTCGCCGGGGTCGGAAGCATTTTCGTTGTTCCGTAGGATACGATAGGCGGACAGGCTGGTGGTCCATCTTCCATCGGCCCAATTGCGTTTGATGCCCAGCTCGGTGTTATTACCTGTCAGCGGCTGGACGGTGCCACCATCTTTTCTGATACCGGACTGGGGTACGAGGGCCTGGTCGTACAGTGCGTATACAGATGTCTGGTGATCGATGGAGTAGCTGAGACCCAGGCGGGGTGTAAATTTTTTGGCGGTGGCTTCGTCGCCATCGAGGTTCTTTACATAGGTGTAGCGGCCGGCCAGGGTGACACGCAGGCGATTGTTGAAAAAGCCCAGCTCGTCCTGTACATATACGCCTGTATAGGATTGCGCAATATGCCCCCACTGCCCCGCGCGCTGCCGGATGTCGCTGCTCCTATCCCAAACCGGGTAGCCGTTGGACGGGCTGCCGTATACAGGGTTGTAGATACTGAATTTCTCCTCTTCGGTGTCGAGGGTATGGTATTGGTTCCAGTCGGCCCAGTATTCCTTGCTATTGCCATCGACGCCTATGATGATGCGGTGTTGTATAGAGCCCGTCTGTATATCGCCATTCAGGAATGCCTGTCCGAATTTGCCGGTGCTCTCCACATCCCAATTGCTTACGCCACGGATCATGCTGTCGGCGCCTACATAAGCAGGCCACAGATCGGTGCCCTGTTGTTTGTAGGAAAAATACGCTCCCTGGACGGTGAGCTTCCAATGGTCGTCGAATTTATGCTGGAAGTTCAGCGTGAGGCTTTGGTCCGTCATGTAGGTGGGTTCCAGACCGGGGTCGGCGGTGGTAAAATTGCGAGGCAGTACGCCATATCCTTTTGGGCTGAAGACATAGTAGCTGCCGACATCGGATGTTTTTACTTTCTGATAGAGGAATTCCGCCGTGATGGTGGACTTGTCGTCCAGCTTGTACGTAAGTACGGGAGAGGCCAAATATCTATTGTTGTACTCATATGGGCGAAAAGAGTTCTTTGTCTGGCCCATGGCATTGAACCTGTACAGCAGCCTGCCGGCGCTGTCGAGCTTACCATCGAGGTCGATGTTCCCACGATAGAGGTCATAGGATCCCATCATGATGCCTACCTCGCCCTTTGTAACGCCGGTGGGTTTCTTAGTGGCTACATTGTAGAATCCGGCCGGGTCGCCTACCGCCATCATGAAGCCGCTGGGGCCTTTTACAAAGTCGATGTGATCGACGATGCTCATGTCCTCGGTGAGGGGCGACCAATAGGACATTACCACATTCATCCCATTGCGGAATGCGGAAACCCTCGAGCCGCGCATGAATACATTGGTATACATATCGGCCCAGTGTTCGAGACGGACGGCGCCGCTGACATTGCGGAGTACGCCATCGCTCATGCTGATGACCTGCTGATCGGCCAGCGCTTTTGCGGTGATGACCTGTATATTTTGCGGCACTTCCAATAGGGGTTCGTTCAGCCGGAGGGAGGGCGATGTCCTGTGTGTCGTATAGGGGTTCCTGTTCAGTGTCACAATTACTTCCTGCAATTGCTTTTCGGACAGACGGAGCTGGAAGTTCAGCTCATGTGTTTTGTTACCTTCCACTATAACCGTCTGCTCCTGGGTTTCATATCCATTGAAGGATACTGCTATTTTGTAGGAGCCGGGCTTTATCTTATGGAACGTGAATTCACCATTCTCATCCGTGATGGTCCCACGGGCGCCGGGAGAGAGTATGACGCTGACACTTTCGGCGGGACGGTGGTCACTGGTGGTTATCTTTCCCTTGATGCTGCCGGTGATCTCTTCACCGGCCAATATTACTGTGCTGTATAGAAGAAGGAGTGGAAGCAGGAGATATCTCATAAGTCAATTTTTTTGCAAAAATGATCTATGGAAATCCTTTCATGGTCCTCTAACAGGAAATCTGTTTACGAGAGCAGGAATTCCGTGCAACATTTCCGCATTTCTGTCTCTCTTTTATAAAAATACCAACTGCTATGTGGAAGAATTTTTGTAAAACACTGTGGCGCAGTCTTTTAAAAGACCGTCAGTTCACCTTCCTCAATCTGATGGGTCTCTCCATCGGGCTGGCCTGTACTCTACTGATCTTTTTGTGGGTACAGGATGAACGAAGCGTGGACAAGTTCCATGCAAACGACAGCGGGTTGTACCAGGTGATGGCGCATATAAATTTGCCGGACGGGATACATACGCAGGAAAGCACGCCGATGCTGCTCGGGAGGTCACTGGCAAAGGAGATGCCGGAGGTGGAGGGCGCGGTGTCGGTGCAAGCGGGGCGATTGAACAGCACCATATCAGCAGGGGACAAACATATCCGATCCTTCCGCTGGTTTGCGGATAAGGATCTCTTCCGTCTCTTTTCTTTTCGGCTTCTCGAAGGGAATAAGGACGGGGTGCTGGCAGACAAATATTCGGTGGTGCTGTCGGACAAGCTGGCGATGAAGCTTTTCAATTCTACCCATGTAACAGGCAAGACGGTGCAATGGGCAGACGATCCGCAGCTATTTACGGTGACAGGCGTCTTTCAATCGCCGGGAGCCAACTCATCCATGCATTTCGATCTGCTTTTCTCCTATGAGTTCTATTATCAACAGGATACAGCCAACGCCAATAACTGGGCCAACAGCAATCCAAGCACTTACCTGCTGGTGAAAGAGGGTACGAAGATCCCGGGTATGGAGAAAAAGCTAACCGCTTTCCTCCATGCAAAATACAGCGGCTCGCCGTTGACGTTGTCGTTGCGAAAATACTCGGACAGGTATCTTCATGGTCAATATGAGAATGGGGTGGCTGTAGGCGGCCGCATCCGCTATGTCCGGCTTTTCTCCATCATCGGGGTCTTTATCCTGTTGATGGCCTGTATCAATTTTATGAACCTCTCCACGGCAAAGGCCGCGGGAAGGATGAAGCAGGCGGGTATAAAAAAAGTGCTTGGCGCGGGGAGAGGGTTGCTTGTCCTGCAATATATGGGGGAGTCGATGCTGCTGTCCTTTTTGTCTTTGATCATTGCGCTGGGGCTGGTGGCTGTTCTGCTTTCGCCTTTCAATGTCCTCACCGGGAAGCAGATGGCGCTGCCGATGGATGTTCCCTTCTTTGCAACGCTGGCGGGGATCGGCTTTATCACGGGCCTGCTGGCGGGCTGCTATCCGGCATTTTATCTTTCGGGCGGTAAGTCTTTTTTAATCCTTAAAGGGAAGTTCAGTCAACCCTGGAAAGAGCTTTTGGTCAGAAAGGGGCTGGTGGTGTTCCAGTATTCGTTGTGCGTGCTGTTCATCGTGGCGGTGCTGGTGGTGGGCAAACAGGTGAGCCTGATCCAAAACATCGATCTGGGGTATAAGAAGGATAATATCATCGCCTTTCAAAATGAAAAGCATCTGATGGAGAATTTCCGCGCCTTTGCCGCGGATGTATCAGCGGCGCCGGGTGTTCAGGCCATTTCCAGCTTCAACGCGGATATGTATGGCAGCAGCAGCGGCAGTACGGAAAAAGCCGATTGGGAAGGGAATGTGGCGGGTGCGAAGGTCCAATTCACGGCGCTGGATGTCGATTATGGGCTTATCGAGCTGCTGGGTATGAAGATGGCGGAGGGGCGGAGCTTTTCCCGGAATTTCGGGTCGGACAGCTTGTCGATCATCGTCAACCAGGCGGCGGTGGAGGCCATGGGTATGAAAAACCCTATCGGCAAGTCATTCGATGTATGGGGCGGCAAGTATCATATCGTCGGAGTGGTAAAAGATTTTCATTTCGAATCGCTGTATGAAAAGGTGAAGCCCTGTTTTATGCGTTGCAATCCTTCGGGGAGGAATGTGCTGGTGAAGATAGAGGGAGGCAAGGAGCGGGAGACCATTGCGCAATTGGATAAGCTGTATAAGCGATATAATTTGGGATTGCCTTTCGAGTTCACCTTTATGGACCAGGATTATGCGGCGATGTATGCGTCGGAAGAGCATGTTTCCGTCCTGCTGCGATGGTTTACGGTCCTGGCTATCGTCATATCCAGTCTGGGTCTGTTTGGTTTGGCGGCTTTTTCCGCACAGAAAAGGCAAAAGGAGATGAGCATCCGCAAGGTGGTGGGGGCTTCGGCGGGGGATCTGGCGTTGGTGTTCTCGATGGATTTTCTGAAGCTGGTGCTGATCGCGGTATCGATCTCTTTTCCTTTGTCGTGGTGGGCGATGAACGATTGGTTGCATAATTTTTCCTATCGGGTGGATATCGGGGTGAATGTTTTTGCGGTGGCATTTTTGGCTATCCTGCTCATCACGCTGGTTACTATAGGTTTTCAATCGATGAAGGCGGCGCTGGTGAATCCTGCTACTAGTTTGCGGGGGGAATAACAGTATCATCCAATGCACTCAGCTGTTCCAATAGCTGCTGGGCGTAGAAGCCTAGCATTTCGCCCATGGTATTGTAGTTGCACATGATGGCGACACCATATTTGCTGTTCTTTTCAAAGTCCATTTCCGCCGTATAGCCCGCCACGGAGCCGCTGTGGTGGATCATTATTTTATTGTCAAGCTCATAAATATATAAACCCAACCCATATTTTGCTTCGCCGGCTGCAGGCAGTTTTCCCGTCTGTATCGTCGCCCGAGCATTAGCATTCAGCAATGGATAGACCCCCAGCTCAGCCATGATGAATTTGGAGAGGTCGTTGGGAGTGGAATAAATGCCTCCGTTGGGGACCTTATAGCCACGGCCGAGATGCTCCCGTTGTGGTGTTGCGAGATCGACCTGTCCAAATGCTTTCGACCTGCCTTTTGCCAGTTTTGTGAATTTTTCCTGCGGCACTACATAGTAGGTGTTGTTCATCTGCAAGGGGATAAAAATATTTTCTTCCATCAACGTAATGAATGGTTTGCCGGCCGCGCGGGAAAGTGCGAGGCCGAGTATAGCATAGCCGATATTGGAATAGCTGAATTTTGTACCCGGTCTGGATCCAAAAGCTGTCGCGGGTATGGCCGCCAGTACTTTTTCCTCCCAGGACGCGATCGGGCCATCGGCAGCGCCCGCCAATTCAGGTTCCCTTTCCAGTCCGGATGTATGTGTCGCCAGCTGTAAAAAAGTTATTTTGGTGGAGTCGCTATATCCTTTTAGGTTTTTGATCTCCGGCAGGAACGATTCGACGGGGTCGTTTAATTTTAAAAGCCCTTTTTCGACGAGCTGCATCATAAGAAATGACGTGAAGGATTTGGAGACCGATCCAATCCGATAGATCGTCGAGGTATCGGCCTTTATGTTGTTTTCCTTGTCCGCATAGCCAAACGCTTTTGACCACAGTATCCGGTCCTTGTGCATGACGGCGAACGATATGCTCTGTTGTGTCGAATCGCTTTGTATATATTTTTGGATCGTGTGGTCAAATTCGGACATGACCGACCGGAAATCAGATTTTACGGCCTGCCTGGCGGGTGGGTTTTTACAGTGTATGAAAGATATGAGGGGGATGAGCAAGGCGATCTTTTTTAACATAAGGATGGTCTTTGAGGGAGATGGACTGGTTATTATGTGGACGAAATTATGTCTAATTTAACATGAAGTACGAAAAACAGGATCTTTCTTCTCCTGTATATTCGTTGGGTTCAACCGGCTGGCCGGGTTGAGTTGGCCGGCATGGGAGCGTTATCACCTTAAACTACTATATTATGAAACACATCTTCTTTCTTTTCTTTATTGCTATCTTGTTACAGTCCTGCGGAGGGATGCGTCCGACGGCGTCGGGTGCGGGTGACAATGCAGGCGGGGATACGACCATTGTCGAGTCGTTGTTCAACGACCGGTCTTCGAGCATTTCGGAGGAGAATATCCGAAAACTGCTGGATGGGACCTATCAGCTGCCGGGGACGTTGCGGATAGCTATTGTACGGCTGGAGACGTCGAAGCAGCGAAGATATTACTGGAATGACGAGTATTTCCAGAAGGCGCAGCAGTCTTATCTCGACAGTTTTACGGTGAAGCTGAAGTCCTCTCACCGGGTGGCGTCGGTGGCGGTGGTGCCTTCCATCATGATGGCATCGACCCCTTCTTTTACCGGCATCCGGGAAGCGGCGGTGCGGATGCAGTGCAATATGGTGCTGGTGTATTCGGTGAGCGGGGATTATTATTCGCGGTATAAGTTCTTTAAAGGTCCGGATATGAAGGCTTTTGCCACGACGGAGCTGTTGCTGATGGATGTGCGGACGGGGTTGATCCCTTTCTCCACTACGGTGACCAGGGATGTGCTCACGCAGAAGACGAAGGAGGACCTGGATGTCGAGCAGACGAGGGACCGGGTGTTGAATGAGGCGGCGCTGGCTTCGATCAATGATGTGGGCGGGAAGATCGTGGGATTTTTGGGACAATAAGAAGAAAAAGCGGGCATTATGGATAATTATATTCAGGGTCTTATTGCAAGAATGTCGGACGACTCATATCGGCCAGGCGAGAAAAGGGACGATCAATTTATGTATGAAAGTCAGAAGACCATATCCTGGGCGGCCTATGAGGAAGCGCGCCTGCTCAATAATCCGGCATTTTTCGATGAACTATATGCTATCATAGATAGCACTGATAGTACTGATGTGAAGCGTTATGCCTATTTTATTTTGGGGTATAATGCAAAGAATGCAAAGGACCTGAACGCGACTGCGTTCCTATTGAAAAAGCTACCTAAGGAAGAGAAGAGGGATATTCTGGTCGTTATCCTGGACCTACTGGCGGAGCTATACAAGCCCAGGGAATTGGATATTTCCTATATCTACAAGCTGGCAAGCCATCGCAACTGGCATATCAGGAGCTCAGCATTCAGGGCGCTCACGAACAGTGAAGAGCGGGTGGAGGATTTTTTGATCGACAAACTTATAACGACGGATAAGAAAGACGATATACGCCCACTGTTGACATCGCTGATGTATGTGGGGACGGCTAAATCCATCCCTTATGTGGAAAAACATTTAAAGAGCCGGCCGCCTTTTGTCAAGAGCTATTCCCATAATGTTCTGGCCGTAATAATGCTGCGGGAGAAGTTCCCGTTCGAGGAAATACAAAAAAAGTTGAAGGTGTCCAGGGATTTTGTTCAAACGCAATTCGAGCGGCTTGATATATTGACGAGAACGGGATAAAACGGGGTGACGGGACATGGACTGGTGGGGGGAGAGGGATACCGGCCAGGCGGTGGGTGATGGCACGCGGACTGGTGGCAGGTGGGGCGGTGATCTGACCGCTTATCGTATCAACAGCGCGGCGCCCCGCTGTATCTGTATTTCCTCGCCCTGTAGCTGGTACATGCAATACCAGGCGTATGCGCCGGTGGGCTGAGGGACGCCCCTGATGGTCCCATCCCATCCTTTGAGGAGTTCGGCGGATTCAAATACGAGTTGCCCCCAGCGGTCGTAAACGGCGAATTTATATTTGACGACATTGCCGTAGACCAGGGGTCTGAGGAGATCATTTTTCCCATCGTTGTTGGGGCTAAACGCATTGGGCATAAAGAAGCCTACGAGACATTGTTTTCCCGTGAGAAATACGCTGTCCTTACCAATGCAGCCATATTTATCCATCACCTGCAGGTAATACATGCCGGGTGCATGTACAGCCAGAGAAGAAGACGTGCTGCCGTCACTCCACCAATAGCTGTTGAATTTACCATGCGGTAAAAGGGTGATGCTACTATATTGACAGATGCTGGTATCGCCGGGCAGGAAGCCGGCGGGCAGCGGGACAATGGATTTGATGGTGACCGTATCGGCGGTGGAGCAGCCGTGATCATCCGTGACATGCACCCAGTATTGCCCTGTGGCATCGACGGTGCGGGTTGAAGCCGCGCTGCCGTCATTCCACCTATAGCTTGCGAACTGAGAGCCTGCCGATAGTTGCCGGGTGGCGCCGGCGCAAAGTACGGTGTCGTGGTCGAGGTCCACTACGGGGGCGGGATAGGTTGTCAGGGTGATACTGTCCCGTGTGATACAGCCGTTGGCGGCGGTGGTCTGCACCCAATAGGTGGCCTGCCGGCCTGCCCAGATGGTTTGATCCCGGCTGCCTGTGCTCCATTGAATTTTATCGAAACCGCTTCCGGCGTCGAGGTGGATGGAATCGCCGGGACAGATGGTGGTGTCGTTACCGATGTGAAGATCGGGCTGGGGATAGACCTGCACGGCAATATCCGAATTGACCTTGCATCCATGACTGTCCCGTTCCTGAAGGGAAAAGGTGGATGTAGTACGATTGAAGAATTGAAGGGTATCATTATATATACGGGCATCTACAGGCGGGAGGAGGAAGTACGTGCTATCGAACCCGGTGGGCAGGGGAAAGCTCAGCGTATCGGCCAGACATTTGGCGGCGTTGGCGGGAAAGGGAGAAGCGAGGGGTAGCCGATAGGATACCTCTATGCTGCTGTTAAGCGAGTTCCCGCAGTAATCCTGTGCTGTAACAGTGTACTGTCCCTGGAACTGCACGAGGAAGGTGGAGTCGGTGGAACCATCCTGCCAGGCATAGGAGCTGAAGCCGTTGCCGGCGTGGAGACGCAGTGTATCTCCGGCACAAAGGATGGTATCCTTACCTAAGGACAAAGGTGTTCCCATACTGACGTGTACGATGATGCTGTCCCCGAAAATGCTACAGTTGTTATTGACGAGGGCTTTTAGCTTATAGGCACCGTCCTGACTGAAATGGATGGAGACGGCATTGTTGGGAAGAAGGTCGATGGCGGCTGTGCCGGGGCCTTCGGTGACGGACCAGGAGAGCGGAGAGCAGTCGCCGTTGGTAACGCCTGTGAATGTCCCGCTGCCGGTGCAAATAGTGGGATTGCCGGTGATCCGGAGGGTTGTGCAGACAGGCGTACCGGTGCAGGTGCTGCCCACCAGTGTGGGGCCGTTGCTTTCGAGGATCGTATAATCGGAGATGT
This sequence comes from Puia sp., assembly GCA_035545935.1. GTDB lineage: Bacteria > Bacteroidota > Bacteroidia > Chitinophagales > Chitinophagaceae > Puia. Next base: position 43,890 of record DASZXP010000218.1, on the reverse strand, counting down.
TGAAGGAGGTGGTGTCGCGGAGATCTCTGAAGGGGTTGATCGGGGTCAAGGGGTAAGGCGTCATGTCCATGGTAGCGGGTCCCGGAATATAGGAGCAGGGAGGAAAATATCCCGAGTAGCTGGATTTGTAGAGCTGTACAGCGGAGAGGGGACCGCCGGTGATGACATCTGTCGCACTCCATTCCGTGCCAATGAATATGCCCGAGGGGTCCAGGATCATCGCTACGGGATACTGGTAAAAGCCGAAGACGCCGCTGGCCCATTGTATCTTATCGTCCGGACTGATCAGGAAGAGGGTCATGGAACCGGTGCTGGAATAAAATCCGTAGAGGGATCCATCAGGCTGGGCCTGGAAGATCATGGGATAGCCGACGGTGTAGTTTGGAAAATCGTTGACGGCAAGGATGTTCAATGAGGCATCTGTCCTGATATAGAAGGCGGCGGCGGGAGTGGTCGCCATTCCATTGAAGATGTAACCGTTGTTGTAACGGGAGATCTGATTGATGATCAGGAATTGCGAGAACCATTGTTGATGCAATATAGTACCGGTGGCGCCGTCCAGCTCGACGAGGGCGGTCCCTTCGGGCGCAAGGGTAAATTGCGAAATGCCTACGCCAAGGATGATCTTATCGCCATCGGCCAGGACCCTGGCATGGATATAATTGTAGGAGCAGAAATATTTTGTCCATTTTATGGTAGCGCCGTCGGGGCTGGTGACCACGAGGTAGGCGCATTGAAGACCACCCACGGTGTTCGACAGAACGAATACTTTGTCGCCATTGGCCAGCATGCTCAGGTCTTCCAGGGTGAATGCGGATCCATCGTTGGCGGAGATCTTTTTACCTGACAGCACATTCCCTGTGGTGTCGGTCCTGCATATAAAGCTGTTGGACATGACAGAGAACAGGTTGCCGTCCTGGTCGAGGATGGTCTTGCCTGCGCCGGCGGAGGCGCCCAGACCGGAAGGGGTATAGGACCTGCTCCTGATCATATTTCCCAGGGAGTCGATCTTCAGGATGGAATACAAGGATTCGTTGAGACATCCTAAATAGATGGTTGCGTCGGGAGCTACCGCGGTGGATAAGAGAGAAAAGTTACCATCCAGGGGAGGGCTATAGCTGCCCTTATAATAGGGGGCATTGCAGCCGGGGGCTGGCGTCTGAGCTGTCTGACCGTAACCTTTCGATAGGGCGGAGAGGCTTATCAGGATGAGGTATAGCAGGCGAAAGGATCGGGGCGTCATGATTCCATTAGAATTCCTCCTCAAAATAATATGAATATGGAGATGTTCAAAGCGTAAATTATTATATTGTTGGATGAAGGGACGGCCGGAGGGGCGGATCTATTTTGCGGGGACGTATGCGGATAATATGAGTCGTGGGATGGAGTCGTGTCTGCGGAGCGCAAAGAGGGTGGCGGGGGAGATCGGAAAATTACCCTTTTGAATACAGGATGAGAATTGATTGATCATAAGTATATACGATAATATCTTCCAATGACTTTTAAATCTTTTGGTTTTTTATTGGCAAGTTTTTTTGCCCTTTCGGCTTCAGGACAGGATACGGCCTGGAAGAGTGCTTCGATCACTAAGGATGTGTTTGTCGATATGCCCGGGCCCGAGACCACGCTGGATACAGCCCAGGTACAGGCGGTTAACGCGGCGCTTAATGGGTATGTTTTTCAAATAAAGTATATTAAACCAAAATATGAAGTCAAGAACGGCGACGCACTTATACAGGCATATGATGGATTCCTTAACGGATATTTGAAGACGGGTGTAAAGGCCTACACAAATACTGTTTCCGATACTTCGTTGAAAGGCACTATAGGAGAATGGATACATTCAAGGTATTCAAAGGATAGTTTTTTCATCGATATGTATTCCTATGTCGTTCTTGTGAACAGTCATTTCTATATGATAACGCTGGCGGCCAGCCATCCAATCAATGCAAACGATCCGATGCTTAACAGGTTTTTTGCATCTCTGCGGTTCCCTACCTGGCCGATCCGGGAACATTCGGGCGATTTTCCATTGCAGGCCAGGAGCTATCGGAATGGGCAGCATATTGGAAGGTGGGTAAATAGATATTTTCCTTATTCCCTGGGAGCTGTTATTGTTGCTTTGGTGGTGGTTCTGCTGTATCGAAGGGGTCGCAGGAAAAAGATATGATCATCAGTGAGGCGGGCGGGACGCTATTTTTATAATCTTGTCCGCCAGGAGCTGCGGCTGTTCCATTGTGATCATGTGACCACCGGGGAATACCTGTATGTCTACTCCATATTTGGTCAGCCTTTTTTGGGCCAATGTTACCTGTCGGGGCTCGAACTGGTCTTTGTCGCTGCCTATGATGTAGAAACGGACGTGCGGATGCATTTTTTCAACGATGGAAAGGAGGTCCAGTCTTTGGCCGTTGGCCTTGTGCTCGTCTACAAAACCGGCGGCATAGTGAAGGAAGAGCATCCCATTCCTTCTTCTAATGACATCCCGGACCTCGGCCAGCTCGGCTTCTGTGACCTGGTATTCTTTTGACCACATGCCTTTCAGCATTCTATCGAATACGGTGTTGGACGATTGGGCCCTGGTGGCGCCTCTTTTCCCGAGCCAGGTCTTTAGCAGGGGCGTCGTAAAGATGGGGTGAGAGTGTCCGTCCGTAAAATACCCTCCATTTATAAACAATACTTTGGTGATGACGGTGGCGGGTTTTACACCCTTGTCTATTTTTTCCTGTTGTCTTCGCAGCAGCTCCATGGCTACGAGGGAAGAATAATCGAATGTCACCACGAATGTGGACTCGATATGGTGATGTTGCCACATCGCCTCTACGAGGTCTGCCCTTTCAAAGGTAGAATACGGATAATTTTCGGGTTTGTCCGAATCACCCTGACCGATGTAGTCGAGGTATAGTCTGTTGAGCGGATGCTGCGCTTTTATCAGGGCGTCGATGCTGACCCAGTCGTAGGAGCCGAAGGGAAAGCCAGGGAGAAAAGAAATTGTTTGTCGTGGGTTTTGGTTTGGATGAGTGGTCAACTTATTGAAGATATGCAAATCATTGTAAGGTAGCCGCGATCCTGCGCCAAACCATTCTTTTGCTGAAACGAGGGATTTCATGGTAATATATTTTAAAACAGCTATTTAGAAGGAGCGGGCGGCATCGGGGCGTCGAAGTTCAGCATGTGGCGAAACATTCGCCAGCCTTCGTCTGTCTTTTTCCAGATGATGAGGACCTTCCCTTTGCCTATGGAATGCTGCGCGGCGTCGAAGAGCTCGATGGCGCCCTGCTGGGTGACATATTCCGATGTCTGTCCGAATAATCCAATGGAAGTAAATGTGGCGTCCCTTACTCCTGCCTGGCGGGCGCCTTTGTAAAATTGGGTGAGACCCCGCTGTCCGCAGAGTATAGGAACGTTGGGCGCCAGTATGCAGGCGTCGGGCGTATAGCATTTCAGGAATCGTGCGGAGTCGCCTGTGATGAGGGCTTCCTTGTATTGCCATTCTATCTTTCTGATATCGTCACCGACGGAGTCGGCGTTGTTGCAGGCGCGGTCGATGGGCCACATAGGTATAGAGCTGACGGAGCGACCGGCAAAGCAAAAGGCTACAATGAGCGCCGAAGCCAGGACGAGTGTTGACGGGTGAAAGTTTTTTTGCATGACTTGTGTGTTATGAGAGCAAAGTACGGCCGGAATATTTTTTAAACTCTTGCCAAATGACAAGTATCGTTACGACAATTACTTTTTCCTTTGGGAAGAATTTTCAACATTTAATACATACATAGATGGAACGTAATCCAATCACATTCGATGGATCTATTGCGAAGAGTTATGATCGCTACCTGGGGCCTTTCTTATTCGAGCCGTATGCCGATGACCTGGCTGGCCGGATGAAATTTACGGGGGAGTCCAATATATTGGAGCTGGCCTGCGGCACGGGGATCTTAACCCAGCGTCTGGCGGATCATTTGACTGGTTCTGACGAACTGACGGCTACGGATATCAACGCCGAGATGCTGTCTGTCGCGCAAGAGAAGATATCGCAGCTCCGTGTTTGCTGGGACACGGTGGATATGGGCGCTATCCCTTACGAGCAAGATCTGTTCGATGCAGTGGTATGCCAGTTCGGGCTGATGTTCGCAACGGATAAATACAGGGCTGTGACGGAGATGTACCGGGTGCTGAAGAAAGGAGGGAAAATGTTTTTCAACGTTTGGGCGGATGTGGCGGATAATCCGGTGTGGAGGGTTTACATTACGCATCTCTCCCGATTTTTTTCGAGCATGCCGTTAAATCCTGCTTTGGGTCCGTTTTCCATGTCCGATGAAAACGAAGGGTTATCTCTTTTGGAGCGGGCCGGCTTTGTCCATTGCAAGGTGGAGTCGGTGGCTACAACAGGGGTTTGCGATACGGCTGCCAATGCCGCCGTTGGTTTTGTCCTTGGGAGTCCGCTCTACCATTTTATCAAGAACGATGCGGCTCTGGTGGAGCGGTTTCGGGATGCGCTGGAAGAAGCCATTGGTTTGGAATTAGGGAGGGGGCCGGTGCATACTCCGTTGCGGGGGCTGGTGTTCAGTGCGGAGAAATAATTTGCTAATTTTAACGATGAAATGAATAAGGAACCTGTTATCGATTATATCCGTTGTACGTTATTGTCATCGAACGTATCGGTCTCCCGACAGGTGCTGGAAGAGATCGTGGATCATTTTGAGCCCGTAAGCTTTGCGAGACACGAGTTTTTTGTGAAGGTGGGTAAGGTGAACAGGCATCATTTTTTTATGACAGAGGGTTTTATGCGGGCGTATACGTTCAATCCTAATGAGGAAGAAGTGACGACGGATTTTTTCAGCTGCAACCGGCCTGTTTTTGAAGCGAATTCGTTTATCACACAGACAAGGTCGCAGGAAAATATTCAGGCTATCACCGACTGCGAGGGGTTTCTGGCATCCTTTGAGCAATCAAACGAGCTGTTCCATACCTTACCCGCATTTCGTGATTTCGGCAGGCGGATGCTTTTGAACGAATTCGCCGCCTATAAAAAAAGAACCCTGTCGCTGATCACTCAAACCGCTGAAGAAAGGTATGCGGAATTAATGAACACCAACAGGGAGATCTTTCAATACGCGCAACTAAAACATATTGCGTCCTATCTGGGGATCACGGATACTTCGCTGAGCCGGATACGGAAAGAGTTTTCGCGGAGACCATGATCCGGCGGGCGACCATGGTCCGAGAAGATGTTGATCCGGGAGGCGCTGTTACGGCATTTTCTGGAAGGTCTTCGTTTGCTGTTTATGGCCATCGACCAACTGGAGGAAATAAGTACCGGCCGGCAGCTGGTGGATATCCAGCGTGTATTCGCTCCGGGCGGTGACCTTTGTAGCCAGCACGGTCCTGCCGATGGCGTCTTTCACCGAAAGAAGGGTCTGGCCGGAGGGGTTCAGTCCGTGGATGGTCAGCTGCGCCTGCGCCGGATTGGGAGAGATGGTCAGGCCTGTTGCTGTTGCGTCAAGGGTTGCCGTCGCAGCCGTCGCGGACACCGGGTCCGTTTCTGTTCCAAAGGGGATCGATTTCAAGCCTTTGGCGAGGTATCGTGCCGTACCAAATGCATAGCCGGCATAGCCTTCCACGACGATCTTCCCATCTCCCTCGATGGCAACGCCATAGGCGGCGTCAAAGTCGTCGGGCCAGACGGTGGTTACTTTTCCGCCATTGCCGAAATTAGTGTCGAGCGTGCCATCGTTATTGGCGCGGCAAAGGACCCATTTATGGTTTTCCTGGTGCCAGGACATGCCTACGGCGACGATCTGGTCGTTCGACTGTACCGCCACACCCTTCGCGCTGCACAGGTCGGTGATGCTGATGTTCATTTTGCCATTACCCGCAAAGGTATTGTCCAGGACACCGTTGCTTTTGAGCGCGCAGAGCAGGATCTCATCCTTATTCACACTCTCTGCATAGTGGCCGCCGGCGGTGATGATACGATTGCGGCTGTCAAGCGCGATGGCATTGATAGAACAGAGTTCGTTCGTGTTCACGGTGATCCGCGCTACGCCACTGACACCAAAGTTGGGGTCCAATACACCTTTGCTGCTACAACGGGCGACCATAAGGTCCCAGTAGTCGTAGGAGCCTGCCCAGACGATCTTGCCGTCCGGCTGGACGAGGACGCTGGTGGTCTCGCCGCCATTCTTTGGGTCTCCGGTGATGAGCACATGACCCGAGGTGCCGAAGTCCGTGTCCAGGGTACCGTCGCTGTTTACCCGGAGTACGCCCATATTGCCTTTGTAGGAGGCGCCTATTACTATCTTGCCGTTGGTCTGTAGGGCGATGGATGAGGGCTCGAAATAGGATATCAGTAAAGGGCCGCCGCCGTGGAAGGTAGGGTCTATATCGCCTGTCGGGGTAAAGCGGATGATTTGAGCCACCGGCGTGTTGCCGGCGTCATAAAGGATAAGGGTGCCGGCTGCGATGATCTTGCCGTCCGGCTGGACGGCGATGGCCTTGACGCCAAAGGGGCAGTCGATGCCGAATCCGTAGGTTATTTTTCCGCTGGAGCCGAAGTTACGGTCGGGTTGGCCGTTAGGCAGCAGGCAGGTGATCGCAAAGACAGTTTTGCCGGTGCTGTCGTAGGTTGCACCTCCGGCTATGATCTTTTGATTGGGGGCGATGGCGACGCAGAAGCCGTTATCGTCGGGGCCAAAAGAGGTTTTTACCAGTCCTCCGCTGCCAAAGTCGGGGTCGAGGGTACCAGCCTGTGCGAGCAGGGTGGTGGCGATGCATTGGAAAAGGGCAAAGAGGAGTAGAAAGGGTTTCATAACTTGCGGTGTTTGGTTGGATGCCAAAGTAGGGTGGGAAATGAGGCGGGACAATACCGTGATTGGGGGAGGGACCGGGATTTTTGTGTAATTTCATACTGCCTGTGCATCTTGTATAAAACCACCGGTATGAAAGTCTTTTTTTGGGCCGTTGCTATCCTGTCCGCTGCTATCACCGTCCAGGGCCAGCCTGACCGGGATGTGATCAATTTTCGCAGTTGGGGCTTCTCCACCTGCCTGACGCCTGCGCATGGTGTTTATTTTGCCACGCGGATGGGAGAGGTAGTAGCTCCAGACGATGAACGAGGCGTCTGGCTCGAAAATGCTTACCCGGCTTTTATGAGGAAGAAGGATCATTCGGACATCGTGAAGCATTTTGTGAAATACTTATATGGTGAAAATTAATGCGTTGTGAAAAAATATCTTTTATTTATTTGGCAGGGAAATTAAATGGGTGTACTTTTGCTGCCCACATCGCGAAGTAGAGCAGCGGTAGCTCGTCGGGCTCATAACCCGAAGGTCGGTGGTTCGATCCCACCCTTCGCAACTAACAGGCCTCTATAAGAAGAGGCCTTTTTTATTAGAGGTCAATTCTTTGTGGAGGCAAGTGGCCGATTTGAGGTAGCTGCTTCGGGCTCTTATCCCTTCGATAAGGTCGGTGGTTCGATCCCACCCTTCGCAACAAAGCTAAGGGCCTCTTATGAGGCCTTTTTCGTTTGGGGCCGGGCTGACCGGCAGACGGGGATTTAGTGGATCGGGCCGGGGGAGGTGGTCAGGCGGACGGGGATAATGGAACGGGCGGATCGGGCGGCGGACTGGAGTTTTGGTGACCATGGGGCCAAGACATTGATAAACAATAAGTTATCATGAAAGTTGGGTTTGTAAGCATATTTGGGAAGCCGAATGCCGGCAAAAGCACCCTCCTCAATGCGTTGATGGGGGAGAAGCTGGCTATTGTCTCCCACAAGGTGCAGACGACCCGGCACCGGATCAAGGGGATATTGACGGAAAAGGATTATCAGGTTATATTTTCCGACACGCCGGGGATCATCGAGCCGCGGTATAAGCTCCATGAGAAGATGATGCAGGCGGTGAAGGGTTCGCTGGAGGATGCGGACCTGGCTATCCTGCTGGTAGATATAAAGGACGATTGGGAGGAGAATGACCGGCTGTTCACGGCCCTGGGTTTGAGGTCGCCGGCCATTGTGGTGCTGAATAAGACGGATGAGGCCAGTGCGGGGAAGATCGAGGAGGGGAAGGGCTTTTTTTCAGGCCGGCCTTATTGTGGGTCGGTGGTGGCGGTGTCGGCCTTGAAGAAGGAACGCCTTTCGACCCTGATGGAGACCATCCTGCAGCGGCTGCCGGAAGGGGCGCCATTTTTCGAGGGGGATGATCTTACGGACCTGCCTACCAAATTCTTTGTAGGGGAGATGATCCGGGAGAAGATCTTCCATCAGTACGGGGATGAGATCCCTTACCAGACGACGGTGCTGGTGCAGGAGTTCAAGGAGAAATCGACCTTAACCAAGATACGGGCGGACATTATTGTACAAAGGGAGTCTCAGAAAGGGATTATCTTGGGGGAAGGGGGAAAAATGATCCGTAAACTGGGGACGGATGCCCGGAAGGATATCGAGGCTTTTTTAGATGGCAAGGTTTTTTTGGAGCTGTTCGTAAAAGTGCGGCCGAAGTGGAGGGACACGGACATCTATTTAAAGGAATACGGCTATTGAGCGAATAAATGATCTATTACTATGAGCGGATTTACTGTGGCCATTGTCGGCCGGCCTAATGTTGGGAAAAGCACGTTCTTCAATCGTCTGCTGGAGCAGCGGAAGGCCATCGTGGATGATGTGAGCGGAGTGACGCGCGACCGGCAGTATGGTGTTGCAGACTGGGCGGGTAAGACCTTTAACCTGATAGATACGGGGGGATTTGTACCGGACAGCGAGGACGTATTCGAGACGGAGATCCGCAAGCAGGTGCAGATCGCGATGGAAGAGGCGGGCGCGTTGATCTTTATGGTGGATGCGGCTACGGGGATCACGAACCTGGACGAGGCCATGGCGGATATACTGCGTCGTACGACCAAGCCGGTGTACCTGGCGGTGAATAAAGTAGACAACAGCGATCGTCTCCTGGAGGCGGCTGAGTTCTATAGCCTGGGTTTCGACAATATATTCTTTCTCTCTTCCATGACAGGCAGCGGTACGGGTGAGCTGTTGGATGAGATCGCGGCCCTGATCGAGGATGACCGGCCGGATGAGGAAATGACGGATATCCCGAAGTTTGCTATTATCGGTCAGCCAAATGTGGGGAAGTCCTCTTTGCTGAATGCCCTGATCGGGCAGGAGCGGACCATCGTCAGCGATATCGCGGGCACCACGCGGGATACGATCCATACGCGCTATAACCTTTTTCAAAAAGATTTTATCCTGATCGATACGGCGGGGATACGTCGAAAAACCAAGGTACAAGAGGACCTGGAATTTTATTCTGTGATACGGGCCATCAAGGCCATGGATGAAGCGGATGTATGCATGCTGCTGCTGGATGCTTCGAAGGGTATCACGGCACAGGACCTGAATATTTTCAGCCTGGCGGTGAAGAAGGGGAAGGGGATCGTGGTGCTGGTCAATAAATGGGACCTGGTAGCAAAGGAGACGAATACGGCGAAAGAATATGAGAAGGAGCTGAAAGGCAGGCTGGCGCCTTTTACGGACGTACCGATCATCTTTATTTCGGTGCTGGAAAAGACCCGGATCTTCCGGGCTATCGAAGCGGCGCTGGAAGTATTCGAGAACAGGCAGCGCAGAGTGCCTACGGCGGAGCTCAACGATGTGATGCTGCGGGCGGTGGAGGCTTATCATGCGCCTGTGGTACGGGGGCATGCGCTGAAGATAAAATATATCACCCAACTACCTACGCAGGTACCGTCGTTTGCCTTTTTCTGTAATTTTCCGGAAGATGTCAAACAGCCGTACAAGAATTACCTGGAAAATAAATTGAGGGAGAGCTTCAACTTCAAGGGTGTGCCGGTGAGGTTGTTCTTCCGGAAGAAATAAATGTCTTGCCCTTATGCGGATCGATATGAAAACTCTCTTTGCGTCTTTACTTCTATGTGCGCTTGCCGCCTGCGGCGGCAGGAATTCCGCGAGGGTGACAGCGGAGGTGAGTCATGTGGATTCCGCCGCGCAGTCGGCTCCGGATACGTTGCGGGCTTCGATGGATACGAGCTCACATAAAAAGGATACGGTGAATAGGGAGCGATGAGATGCCGGCGGCCCGGGGGCTAAGCCAGTCCCAGCGTGCGGATGATGTCTTCCGTCTCCTTTTTATAGTTCTTCAGGGCCGTCCTTTCCTGTTTGATAAAACTATTGTCCTGTAAGGAGCCTACGACGACGTTCATTTCCTCCATCGAGTCGTATACCATCTTGCGGAAAGGGTTGGAATAGTCCTTTGCCCGCGATTCGTAAATGCCTTTGGTCATCCATTCTTTTGTGGCTACTCCTTTTTGTAACAGTTCGTGGAGCGTGGTCCTGCCGGCGCGGCGCAGGTTGATGCCATGGACCTGTTTCAGGGCGGCCAGCGCATGCTGTAATTTGTCCTTGGCATAGTTGTCTCCCTGGGTGGTATAGAACTGGTGCACCTGCCGCCATTCCCTGACTTTCCCTGTTTTTATCTGTTGGATCAATCGTTGCAGTTCGGACTCACGGATCAGCTGTCCTCCCGCATTGATCCAGGTGGTAAGGGTCGTAGCGGGTGGCAGTGACTTTTGGAGGTCGTCGAAGCTGGTGATATGGTTGTTTTGGATATGCGCGGTGAGCTGGGTGGCGGCGTACCACGTGATGAGCTCTTTGAAAATATTATAGGCTTGCTGGGTTTTTATCAGGCGGACCTTTCTGTCGGTGTTCTCGAAGCCATCGGCGAGGATCTCCAGCTGATCGATGACATCGGCGGGGCCTTCCAGCAGTTGACGGCCCAGGGTGAGGAGCTCTTCGTCGGTGTATTTTTTGGATCGGACGCCTACCGGGGGGCTTCCTGCCTGTGTGGAAGATTGGCGGATATAGGCCCGGGCGGTGAAACGTTGCAATAACGTCAATGAGTGTACGATCTCTCCCACGGAGTCGGGCGCGAGGAAGTCGAATTCGAGCCGCTGCAATTTGGCGATGCGTTTGTCCCTGTCGGGGTATTTCCACGCATTGCGGGCGAGGGCATACATATTGTGGAGGAACCAGTAGGCGGGCATGATGACGAGCTCGTCCCTGCCGGCGTCGTTGCTGATGAGCGAAAAGGGAATGGGTATGTCGAGCTCGGCGGGATAGTCCCCTTTTGCCAGGATGGAAAAGGAGGCAAAGCGGGAGTTGTGTTTCAGGCTGACACAGAGTCCGGGCCAGAAGCCACGGCCGGCAACGATCTCTCCGTCGGGGCTGCGGGAGTTATGATTGGACCCGATGGTGGCGCCGGCAGCCATATTGCTTTGTCCCATGACAAGCGCGGCGCATAAGAATGAGTTGTTATGGTGCTGTTCGTGCGCGGGGAAGATCAGGGAGTTCAACACTTCACAGCAGGAGATGGTAGCGTTGTTGCCGAGATAGGAGTTGATAAGGCGGGCCCCGTATTTCAATTGAGAGTGAGAGGCCATTACAAAGCGCACGGCTTTTACACCGTAGAATACACGGCATCCATGCCCTACGATGCCATTGACGAGCTCACATCCTTCTCCAATCTGTGATTTGGCATTGGCGGAGGAGTTGATGGTGACATTCTTTATTTTGTTGGCTCCTTTGAGATAGGCGTCGCTGCCTATCCAGACGTCCTTGATGATCTTGCAGTTCTTGATGACCGTGCGGTCCCCGATCTTACCATAATAGCCTCTTCGATGGTCGAAGATCTTTTCGGTGAATTCCTTGAATTTTTCCTGCAGGGGCTTATCCTCGCGGTAGCGGCTCCAGAGCCAGGCGTCGCCGGGGAGCATTCCATTGAAGGGGATGATGCTGCGCCCGCCATTCTCGTTACATACTTCCAGCCAGATGCGGATGGATTCGGATTCGCCCTCCTTTAAAATACCGTTGCCGAACTTGGCATAGTCGGTGGTGGCGAGCTCGTTGGTATTGACGATCATGACGTCGTTGCCCACGATGTAATGAGAGAGGTAGTTGGTATTGTCGACGCAGACGTTGTCGCCGAGGTCGCTGCTGATAATGGTGCTGTTGTAAAGACCTACGGGTCTGCGGAGGTTGTGAAATTCCAGGTAATAAGGGTCGAGCCTGCCGATGCGGACGAGTCCGAAGAACTTGCAGCTCTGTACGAGCTCGGGGGTAAAGGAGTCCGATACGAGTATGTCGTTCCAGTTGGAGGATGTGTTGCGATTGCGTACGAGGACTTCTATCTCATAGGCTGTCAGCTGACGGTAGCGGGCGTCTTTGCCTTTTTGGAGGTAGCGCAGGTAATACTCGTCCTTGCCCTGGGGAAGATAGCGGCTATCGATGAAATTATAGCCTAAGGAGTCGATAGGACTTTTTTTTATCTCGTTCATTACAAAAATTGAATCATGATTAAAAACGAGCCGTATGTTGATTGCCGGGAGGACGGATATTATTCGACTGTCACGCTCTTTGCCAGATTCCTGGGTTTGTCTACATCGTATCCCTTGGCTACGCCGATGTAATAGGCGAGCAGCTGTAAGGGAATGACGCTGAGCAGGGGCGCTACGAGCTCATCGGCCTCGGGGACGACCATAAGATCATCGGACATCTTGCTGATGGTGTTATCCCCTTTGCTGATGACGGAGATGACCTTGCCTTTTCGCGCCTTGATCTCCTGAATATTGCTGACTATTTTTTCATAATAGGAGTCCCTTGTGGCCACAAAGACTACGGGGAGGCGCTCGTCGACGAGGGCAATGGGGCCGTGCTTCATCTCGGCGGCGGGATAGCCTTCTGCATGGATGTAAGAGATCTCTTTTAATTTTAGGGCGCCCTCCAGTGCGATAGGAAAGTTGTAGCCGCGACCGAGGTAAAGGGCATCTCCCGCGTCCTTGTATTTTTCGGCGAGCTTTTTTATCGAGTCGCTGAGCTTTAGCGTTTCCTTTACTTTTTCCGGGATGGCATGGAGCTCTTCGAGCAGGTGTGTATAGCGCGCCTGGTCGATGGTGCCTTTTTCTTTGGCGATCTTTAGGGCGATCATGACGAGCACGGTGAGCTGCGCGGTGAAGGCCTTGGTGCTGGCTACGCCGATTTCGGGGCCGGCATGCGTATAGGCGCCCGCGTGAGAGATGCGTGCGATGGAAGAGCCTACTACATTGACGACACCCATGATAAAGGCGCCGTTCTCTTTGGCTTTCTCGATGGCGACGATGGTATCGGCCGTCTCGCCGCTCTGTGATATGGCGATGATGACATCACCGGGGTGTACGACGGGGTTGCGGTAACGGAATTCGGAAGCGTATTCCACTTCCACGGGGATGCGGCAAAGCTCCTCGAATATATATTCGGCGATGAGCGCGGCGTGCCAGCTGGTGCCGCAGGCGATCATGATGATGCGGGGGGCTTTTGTAAGCTTGTCGATATTGTTCTGGATCCCGGCCATGGTGATGGTTCCTTTTGCCACATCCAGGCGGCCGCGAAGACAGTCGAAGATGGTGTCGGGCTGTTCGAAGATCTCCTTGATCATGAAGTGATCGTACCCGCCCTTTTCGATGGCGGCCAGCTCGAGGTCGAGCTTTTGGATGTAGGGGGTGAGCTTTTCATTACCGAGGTTCTTCAGGACGAGCTCGTCGGCTTTGAGGATGGCCAGCTCGTAGTCGTTGACATAGACGACCTCCTTTGTGTATTCGATGATGGGGGAGGCGTCGGATGCCAGAAAATGTTCTCCTTTACCGATGCCGATGACCAGGGGGCTGCCTTTTCTGGCGGCGATGATGGTATCGGGCTGTTCCCTGTCCAGCAGTATGATGACATAGGCGCCTACGACCCTTTTGAGGGCGATGCGGATGGCTTCTTCCAGTCCGCAGCCATTATTTTTTTGGATGTCCTCGATGAAGTTGAGGAGGACTTCGGTGTCGGTGTCGCTCTTGAAGCTGTATCCTTTTTTGGTGAGTTCATTTTTGAGCTGGGTATAATTTTCGATGATGCCGTTGTGGATCATGGCGAGGCGGCCGCTGGCGGAGCTATGGGGGTGTGCGTTCCTGTCGCTGGGTTCGCCATGGGTAGCCCAGCGGGTGTGGCCCATGCCGGCGTGGGCGTGTACATCCTTTCCCACGAGGCTTTCTTCCAATTCAGCCACTTTGCCCTTCTTTTTGTAAACGCGGAGATCTTTATTGAGCAGGGCGACGCCTGAGCTGTCGTAACCTCGATATTCCAGTCTTTTGAGTCCTTTCAAGATGATGGGATAAGCTTCCCTCGGGCCGATGTAAGCGACAATTCCACACATAGTTTTGATTTGTACGATCCATTAAACGGGCAAACATAGGAAATATTATGAAAAGAAGAACCCCCGGCGATTGCCAGGGGTTCTCATAATTATTTCCAATATCCGTCGATCCAGATCCAGCCGTCGCCGGTGTGTTTCCAGTGAGGTTTTACCCAGACCTTATCCCTGGTGGAATAATTGCTGCGAGGCAGATTGGTGCCTGGCTGGTAGGTCAATGAATCGGGATTGACGGGATGTGTGTAGTCGTAGTTATCATCTGCGGGTTGTTGCTGTTTTGGCTGTTGCCGTTGCTGGTAATTGCGGTTTGTGTTGTCTTCCTTGTAAGGATCATCGGGTGTGTTGGAGTTATCGTCGTAATAATCTCCGCTGTCATCACGCTGCACCATGGGTGGTTGGGCGTAGGCAACCGGCGGATAGCCATAGGGGTAATAGTATGGGGAGTATGGATAACCTCCGCCATAGTAGCCGTACGGATAACCGAAACCAAGACCTAAGCCAAGCCCCAGTCCAAAACCCCAGCCACCGTAACCGTAATAGGGGCGATAGCCGCCGTACCCATAATAACCACGGGCGCCGACATAACCATGGTAGCCACCATAGCCGCCACCATAATATCGGGCGCCGCCGCCATAGCCGCCACGAAAGCCACCTGCGACATGTCCGCCTCCAATGCCGCCGCCGGCGTGGATCAGATGGCTGCCGCCACTATAATGTACGCCACGTTGGGCGGATACGGTTGTCCCTATTGCTGTCAGCAGCAGCGTGAGGAAGGGGATGAGTAGTCTTTTCGGGTTCATACATACATATTTTGTGGTCCGGATGTTAGACTGGGGCGGACCGACCTGGTTTAATATATAGTTGGCCGTTAACAAATTAAGCTTTTTGCTAATGCGGACCCGGGTTACTTTAGCCAGGTCTCGAACAGCCTGAAGACCCTTTTATACTCGTCCGTCCAGCTGCTGGGTTCTACAAATCCATGATCCTCCATGGGATAGACGGCCAGTTCCCAATTATCCTTGTGCAGCTCGATGAGCCGCTGGGTGAGGCGTACAATATCCTGGAAGTGTACGTTCTCGTCGACCATGCCGTGACACATGAGCAAATGCCCCTTGAGGCCTTCGGCGAAATAGATGGGGGAGCTTCTGTGATAGGCGATGCTGTCGGTAAAAGGTTCGTTCAGGATGGCAGAGGTATAGCCATGATTGTAATGGGCCCAGTCGGTGACGCTGCGGAGGCCGGCCCCGGCCGCAAATACATCGGGTTCGGTGAACAGGGCCATGAGGGTGATAAATCCACCGTAGGACCCGCCATAGAGGCCGACATGTTTGGGGTCTACTCCTTCGTGCTCCACGAGGTATTTTACGCCATCGACCTGGTCGGTAAGGTCTTTTCCGCCCATATGACGGTAGATGCCGGTGCGCCAATCCCTGCCGTAGCCGGCGCTGCCTCTGTAGTCCATGTCGAGGACGGTGTAGCCGTTGTCGGCCAGGAGGTTGTTGAACATATATTCCCTGAAATAGCTGCTCCACCATTTATGGGCATTCTGCAGGTAGCCGGCGCCATGGACAAAAACGACGGCTGGGTGGGTGGCGGCGGGCGTAGTGGGGCGATAAATGCGGGCATATACGGTGGCTCCGTCCCTGGCCTGGAAGGTGATCAGGTCTGCGTCCCGCCAGGGGTAGGCTTTAAAGGCATCGCTCATGGCCAGGTTGGTGACCTGCTGTGGCTGGCTGCCTGCCCTGTTGTCTTGGAGATAAAGCTCCCAGGGCTTGTTGGTATAAGAGTAGAGGATGGCCAGCTGTTTTTCATCGGGGGAGAGGGTAACGAGGCTGGCGCCTGTCAGGGTGGTGATCCGCTGCGCCTTGCCGCCTGTGACGGGCAGCTGGTAGAACTGCTGTTCCCCGGGGCGGACTTCATTGGTGGTGATAAAAAAGCGCTTTTTATCCCTGGACAGGGAGGATTGTAGTATTTCGTAGTGTCCGTTGGTCAATGGGGTTTTTGTACCTGTGGTTACGTCTACTTTATAGAGGTGCGAGTAGCCGGTGGCTTCGCTCTGGAACCAGAAAGTATTCTCGTCTATCCAGCCGGAATTGCCGCCGCCGCGGGAGATGCCGGGACCTGCTATCCAGGCTTCGTCGCGTTGTCTGTCCACGAGGCTGAGCTTGCCGGTGGCTCCGTCGAGGAGCATGAGCCAGCGGTCTTTGTTGTCCTGGGAGCGTATGTCTACCATGCAGTGCGTACCCTGTTCGGACCAGAGGGGGTTGCCGATGAAGACGGGGCGGGGGGATCTTTTGGCGGCGCCATGACCATGGGTGCTGTCTGAAGTACCGGCAGCTATTGTGCTACGGGCAGGGTAGTCCCTTACGTAGTCGGGCTGGTCGTTGATGCCGGGGAGCTGGTCCGTCAAAATGGCGATGACGGTGTCCTTTTCCCTGTCATATACATAAGAGGTGGAGCTGGAGAGGGGCGCTCCGACCTTGGTCCTGCCGGGGATGTCTTTTGTAAAGCCGCTCTCCGTCACGTAGCTGGGAACGATGGTGTTCTTTGCATCGGAGGCTCTTTTGGTGAGACGCCAGGTAATGAATCTGCCGTCGGGGCTGATGGTGAGGCCGCTCAGCTGTTTGTCGTCGGTGTAGATCGATCTTAGGGGACGGATCTCGCGGGTCTTGTCGATGGAGTCCGTTTGGTCCTTTTTCTTTTTGCGGGCGCGGAGGACGTCGAATAGCTGTAGTTGATCGTTTTGCAGCGATCGTTCCTGACGGGTGAGGTTGTCCTTTTTGTCCTCGGGAGGGGCGGCTGTGTGTTGGAAATTGGTCAGCTGTTCCGTCTCGCCGGAGGTTAGATCCCAGGAAAAGAGGTTGCCGCCGCGACCGTATACGATACGGCTGTCGTGGAAGGAAAAGACGGGGTTGGATTCGGGATCGACGGTGCGGGTCACTCTTTTTTCCCTGCCTGTCCTGGTATCTATCAGGAAGATGTCCCCGTCCCGGACGAAGGCGCCGGCTGTATGGGTGTTGTTATAGCTGACGTTGTCGTCATTTGTAATGGATCGTAACAGGGCGTAAGGGGCTTTTTGAGGATGGTGGTCTTCCCGGGTGATGTAATACAGGCTGTCGTCGGGAGCCTTATCGGGATTCCATTTGAAGAAAAGATATTTTCCGTCCTGGCTCCAGAAGGGATCGGATGGAGAGGAGCCTATCCATTTAGGGTCCTGCATGATCTTTTCGACAGTGAGCTTTTCTGTAGTAGTCTGGCTATTTCCTGCATGGGGCAGGGACAATAGCAGTGCGCAGAGGAGGGTGGTGGTTCCTCTGGTAAACATGTGTGATTGCATAAAATATTATATGTGACTTTATAATAAAACTCCGCGCATGATCATAAACGCCACCGAGAAATAAATGACGAGGCCGGTGACGTCCACGAGGGTAGCAACAAAGGGGGCGGAAGAGGTGGCGGGGTCGGCTCCAAATTTCTTCAATACGATGGGCAGCATGCTGCCGGCAATGGTACCCCATAGCACGACTCCTACGAGCGAGAATCCGACGGTGCTGGCTATCAGCAGGGAGTGGTCTCCATAGGTGTGGAAGATCTCATTCCATAGTACGACACGGGTAAAGCCGATGATGCCGAGTACGGCGCCGAGCAGGAGGCCGGAAAGGATCTCTCTGCGTACGACGGTCCACCAGTCGGCGATGGTGATCTCACCGAGGGCCATGGCCTGGATGATGAGGGTGGAGGCCTGGGAGCCGCTGTTGCCGCCGCTGGAAATAATGAGGGGGACAAAGAGGGCCAGCACTACGGCCTTGGCTATTTCATCTTCGAAGTAACCCATGGCGGTGGCGGTGAGCATTTCGCTGAGGAAAAGCACGACGAGCCAGACGATGCGTTTCTTAAAAAGTTTGATGAGGGGTATTTCGAGATAGGGTTCGTCGAGGGCTTCGGTACCACCGATCTTTTGGATATCCTCGGTGAATTCTTCTTGGGCCACCCAGAGTACGTCATCGATGGTGACGATGCCGAGTAGGACCTGGTGGTTGTCGAGGACGGGAAGGGCCACGCGATTGTTCATTTTGAATGCTTCGCTGGCTGCCTCCTGATCGTCATTGACGTTGAGGGCTATATACCTGTTGTCAATGACATCCTCGATCCTTTTGTCCGGATTGGCCAGGATGATCTCCCTGATCCGGATGTCATCGATGAAGATGCCTTTATCGTCCACGACATAGATCACGTCGATGGTCTCGCTGTCCTTGCCCACCTCCCGGATGTGTTCGATGACCTCCCTGACGGTCCAATCCTTGTGTACGGCGATATAGTCGGGGGTCATAAGGCGGCCCACGCTGCTCTCGGGATAGCCGAGGAGGGAGAGGGTGATCTTTCTTTCTTCGGGGTCGAGGGTCTTGATGAGCTCTTTTACCACCTCGCTGGGGAGCTCTTCGAGGAAGGCGGTACGGTCATCGGCGGAGAGGTCGTTGAGGAGCTCGGCTGTTTTGAAGGCGGGCAGTTCTTGTATGATCCTTTTTTGGGTGGGGGTGTCGAGGATCTTGAAGGCGCTGGCGGCCCGGTGGGTGCTCATATTGGCAATGATCTGGGCCTCATAGTCGGGGAATTCGTAGATCAGCTCAGCGACGTCGCTGATGTTCTGATTGTTCAGAAATTCCCTGATCTGCAATACGTCCTCGGACTGGATCATTGCAAGGAACTGCTTATTGGTAGTATCGTGCTCCTGGTCAACAGACATGGGGCCCCAAACCTACGGCCAAAAAGTCAAATAGACAAAAAAGCAGACGATCGGCGACTCGATATGGCTCAATAGGGACGGGCTGCTGGCTAGGTTCATGTTCACCATTGAATTCCGGCTTTGCCGGAATCACTGAGACCATTGAAAAGACGTTGTGCACGAAGTAAAAGACATAGCGGACGAACATACACCTACGGCAAAATGGCTAATAGACAAAGAAACTGCTCGTTGGTCCGGACAAAATGTTGGGAAGAATGGGGTAACTTGTCCCATCAAAAAAAAGAGTTTTTCCGGATGATACTACCAACGCTGGTGATAGCGCCGACGGGCGGGAAGGGCAGAGGCGTATTTGCTACGGCCGATATTGAAAAGGGGACTGTCGTGGAGATCGCCCCTGTCATCGTCATGACCCGTGAGGAGCGAACATTGCTGGATCAAACGTTGCTGCACGATTATATATTCGAATGGGGGCATGACCCTAAAGGCTGCTGTATGGCGCTGGGGTATATCCCCATCTACAACCACTCGTATCGCAGTAATTGTGAATATGAGATGGATTATGAGGAGGAGCTGATCTCCGTCAGGGCGGTGCGTTTTATAAAGGCGGGGGAGGAGCTTTCCATCAATTACAATGGGGACTGGAATAACGAGACGCCTGTCTGGTTCGATGTAAAATCGTGAGATGTCCGTTGGGGTGGACATCTCACGTGTATCAATGTTTTCTTTTTTGGCTGGTGATGGGGGAGTAGTGTATGGCGAAGTTGATGCCTACGCTGTTCATTTTCACCTTCCCAAAACCAATATCGTTGGTCGGCAGTTTCATATAGGGCGCCACCAGCACGGAGATGCTGTTGCTGATCCCTGTCTCTACGCCGAGGGACAGGTTGACGGAGGAAAAGAGTCCATTGGGCGTATTGGAATAACGGAAGGTCTTGCAGACCTCTCTTCCAAACATGTCGTAATAGTAATTACAGTTTTCCCTGCCAAACAGATAAGAGGAGACGCCGGCGCTGGCAAAGAATAGGGTATTGCCTGTCACGCTGAAGTCATACCGGAGATCGATGGGGATCTCCAGCATATTCATGGAGCCTTTGACGAAGTCCACCGGTTTTAGGTTATTGTTCCTATAGTAATCGGGAGGCACATGATAGTCCAGGCCCCGGGCGGTGTAGTTCCTCCGGGAGAAGAGGATGCCTGTTCCGATGTGCAGTCTATTCAGGAAATTATAGTCGACGGTGAAGCCGAGGTTGCTGCCTGGTCTGTCACCTGCAAGGGCGTTGACGGATGTGAAGTCTGGTGCGATCTGGAATCCGAAGGTGAAGGATCGTTTGATCACGAGGGCCGGGGCGGGTTCCTTTGCGGGTGCGACATATGCCCGCAGGGCGGAGTCGCTGATCCTGGGGTGGCTGCGCAGGGTGAAGGAGGGGTATTTTATGAAGGTGCGTTCGGGGCCGGATGGTTCGGCGGACGCCGTACGGTCCTGGTCCTGGCTCCGGCCGGAAGAGATATGGTCCTGTCCGGAGGAGGTGTGGGCGTTACCGGAAGAGACACGGTCCTTGCCGGGAGAGATATGGCCGGAGGACGACTTGCCGGAAGCGAGTGATGCTTTATCGGAGGATGACTTGTCGTAGGATGACTTATCGGAGCCGGAAGACATACGATCCCTGCCGATGTGGTGGGTCAGATGGGACGCCGTGCGGTCCGCCAGTCCGGAGGATATGTTGTCGGGGCCGGAAGACTTGTTGCCGGACGCTGAGGATGTATGGTCGGCGTGGGAACCGTTGGCCGGTGCGGAAGATGCCGGGTTGGAGCCGGAGGCGCCGGGATGGTCGGTGAGGCCGGTGTGGTCTGTTCCGGAAGCCGTGCGGTCCCCGGCCGGAGACGTACTGTTAGGTCCGGCGGACGGGTGCTCCAGTCCAGTGGAACTGGATGCGGGGGCCGTTGGCGTTCCGGTGGAAGTACCGGAAGGGGCATCCCCGCCGGGGTAAAGTGTAGAAGTAGATTTATCGCTATACGCAGGGTTTTTGAGTGATGAATCGGAGGATGTCCCCGGCTGTTGCGGGGTCTTTACTGCTGTCAGGGGGGGGCTGCCGGAGGACTCTGTCTTCCGACCTTTGACTTTGACAAAATACCAGGTGACCCCCACGACGAGAAGGAGTACCGGGGCATATTGAAAAGGCAAGCGCCGGATGCCGCGTATTCCGCGGGAGACATCGGGGCCAGCCCTGCCCAGTTCCTTATCCAGGCGCAGTTCCAACCTGTCCCATGACTGGGGACCCAGGGGGTCACCAGGGTCATGCTGGCTGGCAGCTTCCCGGCTAAGGCGGTCCAATTCGTTATCGGATAGGTTCAACATATGCTTTATGATCTGTTTTTTTTGTTAGTATTTTTCGTAGGTTTTCTCTGGCTTTCGACAGATTGGATTTGGATGATCCGATGGAAATGCCCAGCTGGCCGGCTATTTCTTCGTGTGTCAGTCCTTCTATAACAAACAGGTTGAATACCGTGCGATAGGCCGGGGACAGGAGGCGGATGGCTTCGATGATCTCCTTGTAGGACAATATATCGAGACCTGATTCCTGTCTGTCGGCGATGTTCTCCGTGTCTTCGGAGAGCATCTGTCCATTGATGTAGGATGCGTTCTTTCTGTAGTGGTCGATGCAGGTGTTGACGAGGATGCGTTTGAACCATCCTTTGAGGGAGGCCAGTATATCGGTGTGGCGTGTCTCCTCGAATTGATGAATGTTCTTGAAAAGTTTGATGAAGCCTTCATTCATGATCTCTTCTACCTGTTCAAGGTTGTTTTGGTAACGATAGCATATTTTCATAGCGTAGTCCTTGAGCATCGTATAAAGCTCTTTTTGGCTGGTCCTGTCATTGGACCTGCAACCCTCTATCAAAGCGAGTATTTGCGAGTTCGATTCGATCAAAATTGATGTGTAGCTTAAGTGGTGAGCGTCCTTATTGATTAAACGCGCAAACTAGCTGTATCCATTAGAAAGTTACGATAATGATATGTTAATGGTTGCCTTCGGCGGGCTGGTTATTTTACGCCTGAGGGATCGGAACGGCAGCCCGGAGCAAGGTATAACCGAGGAAGGAGCGTGTCGAAGCAGCTCCGACGAAGGCCTGCCCGGCCCGGAGGGACAGGCCCAAGCCCTATTAGGGCAGACCGGTGCTGACGACGGAGAGGTCCGCCTTTACAAAGAGCTGAGTCTGAATGCTTTTGTCCCCGGCCAGGAGGCCTATCATCTTCAGTTCTTTGATATTGCCTTTTGTGTACAGATTGGGGGCCAGGGTCCTGTTCATCTGGGCGTCGAGCATGGGCATATTGGCCTTTAGCAGGGCTGCCAGGTCGACATAGGTGCCGCCTTTGACGTTCTGCCGGATGCTCCTCTTGAAGAAGATGCGGGCGAGGCGCATGGCGAAATCGCCATCGAGGGTATACTGGATGTCGGGGATGGTAAGGGTTTGTTTGGCGGGATCGAGCACGGGGGTGCCCCAAAGCTTGAATTCCCCTCTGTGGCTGCCGCCAAAATCCACGGTGACCTCGACCTGGTGATGTCCTTTTCCCCTGACGGACACGTCCCTGATGGTGACGGTGCGGCCTTTGACCTGGAAGGACCTGCCCTGGAGGCTGTCATTGGCCAGCTTGCTGATAAACGCATAGTCGTAGTCGGCGCCGAGATAGACGGAGATGCCTTTATCACGGACGTTGCTGGTGAGGGGTGGCAGCGGGGGGATGACGGAGGAGGCGTCTTTTTCCGAGGTGAGCTGTGGCCGGCAGGTGAGTCCTATATTGACGCGGAAAGTATCCTGGATATAGTTCAGGGGGCCTACCCGTATGCTTTGGGGATTGGTTACGAGGTAGCCATAGGGGCCGAGGGGCATGCGGTGCCAGGCGCGCATGGCGGAGTGATGGAGATAGCCGGTGAAGTCGAGGCTGGATAGTGTCTGGTCAAGGGTGCTGCAAAAGCTGTTGATGGAGCTGCGGATGCTGTCGACGATCATCTGGGTCATATCCATGGAAAAGACGGACATGACGCATTTGTCCATGGCCTTTAGCTGATCGAGGCGGGTGACCGTTCTGATCTTATAATTTGATAGCAGGGTGAGCTGGGAGCTGAGGATGATATCTACCCGCCGCATGGGTTCGTTGCCGAAGCCGCAGTTGCCGGAGATCCATGGGGACATGGGCTTGCCCATGGCGCAAACACAGCGGCCGCCGGCGACCTGGTAGCTGCCTCCCATCTGGAGCGAGATCTTATTGTTGGTGCAGCTGAGGTTGAAGGCGCTGCGGACAAACCGGTATTTATAGCGGAATTCGCAAGAGGTCTGCAGAAAGGAGGGCCATCCTTCGGAGGTGAATTCTTTTGGGACGATGGTGTCGGCTATTTGCAACAGGGGCCGGCCGGCCACCTTGAGGGGTATATCGATCTCGGAGGCGGGCAGCGGGGGCAGGCTGTCGGGCATCTGTACGATGGTGGTGGGGGCGGGTGTACCGACGGCCTTGCGGGAAGAATGACAGGACCAGCAGGTGATGGCCAGGAGGAGGAGGAGACCGTTGGCAGTGAAGACTTGAGTGGGCCGGATAGGACGGAGGCGATGAAGGAGGAGGTATTTCATTTGTTTAGTGACCTTTTGCGGGTGTTGTCAGCTCTTCTTTTTTTGTATTGTCGATGACATCCAGCAGTCCATCGGTGAACTTGTCTTCGGGCAGCTGCCAGAACATGACCCCTCCTAACCTTTTATCCATAACATAGCGGGTCTTTAGCCGTACGGACATGGTATCATCATAGGTGACAAAAAGCTTTTTACCGGGATTGTACATATAAGGCGCCTGTGCGACGGGATCCCAATGAAATATAAATCCGCTGTCCTTCGACAGATAGGAAGCCTGGTCCTTATACGACACGCCGCGCCAGAAGCGGCAGGGGCGGTAGAGTCCGTTGTTGATGCTGTCCACGCCCTCGAAGATACGGGCATAGAAGGCGACGCCGATGGCGAGCTTGGCCGCGGGCACGCCGATGGATTCGAGGTATTGCACACAGTGGTCGGTGGATTCTACCTGCTGCGGCGTGGAATACAAGGGCGTATGATGGCCGGAGATGGTGTCGTAACCGCTGACGAGGTCATAGGTCATGAGGTTGATGTAGTTCACGCGGGGCGTGACTTTTTTCCAATCGATGGAAGTCTCGAGGTATTTGGTAAAGCCGCCGGCGGCAAAGCTGATCTCTTTGTCTTTGCCCAGCTTCTTCCTCAGCCGCTTTATCAGGAGGGTGAAGTGGTCTTTATCCTCGGGCGCGTACGGATATCCGGGAACGTTAGAGAGCGCGGGGTATTCCCAGTCGAGGTCGATGCCGTCGGCGTGGAAGTAGTCCAGGAGCTCTTTGGTGGAGCTGACGAATTCGTTGCGGCCTTCTTTTGTGGAGAATACCTCGGGGCAGGTCTTGCAGCCGCCCCAGCCGCCGAGGGAAAGGATCACTTTCAGCCGCGGGTTCTTTTCTTTCAGCTGGACCATGTGCCGGATGGTGGCGGTGTCGCGGGCATTGTTGACATCGAGCTTATTACCTTTGAGGTGGCAGAAGCTGTATATGATATGGGTGAGCTTTTCGGTGGGGAAGCTGTCGAGGGCGGTGCTTCGGCCGGCGTAATAGCCGATGACGGCGGGACCGGGGGAAGTCATATTCGGCGCTCCGGGTGCGTTGGGCGTCTGGCCTGCGTTAGGCGTCTGGGCTAAAGAGGTGGTGGCGAAGAGGGCTAAAAAGGCTATGAAAATCTGTATTCTGCGATAATGTAGGATCATAAAATGCTTGCTTGGCGTAAAAATAAGCAACTCTGCCGGGAAATCGCTCGTATCGATGGATATTCAAACTGTCACGAACTCTAAGCATATGAAGAAAACTACAAAGATCCGGCTGGCGGGCGTGGGTCTGCTTTGTGCGCTGTACAGCCTGGTATCGTGCCGCAAGGAAAACCTGAACGGGACGAGGTCGACGGCGGATTCTACCGCTGTTTTTTCCGCAACGATCAATGGAGTGGATTGGAAGACGGATTCGGTGTCTGCCTTCCTGGTGGGGGATTACCGGGGTCATACGAAGGTCATGGCTATTACGGGATATACCTCTAAAAGAGTGATCTCCATCAGCCTGCAGGATACGACCACGAGCGGGAACGACAGTACGCTGGCGGTGCAGCAATATGCGTTGGGGGATTGGGGGAATGCGTCAGCCTTTGCCTATGGGAATGACAGGGTGGTGATCGGAAGAAATGTGGTCTGGCAGCAACAGGGGGAGGGGATCGACGGAGTGGCCAATGTGACGGCGAGCGATGGAGTGAGCAAGCTGGTGTCGGGTACTTTCCAGTTCAATGCCCGGGTGCTGTCGCTGGATTCGACGGGGCTGGCGATAGATTCGGTGACCGTGACCAGCGGCGTATTTAAAAATATACCCTATAGCTATCTGAAGCATCCATAAGACGGGCGCGGCCGTTCTTGAGGGTATATACTTCATCGGAGAGGTCCAGGATATGCCGATGAAGATGATCGGTGATCAGTATGCCTTTGTTTTGTTTTTCTTCTTCGAGGATGACTTTTACTTTTTCTATTTGTATGGGGCTTAGGAGTGTGAAGGGTTCGTCGAGCATGACGAATTGCGTCCGGCTGCGGGTGATGATATAGATGTCGATCAGCCGGCGCTGACCGGTGGAAAGATATTGTATGCGATGGCGGCGATGTGGGTGGAATTCGGGGAAGACTTCGATGAACCTTTCCATGTCCAGGTTGAAGTCCAGGCATACGCGTTCGAGGGTTAGGGCGCCCGGGATAAAATCGAACTGGGGCATGTATCTTATCCTGTCCGGCTGGGTATAGGGGCGTGTGAGAAGATGGTTGTCTATGGTGACGGACCGGCTGTCACAGGGCAGGTCGCCGTAAATGATCCGCATGAGGCTGGTTTTGCCTGAGCCGTTGCGTCCCAGGAGTCCCGTGATGCGACCTGTCCGGCATTGGAGATGTATGTCGGACAGGATGGTCCTTTCTCCTACCTTCCATTGGATGTTTTTCGCTGTCAGGGTATGGGTCATGGATGCAGCTGTTGGGTAAGAATGAGGAGTACTGTATAGAGACTGAGATCGAGCGCTAAGGTGACGGACCACAGGATGCTGTCGCGGATGCCGAGGTTCCGGTAGTAATAAAATTCTTTTCTTTTATACGTACGTATGAAGTACCAGGTGAGGCCCTGGGTGAGCAGCTTGAACCAGACAATGACCTTGAGGATGGATGGCCCGTATTCCCAGAATAGCAGGGCGCAGGCGAGGGTGACCAGGAGGGCGAATAGGAAGAAGCTCTTGTAGAATGTCAGCAGGAGTCGTAAGATGGCGGAGAGCTTCATGGATGCAAGATATTTATTGCCTATTTTTATAGGAGTTAAATTATTGCCAATGTCATCAAGAAGGGATTTTCTTACGAGCACGCTGGCCGCGGTGGCCGGCGCTTCTTTTTTACCAACGCGCGCGGCGGAGATATCTGCGGGTGCGGGGAGGGAGACTCAAATGCAGGGGGGAACGTTTGCGGGGCGGGGTGGTACGGATATGACGATCCGCCAGGCCATCGACCGTATCATTGCGGATATTCCGGGGGCGCCTTTTGCCACTACGGTGGATACGGTGAAGTCGGGGAACCCGGACCAGCCGTTGAAAGGGATCGTTACCACGATGTTCGCCACGGATGAGGTCATCGACAAGACGATCAAGGAGGGGGCCAATTTCATCATTGCGCATGAGCCTACTTTTTACAATCACCAGGATGAGACGAACTGGCTGGAGGGGGATGGGGTGTATGGGTTCAAGAAGGCGTTGTTGGAGAACCATGGGATCGTGGTGTGGAGATTCCACGATTACTGGCATTCCTTTCGCCCGGACGGGATCCTGATGGGCGTGCTGACGGCCATGGGGTGGGACAAGTATTATAATGCCGGTCAGCCCGAGATCGTCACGGTGCCGGAGATGACGGTGGGGGAGGTGGTAACGAGGGCGAAGAAGGCGTTGAGGATCGACAAGATGAAAATGGTCGGAGACCTGTCGGCGAAGTGTCAACGGATCGTTGTGATGCCGGGGGCCGGGGGCGGGAGAGCGCAAATAGGTGCGTTGCGCAAGTTTCATCCGGACCTGCTGATCTGCGGGGAGCTGAATGAGTGGGAGACGAGCGAGTATGTGCGGGATGCGCGGTATCAGGGAGAGAAGATGTCGCTGCTGGTGCTGGGGCATGCTGTCAGCGAGGAGCCGGGGATGGAGGCGTTGGTGTCCTGGCTGAATGCGCGGCTGCCGGGGGCGCCGGTGAAGCATATTGCTTCGGGGGATGCGCTGACTGTCGTTTAGAAATATAAGCCCCCGGCTGGCGCCGGGGGCTTGAAACTATTGTTGAGCGCGAATTACATTCAGGGCTCCGCCGGCCTTGAACCAGCCGATCTGCGGCTCATTGTAGGTATGGTTGAGGGATATTTCATCCTTGGAACCATCCTTATGGTTGAGCACCATGGTCAGGGGTTTGCCGGGAGCGAATGTGGTGAGGCCTATGATATCGATGGTATCATCTTCTTGTACCTTCTCATAATCTTCTTTATTGACAAAGGTCAGCGCGAGCATACCTTGTTTTTTCAGGTTGGTCTCGTGGATACGAGCGAAACTTCTCACTACAATGGCGCGAACGCCGAGGTGGCGGGGTTCCATGGCTGCGTGTTCGCGGGAGGAGCCTTCTCCATAGTTCTCGTCCCCTACTACGACGGAGCCGATGCCGGCTGCCTTGTAGGCCCTTGCGGTGGCGGGAACGGGACCATATTCTCCGGTGAGCTCATTTTTTACGGAATCCGTCTTTTCATTAAAGAAGTTGACGGCTCCGATGAGCATATTGTTGGAGATGTTGTCGAGGTGGCCGCGGAATTTCAGCCAGGGGCCGGCCATGGAGATATGGTCGGTGGTACATTTCCCTTTCGCCTTGATCAACAGCTTGAGTCCTTTCAGGTCTTTCCCTTCCCATGCGGCAAAGGGCGCCAGGAGCTGGAGACGTTGGGAGTCGGGCTTGACGACCACCTGTACGCCGCTGCCATCCTTTGCGGGGGCCTGGTAGCCTGCGTCCTCGACGGAGAAGCCTTTGGGGGGCAGCTCCACGCCGGTGGGCTCATCGAGCATCACGTCCTCTCCTTTCTCATTCTTCAATTTGTCCTTCAGGGGATTGAAGGTCAGGTCACCCGCTATGGCAAAGGCGGTGACTATCTCGGGCGAGGCCACGAAGGCGTGGGTGCTGGCGAGACCGTCGTTGCGCTTGGCAAAGTTGCGGTTGAAGGAGGTAATGATGGAGTTCTTCCTATTGGGGTCGTCGATATGGCGGGCCCATTGTCCGATGCAGGGTCCGCAGGCGTTGGCGAGCACTATGCCGCCAATCTTATCGAAGGTCTTGAGGAACCCGTCTTTTTCAATGGTATAGCGAACCTGTTCGGAGCCGGGTGTAATGGTGAATTCAGCCTTGGCTTTTAGCTTCTTATCGATGGCCTGCTGGGCAAGGGAGGCGGAGCGGCTGATGTCTTCGTAGGAAGAGTTGGTGCAGGAGCCGATGAGGGCTACTTCCAGGCGCTGGGGCCAGTTGTTATCCTTTACCGCCTTGGCGAACTGGCTGATGGGTGTAGCCAGGTCGGGTGTGAAGGGGCCGTTGACATAAGGTTCCAGCTCGCTGAGGTTCAGCTCGAGGACCTGGTCATAATATTTTTTTGGATCGGCATATACTTCCTTGTCGGGGCGGAGGTAGTCCTTGATGCCGTCGGCCAGGGAGGCGACTTCGGCGCGACCGGTGGCTTTCAGGTAGGCCGCCATTTTTTCGTCATAGCCGAACAGGGAGCAGGTGGCTCCTATCTCGGCGCCCATGTTACAAATGGTGCCTTTGCCGGTGGCGCTGAGGCTGTCGGCGCCCTCTCCGAAATATTCCACGATGGCTCCGGTGCCGCCTTTTACGGTGAGCTTGCCGGCTACCCAGAGGATGATGTCCTTGGCGGAGGTCCAGCCGCTCATCTTGCCGGTGAGCTTTACGCCGATGAGCTTTGGCATTTTCAATTCCCAGGGCAATCCGGCCATTACGTCCACGGCATCCGCGCCGCCTACGCCGATGGCTACCATGCCGAGTCCTCCTGCGTTGGGGGTGTGCGAGTCGGTGCCGATCATCATGCCTCCGGGGAATGCATAATTTTCCAGCACTACCTGGTGGATGATGCCCGCGCCGGGTTTCCAGAATCCGATGCCGTATTTATTGGAGATAGAAGCGAGGAAATCGTATACTTCTTTATTGACGTCCAGGGCGGTGGCAAGGTCTGCCGTGGCGCCTGTCTTAGCTTGTATGAGGTGGTCGCAATGTACGGTAGAGGGTACGGCTACCTTATCGCGTCCGCAGGTCATGAATTGCAGCAGGGCCATCTGGGCGGTGGCGTCCTGCATGGCTACGCGGTCGGGGGCGAAGTCGACATAGTCCTTTCCGCGGCTGTAGGCGCGGGTGGGGGTTTCGAAAAGGTGAGAGTAGAGTATTTTTTCGGCCAATGTCAAGGGTGTGCCTACCAGTTTACGAGCGGCATCTACCTTGGCCGGCATTGCCCCGTATAACTTTTTAATTAAGTCCAGATCAAAAACCATGATGAATTGTTTTTATGTGTTAAGCCTTGAGATGTCGCTGATTGGTTGGTCCCTATGGGTTAGGTACCGATGCCTGCGGCATCTGGCGGGGCTAATGATGACCTGTCGGAGACAGGCTTTAGCGCCCTGCTGACGCAGGGCGCTAAATTACGCCGATTTTTTTTAATTTAGCGGTATGAACAGACTGAAGCATTTCATCGAATGGCAGGTATTCGGGGTGTGCTCGGCGATCGGGGAAAGGATGGGTATTGCCACCTCCCGAATCCGGACCTGGTTTATCTATATTTCATTTCTGACAATGGGTTCGCCACTGATCGTTTATTTTATCCTGGCGTTCTGGATGAATATCAAACGGTATATCCTGTCGGCGCGCAGAAATCCTGTGAAATATCTCTAGCCTCCTTTTGGTTGCGGCTTTTTTCGTATCTTATACTCTAGACGAGTTTTCGGACTCGACGGCCGGTTAGGCTCTGGTGAATTCACGGAGAACGTAGATTTATTTACGAAAAAATTAGCTGCCTTGTTCCAGTTCGATTTCTCCTATACTGACTATGAGCTGTTGCAGAACGATCTGGCTCAACGGCTGAATGCCCCTGTGGCGAATCACAAACTGGTCTTTCCGGAGGCGATAGCTACAGGGAGCCTGACCTTTGTCCGGCTGCCGAACGGCATACATGTGAATGTGATCAACTGCAAGTTCAACCAGGACTGGTTCCTGTGCAGGAGGAAGATAAAGGAGGAGTATTACACCCTCCGATTCCACGAGCTGACGATCCCGGATACGCTGGAGATCCGCATCGGTAAGGAAAGTTTAAAGGAAACCAACACCATCCGGAGCATCGCCTATCTTACCAATACTTTATCGGACTGGGCTTACCTGGGCGCCAGGGGCACCATTTACAAGGGGATCGATGTCCTCTTCGATGCCCAATGGCTGGGGGGGTACCTGGGGGTGAGCCGTATAGACGATGTATTGTCCACCTATCTATCCCTGCAGGTGGAGAATGTGCATACGGAGCCATTGGACAGCGAGTACCGCCGCCTGATCCAGGAGATCATGGAAGTGGAGGATGACAATCCTATGAGATTGGCCATTATCCAGAACAGGGTGATGTTCCTTATCGAGCGATTTTTTACACGGATCTACGAGCGGAGAAAGAACTCCCATTTCGATATACCCCTGTCCAAGACGGATATCGACCGGATGATGCAGGTGGAGTCGGCGTTGACGCGGGATATTTTCGAGCCCGCGCCTACCATCAGCCAGCTGGCGAAGATGGTATCCATCAGCGAGTCGAAGCTGAAGAAGGATTTCAAGCTTATCTACGGATTGCCGGTGTATGAGTATTTCCAGAAGATACGCATGCAGACGGCCAAGGACAAGCTGCTCAGCGGGGAGCATTCGGTGAAGGAGGTGGCGATGGAGCTGGGGTATTCCAATCTGAGCAATTTCACCATCGCCTTTAAGAAAGAGTTCGGGCTGCTGCCAAGCAAGCTGCTGGATGATGCGTGAGGAGGAATACCAGATGCAGTCCAATATTATATTAAATAGACCTATGAAAATCTTAAGAATATTAACAGTATCGATTCTCTTTACACATGTGTCAGATTTGGCTAAAGCTCAAAATGGCGCCCCCTATGAGGTTTTAAGAGTGTTAGCCATTCAAATGAACCCAAAGTTTCCAGTTCTGGATAGCCTGTATCCATTCCATAGTACAGACTTCAACGGAGCCGCGTGGGCAATACTCTCAAAAGATGAAAAAAGGGAATTAAAAAAGCGAACCAAACAGTCCTTTGGAGTCAAAATAAGTTCTGATTCGCTGACGGGAACTACCTTAATTCCTGCTTTACCTGTATTTATGGCTTTCGCAAAAGCCGATTCTCCCAGTTTAAGATTCATTGAACAAACCCAGCCATTTTATATGATCTCTGCACCTGTCTTTATTCATAACAATACGAAAGCAGTAGTCTTTCTAAGTCTAATAAAAAGGTTTGGCACCACTTACATCCTCCAAAAGAAGGATCGAAAATGGACAATTTTGAAAGACATCTATGAATGGATGCAATAATTGGATAAGAGTCAACAATAATTCGCTATAATATGAAATACCTTACCAAGGCGGAGCTAAATCCAAACAGCTTGAAAAACAAATCCAAAGCGGCTTGCAAAAATTAGATTCAGCTTCGAATATTTCGATATCTGACTCCATTCAATGTTGCTATGCCGCCGTTGACTGGCACAAGTGGTTTAAAGATGAAAATTAAAGTCTTTTCAAAACTGTCTGAAGAAAGCTTTAGTTTAGATCGACGCCTCCCGGAAAGTGCATACTGCGAAATAGGGGCGTTCCCCCTCAAACAACCAGAAGGGGGGTAAAATAGAATCACCCCTTGTCTACCCGGATACGATATGTATATTAAGCCTTTAATTCCCTATAGGAGTACATTTTATGTTAGGATGACATTTACAGCTATCCTTATCACCTTTCCGGGTATTAATTAGGAGGGAAGCGAGGTATTTTTGCATAGAGTTTGCTAATTAGCCGCAATAATGGCCGAAAGGCCGCTGTCCCGTTTTTAATTCCTCGTTTCCAGAAAGACCAGCCCTCTATTCAGTACCTTTCGAAAATCCCATGTAACGTAAGAAGCGGCAAACGTTAGGGTTAAAACTCCGAAACAACTTTCCGGATTTTTACCAATTGTTCCAGTAACCCCTGAAGCAGATCCAATCTGAGCATGTTGGCGCCGTCGCTTTTTGCTACGGCGGGGTTCGGGTGTGTCTCTATGAACAGGCCTTCAGCGCCGGTGGCAATTGCGGCTTTTGCGATAGTAGCGATGAGTTGTGGATTGCCGCCGGTGACACCGCTGGTCTGGTTGGGTTGCTGGAGGGCGTGTGTACAGTCCATCACCACAGGGGTCTTGTGCTCCTGCATCCACGGAATATTCCTGTAATCCACTACCAGGTCCTGGTAACCAAAGGTGGTGCCTCTTTCGGTGAGGATGATCTTTTCATTTCCCGCCTTGCGGATCTTTTCCACGGCAAATTTCATGGAGGGTCCGCTCAAGAATTGTCCTTTCTTCACATTGACTATTTTACCTGTCGCGGCGGCTGCCTGGAGGAGATCTGTCTGGCGGCAGAGGAAGGCGGGTATCTGCAATATATCTATGTATTTGGCCGCGGGGGCTGCCTCGTCGTGGGCGTGTATGTCGGAGGTGGTGGGCAGCTTGTACGTGTCACCGACCTTTTTTATCAGGGACAGGCCGCTGTCGTCGCCGATGCCGGTGAAGGAGCCTGCGCTGGTGCGGTTGGCCTTGCGGTAGGAGGCTTTGAAGACATAGGGTATGCCTAAATTCCGGCAAATGGCGGAGACCTTTTCGGCTACCTCCATGACCAGCTCTTCGCTCTCCACTACGCAGGGGCCGGCAATGAGGAAGAAGCTCTTCTTATCGTACGATTGGTGCTGAAATAGTTGGTGTAAGAATTCCATGGTGCGAAGCTACGGGAAAATGGGGAATAGGCGGCTGCCGGCCCGGGGGATGGTGGGAGGAGACGTGGGTCGGCCGGGGGAGGACGTTGGCGGGTGAAGACGTGGGCGATCGGGGACAGACAGGGGAAGACGTTAGCTGACCAGGGGAAGACAGATGTTGCCTGACCAGGGGAGGACGTTGGCGGACCGGATGTGGCCAGACGTTAGAAGAATGTTAATTGACGGGATGCTAAAAAAAGGAATATGTATTTTAGGGATGAACCTAACGTCTATGAAGAAATGAAACAACGTATGGCGCTCATTCTTTTTGCGCTGGCCCCTTTGGCGGGCTTTTGTCAACAATCGTTTTCCGTCAAACTGCATTTCCCCTTTCAACCGGCCTCCAGGCATGTATCTATATTTTATGATAATGGAAAATTCGGGCATAGCGTGCCTGTCGAAGAGGATAGCACGGTGACCATCAGCGACAGCCTTTTTGGCAGATATGCCGGTATACAGGTTTATTGCGCTGATCCGGATAGAAAGGGGAATGATTTTTACAATAGTTTTTGGGTGGAGGAAAAGCCGGCGGAGATAACGTTTGTCGCCGATGACGCTCAAAAAGACCCGTTACAGCATGTCGTGCTGAAAAACGCCTGGGCTACGAATGATATGGGACGTCGCGAGCTGGACAGTTTTCAGCGGGTGGAGGCTTCGGCTTTTCGGGACTTTTTACTGGCTCACCCGGGTCCGCTGACAGACAGTGCGATCGACACTGCAAAGATATTGGGCAAACGGCTTTTCGATAAGACGTTGTTGTTCATCCGGGAGCATCCCGATAAATATTATTCCATATACCTGTTCCGATCGGAACTGACGCAAAATTCATTGATCGATGCGGACTCATTGCTGCAGTTTTACAATTCGGTGTTCCCGGATTCGCTAAAGCATTCTTTTGACGGCAGAGAGGCGCTGGCAAAAATAAACGTACGGCTCAATACGGGAAGCGGGCATAAGGCATCGGAATACCTGGTCAGGGACATCCATGGCAAAGAGGTTTCGTCGGCAGCCAACAGGGGTAAATATGTGCTGCTGGATTTTTGGGCCAGCTGGTGTGTGCCGTGTGTGGAGAGCATGCCGACCATCAAGAAGCTGCGGGAAAGGTATGGTGAGGACAGACTGGTGATCATCTCTGTCAGCCTGGATGACAAGCGTAAGGCGTTCGATGAGGCGTTGAAGAAGCATGGCATGACATGGACGCAGGTGTACGGGCCAAACGATATACGGAAGGGGTTTAGTTTTAACGGCATACCGGAGGTGATCCTGATCGACCCGCATGGATATATTGTTTATGACCGGCAGGAGAAGGGGAAGGAGGATCCGGATCTTACAAGGCTGGTGGCTATGCTCAATGAGAAACTGCGGTAGGGGCGGGCGAGGAATACAGGTGTCTGGGTGAATTGGGAGGCCTAAAGGTTTTATTTAGGGGACGGATTTGGTGGGGAATGTGGCTTAGTGTAATTTTTACACGATAATTGGCCGGAACCACGACGAAGCCGCGGATGGGTTTGAGGACCTGCCGGTAGTGGCGATGAAGTGGGTGATGGCCAGTGTTTAATTACCATTAAGCCTTTGCTATATGAAAAAATTGCTACGCTGTGGCCGTTGCGGCCTTTTTCTTCTTCTTTTTATTGTCACGACCGGCCGGCTGGCCGCGCAGAATCCCTGGAACGGAAAGGTGGTCATGGAGGGGTTCTGGTGGGATTACTGGAATAACAATTTCCCCAATGGATGGAGCAATTATCTTACGGAGCTGGCGCCGCGGCTGCGGGGGCTGGGGATCGATGCGGTATGGGTACCGCCCTGTATCAAGAATGCGGGTACCAACAGTGTCGGGTATGCGCCTTTCGATCAGTATGATCTGGGGGACAAGTGGCAGAAGGCGAGCTTGCGTACGCGGCTGGGTACGAAGGACGAGCTCCTGCGGATGGTGGGGGTGGTACATGCCAACGGCATGGACGTGATACAGGATGCGGTATTGAATCATTGCAGCGATGCGGGTTCGGCCTCTTCGGGCGCGGGAGGACAGGATGGCGCGACCTTGTCCCTGCAGACGAACAGCGGGTACAAGAATTTCCGGTATGTGTGTTACAGTCATCCGGCGGGTAACGAGTCGTCGACGGATTACCTGGGGCGTACGGGCCGGTGGCCGAAGAATTGGGAGAATTTCTATCCCAATACATCCAACAATCATTATAATACCGGGGATTGGGACGCTATCCTGTTCGGTCCGGACATCAGCTATGAGTCCACCGCTTATGGGACGAGCACCAATGCGACGTACAATCCTGCACAGTCCTCGGATTATATGCGTACGGGTGCGCGCAACTGGATGATATGGTTCAAGAAGCAGACGGGTGCGGATGGGTTCCGGCTGGATGCGGCGAAGAATTATCCGTACTGGGCGGCGCAGGATTTTTTATGGAATGTAAAATACAACGCTTCATGGGCGGGTGGCGGCGCCAATATGTTTGCGGTGGGCGAGATCGTGGGGAGCACCTCGGATGAGGATACATGGATCAGCAATGTGAAGACGAGCAACGGCGGTACGGAGGACCTGGTGGGGACTTTCGACTTCGGGTTCCGGAGCGAGCTGAAGAATATGATCAGCGCGGGCGGCTCCTATGACCTGGGGAGTCTGCCGGGCAAGCAGCAAACCAACCGATACCGTACGGTGCCTTTTGTGAACAACCACGATACGTACCGGCCTATCAAGGACGCCAACGGGTATATAACGGGGTGGGATACGGGCAATGAGCTGGGAGGAGGGCATATCGATCCGAACGATGTGCGGATAGCGGTGGCTTATGCGGTGGCGTTTGCGGTGGACGGCAGTCCGCAGGTGTTCTTCGAGGACCTTTTCGACCTGGAGAATACGGGCAAGCGATATACGCATATGCCTTCCAATACGACGGACCTGCCTGTGCGGGATGCCATTGCCAATATCATCTGGTGTCATCAGAAGCTGAATTTCAAGAAAGGCGCTTATAAAGTGCGTTGGCAGGCGCAGGACCTATTGATCATCGAGCGGGGATACAATGCCGGGCCGGAGAACAGCTATGCCATCATCGGGGTCAACGACAACTGGAATACCTGGCAGAATGCGACGATACAAACGGATTTTGGGGCTAATGTGCAGCTGCATGATTATTCGGGCGCCAACAGCAGCGATATCTGGACGGATGGTACGGGCAAGGCTACTATCTATGTGCCGCCCTGTGATGGGAGCAATGTCCGCCGGGGCTATTGTATCTGGGGACCTGCGGGGGTGACGGGGAGCTTTAATCCTTCCCAGCGGAGCACGACACAGGAGTGGGAGATGTCGGATGATCTGGGGGATTCCCATGACAGCTCGTTGAAGCAAGGCGGGGCGATACCGGCCAGCTCCACGGCATGGCGGACGGCGGGAGAGGTATTCGATCAGGGCGGAAAGACGGTGACGGTGAATCTCTTTCCCACGAATACGACGCCGAACCTGACGGTGAGCGTTTATAACCATGCGGGCACTTCGGTGGCTACTACGAATGGGACGGGCAATCTCACCCTGACCTATACACCCGCATCGGATGGATTTTATACGGTGAAGGTAAAGAATACGAACAGTACGAATCCCGCGCAGACGGCCTATGTAAAAGTGACGTATACGTCGCCGACGACGGTGAGCACGTCGTCCTATCCTGCCATGGTCGAGCCGGCCGTGATGACCCGGATGCCGGAGGTGCTGGCTGCCGGTGTGGATAAGCTGTCGATGGCTGTCTATCCTTCTCCGTCGAGGGGTGAGTCGCAGGTAGTGATCGAGCTGCCGGCGGCATCGCCGGTGGAGCTGAGTGTGCTGGATGGATCGGGGCGACCGGTGAAAAGACTGATAAATGGGACCATGCCGGCGGGCAGGCAGGTGGTGTCGTTGCATGGGGAGGACCTGGCGCCCGGGACATATGTAGTGCGGATGAATACTGCACAGGGGGTGATGACGCAGAAATGGGTGATCGTACTGTAGGCTCTGGCGGACCGGTGGATGTCAAAGGGCTGGACGAGCCCAGACAGTGTCCGGCCCGGGAGCGTGCTGGAACAGGGCAGGGGGCTGTTTGTCAAAAAAAGGGGGTGAGCTGATGGTAGCTTGCAGGTCGAAGTGTAGATTTGCGCCCAAATCACTGCAATGACGAAAGAAAAAGTCCTGGTCATCGGCGCCAGCGGTCAGATAGGTGTGGAGCTGACGCTGGCCCTGCGTAAGATATATGGGAATGCCAATGTAGTAGCGTCGGACCTGCGTGAGGAAAATGAGCTGTTGAGGGGTACGGGTCCCTATGTATCGCTGGATGTAATGAACAAGGAGATGCTGCATGTGCAGGTGATCCGGCAGAATGTCACCCAGATATACCTGCTGGCGGCCATCCTTTCGGCGACGGGTGAAAAGAACCCGAACCTGGCCTGGCATCTGAACATGCAGGGGCTGCTGAACGTGCTGGATATCGCCCGCGAGGAGAAATTACATAAGGTGTACTGGCCCAGCAGCATTGCGGTGTTCGGGCCTACGTCCCCGAAGCAGGCCTGTCCTCAGCGTACGATCATCGAGCCGAGCACGGTGTATGGGATCAGCAAGTATGCGGGAGAGTTCTGGTGTAATTACTTCTTCGAAAGATATGGGGTGGATGTGCGGAGCATCCGTTATCCCGGGCTGATCAGCTACAAGTCGGCCCCCGGCGGTGGTACGACGGACTATGCGGTGGAGATCTTCCACGACGCGCTGGAAGACGGCAAGTATACCTGTTTCTTAAAGGAGGATACCTATCTGCCGATGATGTATATGCCGGATGCCATTCGTGCGACCATCGAGCTGATGGAGGCGCCATTGGCCAATCTTACGGTGCGTACTTCCTATAATGTATCGGCGCTGAGCTTTTCTCCCAGGGAGATCGCGGCGGAGATAAAAAAGCATATCGCGGGGTTTGGCATCAGCTATTCACCGGACTATAGACAAAAGATCGCGGACAGCTGGCCGGAAAGCATCGACGACAGCGTTGCCCGTGCGGACTGGGGGTGGAAGCCGGAATACGATCTGGCGAGGATGACGAAGGATATGCTGGAGAATTTGCAGTAGGACGTTGCGTCTGACCTTTAAATTTTTTTTATGATGGAACTGCAACAAATCGATCAGGCGTTGACTGCTCAATTGGATTTGTTAAAAGAGAGCGCACGAGGTTTGGCCCTGTCGCCAATTTGCGAATTCGAGCTGAAGGAGGAGAGTTTAAATAAAATCCCTTGGCAGGATCATCATTATCCAGGGATTTATTTCATTGAGATCAAAAATGATAACAAATACACATCGTTTGCCGATTGGGCAAGTGCATTTCAAAACAGTTGGATGGATGAGCGGTACAGGAAAAAATTCGTCGCAAACCCTAAAAAGTCGAGAATAAGCCGACACACCGAACTTTCAGAATGGATACCCTTGTATATTGGGAAGTCAAGGAATATTTCCAACCGCGTGCAGGAGCATATTAATCTAGGATTGGATAAACCGACGTTTGCTATGAAGCTCAAGGTCAGAGATCATTTGAAAGAGGACAGGTTCAGGCTCAGTACGATAAGGGTTGATATATACAACTATGACTGGATCATGCCTATACTGGAAAAATCATTTCGAGACAGATTTCATCCAATAGTTGGCAGGCAATAACTCTTGGCCTAAAACCAATTTTAGCTAAATTGCTGTCAAAACGAACAAACGGGCCGCGGTTCCGTTATAGGAACCGCTGGAAGCAGCTCCGACGAAGGCCTACCGACATTAGCGATATGTAGGAATTGGGCTATTTTTCGGGCGAGACCAATTCCCGCAGTTTTATAATTCAAAGGCAGCATGGTTATGGTACGTACTTACTACACAGTGATCTTTTTCTTTTTAGCCATATTTTTATTGGGGATGAACGAAAGCGTACTGGCGGGGCCGGGGTTGCGCAATGGGGAGTGGCGTGCGGTGCTGGAGCGAAAAGACGGGCATACCATCGTATTCAACTTCGAGTCGAAGGATAGCGCGGGAAAGAAGATATTATATATCCGCAATGCGGGCGAGCGTCTGCTGGTGGATGATATCCAATACCAGGGGGATTCGGTGCTGATCAAGCTGCCTTTTTTCGAAAGCCAGCTGCGGGCCGAGGTCCTGGGCAATGGCGATCTGCAG
This sequence comes from Puia sp., assembly GCA_035545935.1. GTDB lineage: Bacteria > Bacteroidota > Bacteroidia > Chitinophagales > Chitinophagaceae > Puia. Next base: position 4,533 of record DASZXP010000218.1, on the reverse strand, counting down.
GGTGTGTGGTTGAAGCGGGGGGCGGAGAATTACCAGGTGGTGCCTTTCAAGGCGTACTACAATAATGCGGAACGTTTTGCGGCCGGAGGCCGGGCGCCCAGGGGTGTAGAAGGCCGGTGGAAGGCGGTATTCACGGATGCCAGGGGCAGGGATACTTCTCTACGGGTGGGTGAATTTGTGCAGACGGGAGACAGGGTGACGGGTACGTTCCTGGACCCAACGGGCGATTTTCGTTACCTGGAAGGGATCGTGGATGGAGATTCGTTAAGGCTGTCCTGTTTCGACGGCGGGCATGCCTATTATTTTTCGGCCCGGGTGGAAGGAGATCGTCTGACGGGAGGGCAATATTTTTCGGGCGCCGCGGGCTATGAGGTCTGGACAGCCACGAAGGATGAAGCTGCCGCCCTGCCGGATGAATTCGCCCTGACGAACTGGGATAAGCATGCGGGCCCCTTGCATTTTACCTTCAAGGACATCGACGGCAAGCAGGTGTCGCTGTCGGACAAACGTTTTGCCGGGAAGGTGGTATTGATACAGATCATGGGTTCCTGGTGTCCCAATTGTATGGATGAAACGAGATTCCTCAGCAGCTTTTATAATGAATATCATTCAAAGGGGGTCGAGATCATCGGGCTGGCGTATGAGCGCAGCACTGATTTTGCCCGCAGCCAGGCGAGTCTCCGGAGCTTCCAGCGGAGGTTCGATGTGCAATATCCCATGCTGATCACGGGTGTAGCGGTGGGCGATCCGGACAGGGCTGCCAAAACATTGCCGGTGCTGGAAAAGATCGTTGGATTCCCTACGACGATCTTTTTGGATAAGACGGGAAGGATCTCGAGAGTGCATACGGGTTTTAGCGGTCCCGGGACAGGGTCTCATTACGAAGAGCAGCAAAAGGAGATCATCCGGACGGTGGATGAGCTGCTGAAGGGTTAGGTTCCTGAAGATGTTGCGCGGGTGCGGTGATCAGTGTTTGCCTTTTCCGCCGCCCTCTACGCCCATCATGACGATGTCCCTGTCGAAGAGGTACAATCCACTCTTGTCATCGCCGATGAGCTCGAGCTTGTCGTTACATTCACGGGCCAGTCTTTCTTCTTCTATCTGTTCGTTGACATACCACTGCAGGAAATTATGGGTGGCGTAGTCCTTTTCGGTGAGGGCGATGTCTACCAGCTGGTTGATGCTCTCGCTGACCTTGACCTCGTGACGGAAGAGCTCTTCGAAGGCCTGTTTGAGGGAGACGAAGGTGAGCGTTGGCTGGGCAAGGGCGGGTATGATGGCGAAACCGCCCCGCTCATTGATATAATTGATCAATTTGAGCATATGCATCCTTTCTTCTTCGCTGTGGCGGAAGAAGAATTTCGTCACTCCTTTCAGACCGGGTTGGATATCGGCCCAGCTGGCCATGGCGAGGTAGGCCTGTGAGGATTGGGCTTCCATCAGGACTTGCTTGTTCAGAGCTTCTTGCATGTTCTTCGATAGCATAAAATATGACTGTTTTTTAGGTATTAGCAGCGGGCCAAACATATGAATAAATTGGGGATTTCCATAATGGGAGTTTCAGTAAATTGCACCCATGCAACAATACCTTGATCTATTGCAGCATATTCTCGATACGGGCGCCTCCAAGACGGACAGGACGGGTACGGGTACGCTGAGCTGTTTTGGCTACCAGATGCGTTTTGATCTTTCGGAGGGTTTCCCATTGGTGACCACTAAAAAGCTCCATCTGAAGAGCATCATCTATGAGCTGTTGTGGTTCCTGCGGGGGGATACTAATATCGCTTACCTGAAAGAGCATGGGGTAAGCATATGGGATGAATGGGCGGATGCCGATGGCGACCTGGGACCGGTGTATGGCAAGCAATGGCGGAGCTGGGAGGGTGCGGATGGACAAACAGTGGACCAGATCAGCCAGCTGATCGAGCAGATAAAAAAGACGCCTGACAGCCGCCGGTTGATCGTGAGCGCCTGGAATGTGGCGGACCTTCCGAAGATGGCGCTGATGCCTTGTCATACCATCTTTCAATTCTATGTAGCGGAGGGTAAGCTGAGCTGCCAGCTGTATCAACGCAGCGCGGACTCTTTTTTGGGAGTGCCTTTCAACATCGCCAGCTATGCGTTGTTGACGCTGATGGTAGCGCAGGTATGTGATCTGGAGCCGGGAGAGTTCATACATACTTTCGGGGACGTGCATCTTTACAACAATCATTTGGAGCAGGCAAGGCTGCAGTTGAGCAGAACGCCCTATCCCTTGCCGGTGATGAAGCTGAATCCTTCCGTCAAGAATATCTTCCAATTCCGACTGGAGGATTTCACCCTGGAAAATTACCAGAGCCATCCTGCCATCAAGGCGCCGGTGGCGGTGTAAACGTCTTCATATGATCATAAGTTTAATCGCTGCCGCCAGTACGAACAATGTCATCGGGAAGGATAATAAATTGCTTTGGCATTTGCCGAACGATATGAAGTTCTTCCGGAATACCACCTGGGGGATGCCGGTGGTAATGGGTAGAAAGACCTATGACGCGCTGGCGGGGGAGCCTTTGCCGGGCCGGTTCAATTTCGTCATCACCCGGAACAGGGACTGGGATCCGCATAAGAATGTCCGGAAAACGGCTCCCGGGGGAAATATAGTCCGTTTTCCGGAAAAGGCTAATGTCTGTAGGCCTTCGGAGGACCTGCTTCGACACGGTCCCCCTCGGGCGGAACCTTCGCAAGGCTCGGTTCCGGACAACGAGCCTCCGGCCCGTTCTGAAAAAGTGAAGGTGGTGTCGAGTCTTGAGAGCGCCATAGAGGGGGCGCGGGAGACGGATGCCAAAGAGGTGTTTGTGATCGGCGGTGGTGAGATATACAAGCAGTCCCTATCCATTGCCCATAAGATCTATCTCACGAGAGTGCATACGGTGGTGGAAGGGGATGCGTTCTTCCCCGTCATCGATGAAAACCTTTGGCAGCTGACGAGCAGCCTGGATTTTCCGACCGACGAAAAACATGCTTATGCCTACAGCTTCCAGCTATGGGAGCGGAAAAAAATCTCCTGATGTATTCCCGCCTGCAGATAGCCCGGAAATATATTCGTTATTATCTCACTGCCAGGAATGGAAAGGGGCATGGGGTTCATTCGCCATTTGTATACGACTTCATCCGAAATGTATTGAATGACCGGCGGCGGCCTGCTGTTTGGGAGGCCATCGAGGCCCTGCGTGCGCGGCTATTGAAAGACGCTGCGTGGCTGGAGGTGGAGGATATGGGGGCGGGTTCATCGGTGGCGAAGGGGCGGCGTCGTCAGGTGAGGGAGATCGCGCGGCATGCGGCCAAGCCGGCGAAGCTGGGGCAGCTGCTCTACCGGATAGCGCGTTATTATGGGTGCGGACGGATCGTGGAACTGGGGACTTCGCTGGGGATCTCGACGGCCTATCTGGCCAGTGGGGAGACTGGCATCGGCGGGGACCTGACGGGTGATCGGGGGATGATGAGGGGGGCAGACAGCGTACGGGTGTGGACGATAGAGGGGGCGGCGGCGGTGGCGGCGGTGGCGGCCCGGAATTTCCGGGAGCTGGGGTTGGAGAATATAGCGCTTGTCGTAGGGAATTTCGACGAGCGATTGGAGGGCGTATTGGATCATGCGGGGCCGGTGGACCTGGCCTTTATCGACGGCAATCACCGGCTGGGGCCTACGTTGCGTTATTTCCACCAGATCATGGAGCGGTGCGCGCCGCGGGCGATGCTTATCTTCGATGACGTGCATTGGAGTGAGGAAATGGAGAAGGCCTGGGAGGAGATACAGCGTGATCCGCGGGTGTATGTGACCATCGACCTGTTTTTTATCGGACTGGTGGTCCTGCGGGAGGAATTCAAGGTGAAGCAACATTTTACCATACGACTTTGACGGGTAGGAGATTTTGCGTAAATTATGACCTATGATCATTGGCGTACTGAGAGAACCGGCATTCGAATCAAGAGTATCGTTATTGGCAGAAGCTGTGACAGCCCTGGTAAAGAAGAAGATCGAGGTTTGGGTGGAGGCGGGAGCCGGCATGAGCGCTTATTGCGGAGACGACGACTATAGCAAGGCGGGTGCGCATATCCGAAGCCGCGAGGAGGTGCTTGGGGGAGCGGATATACTTCTTTCCATACATTACAACGAGATCCCGGCTACCATACAGCATAAGGTCCTTATCGGGGTCTATCAGCCATTATATCATCACGCGCATTTGCCCATATGGGCCAAACAGGATATTACCAGCTTCAGCCTGGATATGCTGCCTCGTACTACCCGTGCGCAGAGCATGGATGTGTTGAGCTCGCAGGCGAACATTGCGGGATATAAGGCAATATTGCTGGCTGCGGGGTTGTCTCCCCATTATTTTCCCATGATGATGACGGCGGCGGGAAGCATCGCGCCCGCGAAGGCCCTGATATTAGGTGCGGGGGTAGCGGGTCTGCAGGCGACGGCCACGGCGCGGCGGCTGGGCGCTGTCGTGGAGGTGTTCGATACCCGGCCGGCGGTGAAAGAAGAGGTGATGAGCC
>DASZXP010000217.1:0-11033 GCA_035545935.1 Puia sp. | reverse complement strand
GTATCGGGCGGTCATACTTTTGATGACAAGCGATAATCATATGAGAAGGATCATCATTGTAACGATTTGTCTGTTGCTGGGGGGAATGGTTTACTCCCAGGATGCCATGACGGAATTCATGTCCAAACGTTTCGGCATGTTCATTCACTTTGGCCCCGTCACCCTGCGCGGTACGGAAATAGGCTGGAGCAGGAACAGGGAGGTCCCCGCGGCGGAATACGATACGCTGTACCGTGAGTTCAACCCTGTCCTGTTCGATGCCGATAAATGGGTGCGCACCGCCAAAGAGGCGGGTATGAAATACCTCACCATCACGGCCAAACACCACGATGGATTTTGCCTCTGGCCGACGGCGGTATCGCCTTACAACATCGGCAACAGCCCTTTCAAAAGGGACATCGTACAGGAACTGTCGCAAGCCTGCCGGAGACAGGGCATCACCTTCTGTGTCTACTTCACCGTCCTGGACTGGCACGATCCGGACTATCCGACAAAAAGCCCCTACGACAGCACACAGGATGTAAAAGGTGACATGCGAAAATTTGTCGGAACGATGAAGTCGGAGCTAAAGGAGATCGTCACAAAATACCATCCCTTTATGCTATGGTTCGATGGCAACTGGGAGAAATATTGGACGCTGGAAGATGGAAAAGACATCTACGGCTATTTGAAAACCCTCGACCCTAAACTGATCATCAACAATCGCATCGGCAAGGGCGAGCATTCCGAAGCCCTCACCGTGGGAGACTTTCTCACGCCGGAACAGACCATCGGGCGGCTCAACATGAAAGAACCCTGGGAAAGCTGTATCACCATCTGCAACCAATGGGCCTGGAAGCCAAACGACAATATGAAGCCGTTGAAGGAATGTATCCAGACCCTGGAAAGAACGGCGGGCGGGAATGGCAACCTGCTCCTGAACGTAGGTCCCATGATGGATGGCCGGATGGAAGCGCGCCAGATCACCCGGCTAAAAGAAGTAGGAGCCTGGTTGAAAAAATACGGCGAAAGCATCTACGACACGCATGGAGGACCCTATCCACCCACCACCGGCTACGCTGCCACCCGGAAGGGCAACAAAATATACATACACCTGCTGGAAAAGAAAGAGAGCTTCCTGCAGTTGGCTCCCTTAACGGAGGTCCATATAAACAAGGTCTATTTCATGAAGGGGTCATCCCTTCCCTTTACACAGGATGAAAAGACAGGCTATCGCATCACGCTCCCCGACATCCTGCCCGAGCCCATCAGCTCCGTCATCGTGCTCGAATTGGACAAAAGCGCGGAAACATTGCCCGTCGTCAACTAAATATCTTATGATACAAAGAGCCACCGTTAGGGATGCCCGTTACCCGTTGGGGAGTGGCGCCGGCAGCGATGCGATACACCGGGACCCCATCTACTCCTATGCCGTCACGGAACTGCACGACGACAGCGGTCTCACGGGCACAGGCCTGGCCTTTACCCTGGGCGAGGGCAACGATATGGTGTGCCGGGCCGCCCAATTTTATGCGGAGAAATTGAAAGGAAAGGATATCGAAGAGCTGATGGCGGACTTCGGCAATATCTTTAATAGCCTGTCCAACGAACAGCAGTTCCGCTGGCTGGGACCGCATAAAGGAGTGGTACACCTGGGACTTGCTTCCGTAACGAACGCCTGTTTCGATCTCTGGGCAAAGAAAAGAGGAGTGCCCCTCTGGAAGCTGCTCATCGATCTTACCCCGGAAGAGCTGATCCGCACCCTGGATCTTTCTTACCTGGAAGATGAGCTGACAAGAGAGGAAGCATTGAGCTTGATAAAGACCAATACGTCAGGCAGGGACCACCGTCAGCAGATCCTTGCCAGCGGCTATCCGGGCTACGATACCTCCATCGGCTGGTTCAACTATCCCGATGACAAGGTCAGGGAGAACACCATCCGCGCCGTGGCCAGCGGCTTCACCGCCATGAAGCTGAAAGTGGGATCGGCCGACCCGGAACGTGACATACGCCGCGCGCACATCGTACGCGAGGCCGCGGGGGATCGGATCAAAGTAATGCTCGACGCTAATCAGCAATGGACCCTGCCCCAGGCATTGCAGATCTGTATGCAGCTACAGGATATAGACCCATACTGGATAGAGGAGCCTACACACCCCGACGATGTACAGGGACATAGGACCCTGGCGAGAAGCATTGCTCCCACAAGGCTGGCCCTGGGCGAGCATGTGCCCAATCGTATTATCTTTAAGAATTATCTACAGGCCGACTGTGCAGGGTTCATACAGGTGGATGCCGTGCGGGTAGGAGGCGTCAGCGAATTCATCACCGTAAGCCTGCTCTGCCGCAAATATGGCGTACCCGTCGTACCCCATGTAGGCGATATGGGACAGCTGCATCAGCACCTCGTATTGTTCAACCACATCAGCCTCGGCCATCAGGCTTTGTTCCTGGAACATATACCTCATTTGAAAGAACATTTTGTGCAACCCGTGCATATTGCGGATGGTGTTTATAAAACGCCGCAGGAGCCGGGCAGCAGCTGCGACCTGAAATAGCATGATAAAGAAACCAGATATCATTATCAGCGTGCTTTATATCCTCGGCATCGTCACCGTAGGGTTGTGGGCAGGATTAAAAGGACGGCGTAGCCGGACGGCCCCGACCCGGCCAGGTGGCTCCGATGCTTCCAACGATTATTTCCTCGCGGGCAAATCCCTGCGCTGGCCGATGATCGGACTGGCCCTCTTTGCCACCAACATCTCCTGTCTGCACCTGGTAAGCCTGGCGCAAAGCGGCTTCGACACGGGCCTGCTCAGCGGCAACTTCGAATGGATGGCCGCCTTTACCCTGATCCTGCTGGCCCTGTTCTTTGTCCCCTTCTATATCCGCAGCGGCGTCAGCACCTTGCCGGATTTTTTGGAGAGAAGATACAACCGCGCCTGCAGGGACTGGCTCACGTTCGTTTCTATCCTGTCCGCCATCATCATTCATATCGCCTTTTCCTTGCTGACGGGCGGCATCGTCCTCGAGACCCTGTTCGGCATCGATATGTATACCAGCGTCACCGTCATTGCCGTCATCACCGCCGTCTATACCATCATCGGTGGATTGCGGGCGGTAGTTGTTACGGAGAGTATCCAGACGATAGTCCTGGTGGCCGGCGCCATCGTGATCACCGCCGCCTGTTTTGCCAAAATGGGTGGCTGGCATTCCATGATATCCGTCCTGCAGGAGACACATCATATGGAAAAGCTGTCCATGCTGCGCCCTTCCGGCGACGCCAGCGGACTTCCCTGGTACGCTGTTTTTCTGGGCTATCCTGTCCTGGGCATCTGGTACTGGTGCGCCGACCAGACCATCGTACAACGCGTGCTGGGCGCCCGGAACGTGGATCACGCCAGGGTAGGGGCTCTGTTCTGCGGATTTATCAAGATCCTGCCCGTCTTTATCTTTATCGTACCCGGCCTGCTGGCCTATACATTGGCGCAAAAAGGATTGCTGGACATCCATAGCTTGCAGACCACGGATGCAGCGGGCAACGTCGCCACCAACAGCAAAAGCATATATACATTAATGATCACGCAGCTGGTTCCCACCGGATTGGCAGGTATCATCGTGGCCGCCCTCTTATCCGGATTGATGAGCCAGGTGTCGGGCGCATTGAACTCCATCAGCACCCTGGTGAGCTTCGACCTTTACCGGCGCTGGCGCCCACAGGCGGAAGAAAAGCAATTGGTACGGGTAGGACGTATCGCCGCCGGCATTGCCCTGATCTTTTCCATCCTGCTGCTACCGCTGCTCAACAGCTATGGCAGCATCTTCAACGGCATCAACGACATCATTGCGCATATCGCGCCTCCCATCACCTGTGTATTCTTATTAGGCGTCTTCTGGAAGCGCGCCTCCGCCAGGGCGGCGCGGATCACGCTGCTGACAGGCTCTTTGCTGGGTGCGCTGGTCTATGCCCTGAACAAGCTGTACCCGCATACCGCGATGGCCGCCATCCCTTTTATGATGATGGCATTCTACCTGTTCCTGGCCTGTCTGCTGATACAAATAGTGTTCTCCTATATCTATCCCGCACAGCATACGGACGCCAGCGCGACGCTATACTGGCGTAGCCCCCTGGAACCACTGCGTGACAAAGGATGGAGAGGACTGGGGAACTACAAGTGGCTTTCGGTCCTCCTGCTTGCCATCATGATCTTGCTCTACTGCATCTTCGGCCCATCACGTACCCGACAGGTACAACGCTACGGCATGGTCACGGGATTGCGGCCCGAAAAGCTGGCCTATTACGAACAGCTGCACGCAGCCGTATGGCCCGGTGTGTTGAAAAAGATAGAGGAATGCAATATTCACAATTACTCCATCTATCTGCAGCGCATCGATGGCAAATATTATCTGTTCAGCTATTTTGAATACACAGGCGCCGACTTTGCGGAGGATATGAAAAAGATGGCCGCCGACAGCACGACGCAACGTTGGTGGAGAGAGACCGCGCCGACACAGATACCCTTGCCAGAGGCGGCTGCCGAAGGGCAGACATGGACAAACATGAAAGAAGTTTTTCACACCCGATAACCGCTGGAAGCGGTTCGTCCGAAGGACAGACATTAATGATATGCGGGAATTGGGCTATTTTTCGGACAAGGCCAATTCCCGCACTTTAAACTAACCTATTTTATGCGATTACTGGAAGACAAGATCATTTTTCTCACCGGCGGCTCGATGGGTATTGGTCTGGAATGCGGGAAGAAATACGTGGAGGCCGGAGCCCGGGTAGTCATCATATCCAACGACGCCGGCTCCATCGGGAAAGCCCTGGGTATCCTGGGACAGACATGCACCGGCATCCTTTGCGATGTGTCCAACCCTGATGACGTAGAGACTGCCATACGACAGACGCTGGACAAATATGGACGGATAGACGCCATCCACAATAACGCCGGCATCGCCCATCCCTCCAAACCCCTGCACGAGACGGATCAGGCAGAATGGGACGCCCTGTTCAATGTCAATTTAAAAAGCATTTATTATACCACACGCTATGGCCTCGATGCCTTGATCCGTTCCGGGGGCTGTATCCTCAATACCAGCAGCCTGGTAGGGGAGATAGGCCAGGACAATCATGCCGCCTATGCCGCCACGAAGGGAGCTATCAATGCGCTGACCAAGTCGATGGCATTGGATTATGCGCCATTCAAGATCCGGGTGAATGCCGTGGCGCCCGCCGGCGTATGGACGGAGATGTTACGTGAATGGGGACAGGCCCAGGAGAACCCCGGCGACATCGAAAAGTATTTGGATGGGATCCACGCATTGGGCTATTGTCCCGAGGGAGATGTAGTGGCGGATGCCTGCGTATTCCTTCTCTCCGATAAGGCCCGTTTTATCACAGGCAATATCCTTCCCGTCAGCGGTGGAGCGGAGCTGGGCTATCGGGCGCCAAAAAGAATAAAGACCATTCAAGGATGAATGGCCGGCGTTTATTTTTTTTGCCTTATCTTGAAGACGATGAGGCTATTTATTCTTTGGGGTTGGCTGACACTGGCGATAGGGGGAGGCGAAGTACGCGCCCAATCGGGGCTGCAACGCACGGATGAGCATATACTCGAATATCTGGCCGCGCACAGGACACCCGGACAGACGGCTTTCTGGCGGACGGTATCCAATGCCAACAACTATGTGAATGCGGGCATCCCCGTTACCATGCTCGTGACAGGCCTTATCCGCAACGACGTGGAGATGAAAAAGAATTCCCTTTATGTAGCCAGCAGCACCGCCGTGTCTTATTTGCTGGATTTCGCCATCAAGCACATCGTAAAAAGACCCCGGCCGTTTATTACGGATATTCACCTGACACCCGTCTACCGGCCAGGCGAATATTCTTTCCCCTCCGGTCACACCTCCTCTTCCTTTGGCGCCATTACGGCCCTGTCACGCGCCTATCCCCGATGGTATGTGATCGCTCCCGCCTTCCTCTGGTCCGCCTCCGTAGGTTACTCGCGCATGTACCTGGGCGTACATTATCCAACGGACGTAGGAGCGGGGGCGCTGTTAGGGACCGGGACGGCTTTCGCGATGGGATTCCTTCGCCCATAGGCCTGCCTCCTCTCTGTCCCGGGGCATCCACCGTTTTTTTCTTAAAAATTTGCAGGAATCAAAAAAACATATTTACTTTGCGTCATAATAACGCAAACATGAACTTCAATGACTATAAGAACCCGGCTTTGGCCATCGACTTAGTGGTATTTGGGTATCATGAGAATGAGCTCTCGATCTTGCTGCTCAACAGGAACGAAGAGCCCTTCAAGGACGGCTGGACATTGCCCGGCGCCTTTTTGCAGATGGAAGAGCGGTTCCTGGATGCCTGTCACCGGGTGTTGCGGACCAAGCTGGGAATGGAGCGACTGTTCTTGGAGCAGCTGTACAGCTTTGACGAGCCGGACAGGGACCCTCGCGGAAGGGTCATCTCGGTGACCTATTTTGCTCTGGTGAATCCCCGGAAGTTCGGCACCACGGCGGGCAAGATGGCCAATGACGTGGCATGGCACAATGTGCGGAAGATGCCGGAACTGGGATTCGATCATAAAAAGATCTTTAAAAAGGCGTTGGAGCGGCTGCAATCCAAGATCCTTTATTTCCCTGTGGGCTTCGAGCTGCTGGATGAGATGTTTACGATGACGGAATTGCATGAATTATACGAATGCATCCTCGATACTTCTCTCGACCGACGCAACTTTCGGCGGAAAATACTCGACTCGGAGTACGTCGTGGATACGGGTATGAAGAGAGAAGGGTTGAGGAACAGACACCCGGCTCTTTATAAGTTCAACAAAAAGCTAAAACAAAATAATTTTCACCTTAATGTTTGACGATTATGAAACTATTACCAATCCTCTTAAAAGACGGCTATAAAGTAGGGCACAAATTTCAGTACCCCGAGAACACTACGTTGGTATATTCGAATATGACCCCGCGCAAGTCGAGGAGCGAAGGAGTGGACGAGATCGTTTTTTTCGGTCTGCAATATTTTATAAAGGAATACCTTATCCGTCAGTTTGAGGAGAATTTCTTTAGCCGACCGAAAGCAGATGTCTTGAAAGAATATGCCCGAAGGCTCGATGCCTATCTTGGTAAGGATAGCATTACCTATCAGCATATCGAGGCCTTGCATGATCTTGGCTACCTTCCCTTGGAGATAAAAGCCTTGCCTGAAGGCAGTCTGGTACCCATGCGCGTACCTGTCTTTACGGTGAGGAACACGCTGCCTGAATTTTTTTGGCTGACCAATATGCTGGAAACATTGATGAGCGCCGTATTGTGGAAACCTTCCACATCGGCTACCACCGCCTTCCAGTACCTACGGGCTTTTACAGAATATGCCCATGCCACTGTAGGAGGCGACGATAGCTTTATTCCCTGGCAGGGACATGATTTCTCTTTCAGAGGGATGGCAGGTATCGAGGATGCTGTCATCAGCGGAGCCGGCCATTTGCTGTCCTTCACCGGCACCGATACCATTCCCGCCATCGACTTCCTGGAGGAATATTATCATGCCGACTGTACCCGGGAATTGATTGGAGGTTCGGTACCTGCCACTGAGCACAGCGTGATGTGTATGGGTACCCAGGATGGAGAGATCGAAACCTTCCAACGGTTGATCACAGATGTTTATCCCACCGGAATCGTATCCATTGTCAGCGATACCTGGGACTTCTGGCAGGTGATCACGGAATTCCTGCCCGAACTGAAAGAACAGATCCTGGCAAGAACAGGTAAAGTGGTGATCCGTCCCGACAGCGGCGATCCCGTAAAGATCATTGTGGGTGATCCCGATGCATCTGCGGGAAGTCCGGAATACAAAGGAGCCATCGAATGTATGTGGGAAGTATTTGGAGGCGTGATCACGCAAAAAGGATACAAGCTTCTGGACGGGCACATCGGCCTGATCTATGGCGACAGCATCACCACCGAACGTCAGCAGGCCATATTGGAGGGACTGAAAAAGAAAGGTTTTGCCAGCTACAACGTTGTGCTCGGCATCGGGTCCTATACCTATGAATATGTCACCCGCGACACCTTCGGATTTGCCATGAAGGCGACCTATGGCGAAGTGAAAGGCATCGGCCGGGATATCTTTAAAGACCCCAAGACCGATGACGGTACGAAAAAATCCGCCAAAGGGTTGATGCAGGTGTACCGCGACCCATCTACCGGCCGGCTGATATTGAAGGACCAATGTACCTGGGAGGAAGAGGGGAAAGGTGAGTTAAGGACTGTCTTCAGAGATGGGAAATTGGTGGTGGATGAGACGTTGGAACAAATACGGCGCAGGGTGAGAGAGAATTTATAAATGTTATTGAAAGTGAACACAGCAAGATTATACCGGCCAGTTGGAATAAAGGAGCTGGAACTGATCATGCAGTCAGGGTGGAAGAAATTCCCTCCCAGGCTTGAATGGCAGCCTATCTTTTATCCGGTGTTGAACCAACCGTATGCGGCGCAGATAGCTTCCCAATGGAATACCCGCGACGAGTTCTCAGGCTATTGCGGGATCGTATTGGAGTTCCTTGTCGAAGAAAATTTCTTCTCCCAATACGCCGTACAAAATGTCGGCGGCGAGATACACAACGAACTATGGGTACCCGCTGAAGAGCTGGAAGAGTTCAATAGGCATATTGTAGGTGACATACAAATAGTAGAAGTATTCTTTGGCGAAAGCTATCAGCCGCCTTCGAATGAAACATTATCCCAAATGTTGGAAAAATTGAAAAGATGAATGAGAAAGAAAGGACAAAGATCAGCAGATTCCTGAGTCTTGTCCTCCGGCACAAACCGCAGGAGATAGGCCTGCAACTGGACTCCCAGGGCTGGGCTGATATATCCGAGCTTATCGAAAAAGCGACGACAGCCGGGAGGACATTTACTGCTCATGACCTGGAAGAGATCGTGACCACAAATGACAAACAACGCTTTGCCTACAACGAAGACAAGACCAAAATAAGGGCCAGCCAGGGCCATTCCATCGAGGTGGAGCTGCAATTGGACGCGGCTATCCCGCCAGAGCAATTGTATCATGGCACCGTGGAAAAGTTCCTGCAGACCATACAATCCCAGGGATTACGCAAGATGAACAGGCACCATGTACACATGAGCAAAGACAGGACTACAGCGGCAAAAGTAGGGGAGCGCAGGGGCGAAGCCATCATCCTCGTCATTAAAAGCGGCGACATGAACCGGGATGGATTTGTATTTTTCCAATCCGCCAACGGCGTCTGGCTCACGGACCATGTGCCAGTGAAGTATATTATTTTTAAATAAAGCTATTATGCGCTTCGATAGAAAAAGGCTCATAGAGCAGTATCCGGATCATCGTAATATCCCTTTTTTGTTTTTCTATGGACACAAACCATCGGAGGACGGCAGCATTACAAAGAGCTGCTTTAGCCAATGGTGGATTGCCCCTTTTGAGGTGGATGGGTTTGTTTACAGGACGGCGGAGCATTGGATGATGGCAGGCAAAGCAAGCTTGTTCGGCGACAATGACATCTTGGAAAAGATACGGACATGCGAGACACCTGCAAAGGTAAAAAAACTGGGACGGCTTGTTCAGGATTTTGACCCGTCGGTTTGGGACAGACATAAGTACGACATTGTGGTCACCGGCAGCTATCAGAAATTTGCGCAAAATGTGGAATTGAAGAAATTTCTCTTGGATACAGACGACAAGATACTGGTGGAAGCGAGCCCAGTCGATCGTATATGGGGCATTGGCATGAAGAGCGACCATCCTGCAGCAACAAATCCTGCTTTATGGAAAGGGGGCAACCTGCTGGGCTTTGCATTAATGGAGGCAAGAGCTAAATTGAGAGGAATATGAACCGCGACTTTATAAAGGATGTATTGCTAGGAGTAGCTATTGGGGACGCTATTGGCGTACCTGTTGAATTCAGGTCGAGGGAGGAACTTCAGCGGAATCCCATCACAGGGGTGACGGGTTTTGGAACGCATCATCAGCCTCCTGGCACGTGGTCGGATGACAGTTCAATGACCTTTTGCCTGGCGGAAATGCTGTGTGGTGAATATGACCTTACCAATCTGGCCAATCGGTTTATCAATTGGAAGAGCCATTCATATTGGACGCCGCATGGGAGTGCCTTCGACATCGGTATTACTACAAGGGCCGCTATCGGCAGACTTGAAAACGGTATATCTCCTGTACAGGCAGGAGGGAAAGAAGAAAGTAGCAATGGGAATGGATCATTGATGCGTATTTTACCTTTGTTGTTTCATATTAAAGATAAGAATATCGAACAACGTTACGAGCTGACAAAGGAAGTGTCATCTTTGACCCATCGGCATATCCGGAGCGTGATAGCCTGTTTTCTATACCTTGAAATGGCGCTCGAACTGATCAACGGTAGCAGTAAGTACGATGCGTACCGGCACGCCTGCAGGAACTGTATCGATTTCATGAAGGACCATGATCCGGCCGATGAGAAAGAATACGGTGTTTTTACCAGGATCCTTGCCTGTAATATTTCCGATATACGCGAAAAAGACATCAGTAGTTCCGGTTATGTCGTTCATACGTTGGAGGCCTCTATATGGTGTTTCCTGAATACCCGCAACTATGCCGATGCCGTATTAAAAGCAGTCAATCTGGGCGATGATACGGATACGACCGCGGCTGTCACCGGGGGATTGGCCGGACTGCTATACGGGTATGAAACGATACCCCTGGAGTGGCTGGAAATACTTGCACGAAGAGCGGATATTGAAGACCTAAGCAGGCGTTTGCGTAATAAATTAAATAAGAAATGACAAGAACATTCACGATAGGCGATATCCACGGCGGCCACCGGGCGCTACAACAAGTGCTCGGGCGGATAAGTCTCAAACAGGGTGACAAACTCATCTTTCTGGGAGACTATGTAGATGGATGGTCCGGATCACGTCAGGTCATCGAGCTGTTGATGGAACTGGATGATCGTTATGACTGTGTCTTTATCAAGGGTAATCACGATGCCTGGTGCGAGGAATGG
>DASZXP010000216.1:0-17021 GCA_035545935.1 Puia sp. | reverse complement strand
GCCATGAGGACGGTGATCTTATGTGCAATGTCCTTTGTTTTTCTTTGCCCTTGCCAGGGGCAGGATAAAGATGATGTAAAACCCCTTGCTGAAATTATCCGACTTGTCAACACTGCTGCCTCCGACAGTGATCGCGCCATCATCCTTTTAGATGAAGCTATCGCTTATCAATTAAGGGCGGGCGGTGAAAAGAGCGACCTGGACAGTGCGAAAACCATTCTACTTACGGTGGATCAGCTTAACAGCAGGCTGCGCAACAAACATGTCGAGGCAAAGTCTTTACTGGTTTCGGCATTTGTTCACCATGATGCCGGTGATACCGCGGCTGCACATGCAACTGTTTTAAAAGCGATATCAATTTATAAGACACTGCCCTATCCTAACGAAACCGGAGAAGCTTACCTGCATCTCTCCACCTACTACCCGACGGAAGTCCTGAGCCAGGTGGCGGATAAAAGAGCCATTTTTGCCGAAGCGCTTCCTTATTTCAGGCAGGCTGCCAATAAAAAGAGACAGGCCGATGTGTTAAAAGATCTCGGTGATCTTGACCAGCTGCTAAAAAAGTTCGGGTTGGCGCTCAATGAACTGAAAGAATCCTTATCGCTATATAATTCGGTGCATTACAATAAAACGTATGGCGTGTATGACCTCCTGGGAATTCTTTCTACTTCGCTGGGTGATTACCCGGACGCCGTTGAATATGGGTCGATGGCGGCAAAAATGGCCGAGGAGCAGCATGATACGTCCTTACAGCTATGTACCATTTATAGCCGCCTGGCCACTGCTTATGCGAATTGGGATAAACATGCCGAGTCGGCCATCTATCAGCGTAAGGCGTTAGATATCGCTATCCATTTCAAGGGGCATGATGAGGTGCTTGTAACAATGATCAACCTTTGCTTTGAGCTGGTCAAGCAAAATCAGATCCAGCCGGCGCTGAGCCTGGTACGGTCTACTCAAAAGTATTTGCAATTGAGAGATTATGGCGACAGCCTTTATCTTTTCACCTGTTACAATCTGGTATATACCCGACTCAATGAATTGAACCGGGCGAGGGAATACGCCAATAAGATAGAAGCAATTCTACCGCATGCCGATGAAGGCGATCCGAGGTTATACGCCGTCTACAGCGTTCTTGTTCCGTATTATATTGCCGTTCATCAATATGATGCAGCGACGGATATTGCAAAGCGGTTTCGCATGGGCACCATTGCAAACGGTAGTAAAACCCATATTGTGGCGGCTTATCTTGCGAGCTTCAAGGTGGATTCCGCAATGGGCCGATTTAAAGAAGCGTTGGGGTATTATCAATCCTACAAGTTATTGAGTGATTCTATCTTCCGGGAGACGAAGGCATTCCAGGTGGCGCAGATGCAGGTTGCCATGGAAACCGAAAAGAAAGATAATGAGCTTAAGCTTAAGCAGCAGGATATACAGCTTCTCAGGTCGGAGAACGAAATAGAGCAAGTCGGTTTTCGCAGGAAAAGCATGTTTAGGAACGTCGCCATCGTATCGACATTGATAGCAGCTGTTATCCTTTTTGTACTTTTTAAGCTAAAGCAGCGACGGAACGCCATTTTGCAAGCCCAACAGGATAAAATAAATCTCCAAAATAAGATACTGGAGGAGGCAATTGCCGAGAAGAACCAATTGCTTTCGGAAAAGGAGTGGCTTGTAAAGGAAATTCACCACCGGGTGAAGAATAATTTGCAGATCA
Source organism: Puia sp. (assembly GCA_035545935.1). GTDB lineage: Bacteria > Bacteroidota > Bacteroidia > Chitinophagales > Chitinophagaceae > Puia. The sequence continues at coordinate 15,304 of DASZXP010000216.1, read as the reverse complement.
TCATCAGCTTATTGAATTCTCAATCCAACTATCTTGACAGTAAAGAGGCGATTGCGGCCATTACCGAAAGCCGTCATCGGATGCAAGCCATGTCGCTGATCCATCAAAAGCTTTACCAATCCGATGATACGAAATCCGTCAGTATGCGAAGCTATATCCATGAACTGGCCGATTACCTAAAAGCAAGCTTCGCCTATCTGAATAAGATCGGTTTTTCACTTCATATCGATGATGTAGAGCTGGATATTACCCAGGCGATCCCGGTCGGGCTCATACTGAACGAGGCGATAACCAATTCGATCAAATACGCTTTCGATACTATTGAAAGCGGATGTATCAGTGTAAGAATGGAAAATAGCGATGGGGACATTATCCTTGAAGTTGCCGATAATGGCAAGGGATTTCCTGCAGGGTTCGATGCGAGGGAAAGCGATACATTAGGCATGCTTCTGATCACGGGGCTGGTCAAGCAAATTGGGGGGAAACTCGATCTTTATAACCGAAACGGGGCCGTCGTGGTAATTAGTTTCAAGATGGATAAAAGGCTGGACCTGTCTTCACAAAAAATATATAAACTTGGATAAATCGATATTGATAGTCGAGGACGAATTTGTCGTTGCCAATGATCTTCGGGCCCTTTTAAAAAAAGCCGGATACACCGTTATCGGCATTGCCGATACGTATGCCGAAGCGATCGCAATGATCGCAGGGCATCAGCCTGCTATTGTTTTACTCGACATTTACCTGAAGGGAACACATACCGGGATCGACCTTGCAAAGGTGCTGGCAGAAAAAGATATCGGGTTTATTTATCTCTCTGCCAACAGCAACCAGGCAGTGTTGGAAGCGGCCCGGGCGACGCAGCCGTATGGATTCCTGGTAAAACCATTTCGCGAGAAAGACGTATTGGTAGCGCTGGATATAGCGTATTACCGGCATGCTCATAATCGTGATGCGAAGCTGCGTGCCGAGCAATCGGTTCAACTTTTATTGTATGGGATCCCGGCGGAAAATACAGGATGGGACGAGCGGTTGCTGTACATAGCGGAGATCATTCAAGCCGCCATCCCTTTCGATCTTATCGTATTGGGTTTTAACGGACCGGGTGATGATCTCAAAAGAGCCAGCGCTTTCTTTCGAACCGGGTATAATGAATACCAGGTGATCGGGATCCCGGAGTTAATGGATATGACCGGGGTTACGGTTGCACAGCTCCATCAATTGGTTACAGCAATCGGCAAAAAGGATGTAACTATTTACCAGGGAAGCGAGTTTGAGGAAATTTGTGATAGCATACCTGCCAATAAACGGTTTGCCATAAAGCTGCAATTAGCGTCAAATCTTCACCTGTCCTTTCCTGTATCCGACGAGGATGGGTTCATGTTCTCTTTTTACAGCCGTCGGCCGGACCCTTATAGTAATGAACATATGCAAATGTTGGAGTCGTTGAAACCGGCTATCCTTTCGACTATTAAACGATTTCTTGCCAATGATGAGATCAAAAAGCTAACAGCCCAGCTCAAATATGAAAAGCCGAATCCGGGTGGCGCAATAAGGGCAAATGAGGAGTTCGCCAAAATAATCGGGAAGAGCCATAAGATGCTATGTGTATTCGATATGGTTTCGCAGGTCGCCCCCCTGGATACGTCCGTACTTTTGATGGGTGAAAGCGGCACCGGCAAAGAGCTGGTTGCCCGGGCCATTCATCATCTTTCAACCCGGAAAGAGAAGCCGCTGATCGTCGTCAATTGCGCTGCTTTGCCTGCTAATCTAATAGAGAGCGAGCTCTTCGGTCATGAGAAGGGCGCTTTTACAGGAGCCTTGGACAGGAGGATCGGCAAGTTCGAGCTTGCGCAGGACAGCACGATATTCCTCGATGAGATCGGAGAAATGCCGCCAGATCTGCAAGTGAAGCTTTTACGGGTATTACAGGAAAGAGAGATTGAACGGGTGGGGGGCAAGTCTGTGATAAAGATCAATGTACGGGTTATTGCAGCTACCAATCGTAATCTCGAGCACGAGGTTGCTGCCGGGAAGTTCAGGCTCGATCTTTATTACAGGCTTAATGTGTTCCCTATTACATTGCCTTCGCTTAGGGAGAGAAAAGAGGATATACCGTTGCTTGCGGAACATTTTGCACAACGGCTCTCTCTGAAGACCGGTAAACCCTTTTATGGTATTAGCGCTGCAGCTATGCAGGAGCTGATCTACTACAACTGGCCAGGGAATATACGTGAAATGGAGAATGCGATCGAGCAGGCATTTGTTTTAAACGATGGGAAAAGCCCTGTGCAGCTGGGGAGGCGGCTTGTCAATCCAGTTTCGGAAGATCATAGTGTCATAGTGCCGCCTGCTTCCAGGACATTAACCGATATAAAGGAAATGCAGCTGGCGGCCGAGCGGGAGCATATTATTTCGATATTGAAGCAGACAAATGGGCGGATAAGGGGTGCGGGGGGAGCGGCCGAGATACTTCAGCTCAAGCCGACTACGCTGGAGTCGAGAATGGAGAAGCTGGGGATACCGAAGAAGTTCTTCAGGCTGTAGGAATGGGGAAGAAGAAAGTGGCGCCTATTCTATGCTAAGGGAATGTGAGTGGCTCAAAACGCGCAGTGACTTGCTCGACGTGCCAGTCAAAATCCTTCACTTCCGTCCGTTCCGATGCAGGGAGCGTGTCCAGCAAGCTTCGCCAATCACCCCGGTGAATATCCAGATGCTTTCTAATTTCCTGAATATAGATCAAGGGTACGCGCCTGGCCTGGAAAATGGCTTGGATCATTTCTTTTTTCTCGACCATGGAAGGACCGATACCAAACTGGTCCATCAGGCCTGGAATATCATAAAAGCCCCTGGTTCGTGGCCGCGGATGATCTCGGAATAGCGTCCTATTACATATAAGTTTCTTCATTTTTATATCTGTTCACGACCCGTGAACATTAAAATAAAATGAACAAAAAATTGTTAATAAGCAAAATGTTCACTAATTTTGTATGTTCACGTTACCTGAACAGTATAATATAATGAACAATAACGCCCTGATATACAAAGCAATGTTTCGACTTAAGGAAACAACCGGCATAACCGCCGACTATCAGGCCAACAAAAAAGGCCCTGACGGCGAGCTATTCCTGGACTGGAATGGTACAAAATTACAAACCCCGATCCAGGTCAAAAAGGAGATCCGCGCTTATCAATTGGAAGCCATCGGCCAGCTGGCCGTCCAATACCATCCCCTCACCATCGTCGCCGAAAATATCTTCCCCGAAATAAAAAAAACACTCCGGGAGAAAAAGATCGGCTATCTCGATGCCGCCGGCAATATCTTTCTTCCACATCCCCGGCACCTTCTCTGGATCGACGGTAACAAACCCGCCCAAAAGGAGAAACCAGTCGGCAACCGCGCATTTACCAAGGCCGGTCTCCGGACAGTATTTTATCTTCTCTTGAACAAAGACGCCCTCGACCTTCCCCATCGGGAGCTCGCCCGCATTACCGGCGTCGCGCTCGGTAATATCACCAATATCATCGCCGGTCTCAAGGACGCGGGCTTTATATTACAGCTCGACCAAAAGCGCATCCGTCTGCAGAACAAAAAGGCCCTTCTGGAACGATGGATGGTCGCCTATCATGAAAAATTGAAACCAGACCTGCATATAGGTGATTACAAATTCTGGACAGACGAAAAATTTGCGACGCGCCATAACATGCATGACAACGCACCTGGCATGGTGTACGGCGGAGAAACCGCTGCCGAAATACTGACACAGTATCTGACTCCCGGCATCATAACCCTGTACACCCCCGAAAGGCTTAATGGGGAATGGATGAGCCATTGGGGGCTGGTACCCGCACCAGGCGGAGAGATACGTATTTATAAAAAATTCTGGACGGAAGAGCAGGACAAGAATTATCACGATCCCAAACAGCCGGTTGCACCGCCCTTATTGGTATACGCTGACCTCATGATGACGGGCGACCCCCGCTGTATCGAAGCCGCCAACCTTATATATGAACAATACCTCCGAGGTGAACTGGAATAACCTTTATAACGGACCGTTAAAAGATGTCTTTATCGACCTCGAACAAGCCTTTCACCAGGCCGGTATAGACTATTATATCATCGGAGCCCAGGCCCGCGACATCTGGCTTGGCAGACCCGCGAGGGGCACCGAGACAAAGGACCTGGACCTTGCCATCCTGGTGGGGGGCAAAGAGGACTACGAGCAGATCCGGCAACATCTAATGTCCTCAAACGGCTTTCACCCCCTACGTGACAATTATTATGCTTACCGGTCGCCCGCCGGCGTCCAGGTAGACATCCTTCCCTTTGGCGGCATGAATTTCGATGAACCCGTTACCGCCGCCGCCGTCACCCGTCTCCCCGTCAACGCGCTCCAGGAAGTATATGACCAGGGCACCACGGTAATAGAACCCGATCACGGCGCCCTCTTCAAAGTAGCTACGCTTCCATCGATCATGCTGTTGAAACTGATCGCCTATGACGACCGGCCCGAGAATAGAATAAAGGATGTAGGCGACATCGTCCGGATCATCCAGCAATATGCCTCTATCGAAAGCGATTACATTTACGAGCACCACAACGATCTCTTCGACCCGGACAGGACGCCCATACGATGGACCACCAACAACGATCTCAGCTGTATCGTCCTCGGACGGGAGATAAACCGGATCATCGAGAAGAACGATGCATTAAAATCAAGGACGACCAGGATAATCGCCGACTTTATCGCCCGTAATGCGGATAGCCCTTTTGTACGCGAAATGTCCCGCATCACCAACCTCCCTGTATCCGAGATGGTTTATTGGTTGTCCTTGATAGACCGGACCCGGGTATAAGCTCATAGAATGGGGGAGGGCGCCTTATCCGCTATCCCGGATATATACATTCTTTACTATCCATTTGAAGCATTTATTATGGTGCCATTTGGGTATGTTGAATCTATTGGAAAGTTGAAGCTTCCACGGTTGATCGAATTGGAAATCACCGTTATCTAACCACGAAACAAACGAATTTCTTTCTTTAATAGAATGTATTTCAGATCATTGTGAAGGAAAAGAAAATGAGAATTTCCAAGATTTGATTGAAAATTCCCATTCTGTAGCGAGATCGGGACAATTGTCTAACCAGTTGTTGGCTGATTTATGGGCTTTTGATAACTTGTTCCGTTAAAAATCCCCTAACCGTGAGTATCTCTTACAAAGCAAGACCTTTTTATCCGGATGAACAACGGCTTCTCCGAACGTTGAAGCGTAAAAAAGAAAAGGAGCAAGGAGGAAAGATCAAATTCTATCATTTTCTTGTGGCGGCGGTTTTGGCTGCCGGGTTCGGGTATTTAACATCGATTAGCCCGAACGGTTGGGTGGGCTTTATTCCTGGCATAGTTACTGTTTTGGCGGCGGGTTTTGTTGTATTCATGCCTTATGAACTGTACAAGCTTAAGAAGGGGCGTAGGGAATTTATGGTAGCGCTTAATGATCTCATTGATGGCGGGACGGTCGCTACCTGCCATATACATGCCACCAGGATCGCTCTTGCTAAAGAATATGAAGATGAGGGAGATCTATTTATAGTGGAGATCGATGAGGGCAATCTTCTCAGCTTATGGGACTATGATTATACTCTTCGGAAAAAATTTCCCTGCCTGGATTTTGAGATCTATGAAGAAAAATTTGCCAAGCCGCTGGGCAGAATGATATATTCCCTGAGTGAGCGTATAAACCCTGTGACTATTGATAGAAAAGCAAAGTGGAGTTATATGAGTAAAGTGGGAGCCCCGGATCATTTGGAGGTGATAAAGGCAAATTTCGACCAGTTTATCAGCGAGATTAATGATTGTCACCCGTTGCAAAATAAATAACCCCATAATAAATTGATAATCAAGTTACTATGGGGCCGTGTAGCGAGATCGGGAGTAGAGTTGAACCGCTTTTTGAGTTCTTAACCAATGAAATTGAACCGGTTATCAATCGGAAAAAAAGTGAAATCGATGCAAAAATGAAGAGATTACATCGTGTTATGGCAATGAAAAGGGGGGTAATGAAGGAACGGGAGTTTAATTGAACCGCGATTTTCCCGTAATGACTTTAGGTAATCTAAATTCAGATTTAAATTGAAAATCAATTGATTAAAAGAATTCGTAAAGATTTTGCCTTCAATGAAATTCTTTCAATCAATCGACCTCGATAAACTGTTTTTGTTCATTTCAAATATGCATCGGGATCTCTACTGAATACCCAATGTTCGTCATCAGCGAATTTATGTGCTCCCTTTTTTTAAAGTCTTTCCTATGCTGTCTGTATGTTTTTTTAAACTTGGCAACTAAAGGAGCCATATTATCGAAGCCAGGATATGGATTGAATTGGTTTATAAGATAGAGGTCGGCTTCAATCATGCTGAAAAACTCTTTAAAGGCTGCTCGAATCAGGATATCGCGAAGATCAGGATCTGTTGTTTCTTCAATGAGGGGACAAATTCTTTCATTCACCGGATTTGACGGGGAACAAAATGAGCGAGTTAATTAAGGCCTACGATTAAAGATAAGGATTTTATATTTGCCTTTCTGTTGTTGTAAAGGCATTTTGCCAGAGTTGTGTTATATCGGAAGACCTGGTTTGAATATTTAAGAATTGCCGATGATAGTATTTGAATTTTCAACAATTAATGATTGATGGAAGATTCTGCCTTATATATGTTAATCAACCGACTAGTCAAACTTCCGAAGGAGTGTGAATGGGTCGAATTTAAGATGAACATTAAATCACCGGAAGAGATTGGTGAATATATTTCAGCTTTATCAAATGGAGCATGCCTGCGTAATGAGCCATATGGATACTTGGTTTTTGGGATCACTGATGGGGTACATACAGTCGAAGGCACCCATTTTCGGCCATCTAATTTCTTAGTGGGAAAGGAGGAACTGGAGCATTGGCTATTACAACGGTTATCCCCTCGGATAGAATTTGAAATTTTTGAATTCAAGTACAATGGCAAGCTGGTAAGTCTTTTCAAAATTAGTGCAGCGCGTAATCAGCCTGTCTATTTCATGAACCAGCATTATATACGGATCGGGAGTATTAAGAGATCATTGAAGGATTTTCCAGAAAAAGAGCGGAAGATATGGGCGCGAAATGCTCATATTCTATTTGAACGAGGGCTGGCATTGGAGGACGTATCGGAAGATGACGTTTTAGCATTGTTAGACACGCAGGCGTACTTCGATCTGATGAAAAAGCCAGCACCGAAAACGATCGATGGAGTAATTGAAAGGCTGGTAACTGATAAATTATTAATTTCAAATAGTCATGGGTTGCATATCAGTAATTTGGGCGCACTTCTTTTCGCTAAGGAGCTAAAGCGCTTTGACACTGTTAAAAGGAAAGCTGTTCGCGTCGTCCGATACAGTGGAAAGGACAAGATCAATACTGCAAAGGATATATCAGGCAAAAAGGGCTATGCTGCGGGATTCGGCGGACTAATGAACTATATAAATGGATTGCTTCCAAGCAATGAGGAAATAGGAAGAGCTTTCAGAAATACTGTCGTAATGTATCCAGAGGTTGCTATTCGCGAACTGGTCGCCAATGCGATCATTCATCAGGACTTGAACGAAACCGGCACAAATCCTATGGTTGAGATATTCGAAGATCGCATCGAGATTACCAATCCGGGATTACCTCTAATTTCTTCCGACCGCTTTATTGATGAATATCAATCTCGAAACGAAGAAATGGCCTCACTGATGCGACGGATGGGAATTTGCGAAGAAAAAGGCAGCGGCATTGACAAAGTCATCTTCAATATTGAGTTGTTCCAGTTGCCTCCGCTAGATGTTCAATTACAAGAGAAGCATACCAGGGTAGTGCTTTATTCTCCGTTAATGTTCGGCAATATGGACAAAAAAGATAGGATTCGCGCATGCTATCAGCATGCCTGTCTGAAGTACGTTACAAATGATAAGATGACCAATCAGTCGCTTCGCGGTCGGTTTAAAATTGCTGATGAAAACGCTGCCATTGCTTCTCGGATAATTAAGGAAACTTTAGACGCGGGACTGGTAAAGGAGGACGACCCGGACAATAAATCAAGAAAATATGTCAAGTATGTGCCAATATGGGCATAGGTAGCTTATTTGATAACCAGCTCTCATAACCCCTTCTGAATGATCGTATATTATTGAAAATCAATCTACTGTTTATTTGACGGTCATTTGACAGAAATCCCCAGGTTATCCACAAAGGGAGTCTAATTTAACCGCATTCCATATAGCAGACTATCGGACCAAAAATAACTTTCTCTTTACCTCCTGGTATGAAAGTGATCTATTCTCTTCCATGAAAGAAGCACATTCTGGGTAGGTATCCCGGACTGCATCCATGCCATCTCTTTTAAAGAGGGCAAAGGCCTGTAACCGGACCATTCGATTCAACACTTCCTTATCTAATGGTTTTTTCATGACCTAATTATCGTGGCAATTCGGCATATGAATATGTTGTAGTTTGCAAATAGCTTGAAATCAATGAATTGAAATAAAAAAAGCTGCCAGAAATGACAGCTTTTTAACAAGTCTTTAACTTTTGTAGCGAGATCGGGAGTTGAACCCGAGACCTCCGGGTTATGAATCCGACGCTCTAACCATCTGAGCTATCTCGCCGGGAAGACGTTGGGGGAAGACTTTTGGCATCCCGAAACGGGTTGCAAATGTATAAAGATTTGGGGAATAAATCGAGGGAAAATGAAGACTTAAGATTTAAGACTTAAGACATAAGACTTGGCGAGGTGTTGATCGAACCGGGCGGTTCGATCAGGATTTTACGGTTGATGATGGCCGCCCTTCGGGCGGCGGGCCTTTTTGTTTGTGGCCACAAACAAAAAGGCCCTCTGTGGAAACAGAAGGCCGTCTAACGATTGCTTGCCATATGAAAAGAGATAAAGATCTTGTTGTTTGAGAGCACAAAATTAAGCGTTGAATACTAAAACCCAAGAGCCTAAGATTATCAAATAGTTAAAAAAGACTATTCAAGCTGCTAAATCCTTTTTCTAAACCCTCATTTTCCCTCTCACTACTTGTCCGTGCTAATCTGAATCAAATGTCGGGCAAATTTTTGGAACATGCAAATTACTTTATCAACATTTTCAGAAAAAATCGATAAAAACGGAAAAAATAATATATGTATTTTTAAATAATATGACTTTAGGCTCTAAAATGGCCAAAAAATGACCGTTTTGGGCGGGAATAGGATTTTTGACAATATATGTAAGTTATTTTAATATTATTTAACCTTAATTTTTCCAGGATATTGCTCCAACGCCTTTTCCAAACAGTCCATGGCTTTGTGAAGGGCGGCAGTATTGAGCACATACGCTAAACGTACTTCTTTTTTACCCAGCCCGGGGGTGCCATAAAAGCCTCCGGCAGGAGCGAGCATGACCGTTTGATTTTCATATGCAAAGGATTCTAATATCCACTGGCAGAACTTGTCGGTGTCATCCACCGGCAGGCTGGCCATGGCATAAAATGCTCCGCCGGGATTGGGACAGAACACGCCGGGTATGGCGTTGAGACGGCTGACGAGCACATCTCTTCTTTTCAGGTATTCGGCCCTGGTCTCGTCGAAGTAGTCGGCTGGCAGGTCCGTAGCCGCCTCACCCAGGATCTGGGCGAAAGATGGGGGGCTAAGCCTGGCCTGGGCGAATTTCAGCACGGTGTCGAGCACGGCCTGGTTGCGGGTGACCAGCGCTCCGATCCGCCCTCCGCAGGCGCTGTATCTTTTGGAGATGGTATCGATCATGATAACCCTGTCTTCCACACCTTTCAGGTTCAGGGAGGCGATGTGTTCGCCGCTGTAGCAGAAATCGCGATAGGCCTCGTCGGCGAAGAGGTAGAGGTCGTGCTTTTTTATAAGCTCTTTGAGGGTCTCCATTTCCTCCCGGCTGTAGAGATAGCCGGTGGGGTTGTTGGGATTGCATATGACGATGCCTTTTGTCCGGGGACCGATGAGCTTTTCGAAGTCGGCCATGGGAGGGAGCGCGAATCCTGTATCGATATATGATGTAAGAGGCTTTACCTCCACACCCGCGGCTACGGCAAATCCGTTGTAGTTGGCGTAAAAAGGCTCGGGGATGATGACCTCATCACCCGCATCGAGACAGCTCATGAAAGCAAAGAGGATGGCCTCGGACCCGCCTGTGGTGACGATGATCTGCTGGTAGTCCACCTCCATGCCTGCCCGCTGGTAGTATGCCGCCAGCTTTTTCCTGTAGCTCTCATTACCCGCGCTGTGGCTATATTCCAATACCTTGAAATCGAAATTACGGACGGCGTCCAACGCCATTTTGGGGGTTTCGATATCGGGCTGGCCGATGTTGAGGTGGTATACTTTGACGCCTCGTTTTTTGGCAGCCTCGGCATAAGGCACGAGTTTCCGGATCGGCGAGGCCGGCATTTGCTGTCCACGGTGACTGATAGTTAACATCCGGCAAAAGTACAAAATACAAAAGGCTCCCCGCTAACGCCGAGGAGCCTTTTATCAAATAGTTGGATTAATTATTTACCGCCTGTCTTGGCGCCTTTGGATGCCTCGTATTTGGTATACGCATCCGCCGTCAATACTTCTCCGGTGATCTTGAGCTGGAGCGGCATGTCGATGCCGGCCACCTTTACCGTAATGGATTTATTGAAAGGGCCTGCTGCTGCTGCGTTGAATCCTGCCGTGATCTTGTTGTCCTTACCCTTGGGTATAGCGCCTTCGGGCTTGATAGGGGTAGTGCAACCACAGGAAGGAGTAGCTGATTCGATGATAACGGGCGCATCGCTGATATTGGTAAAGGCAAAATCATGTGTTACGGGAACACCTTGTTTGATCGTGCCGAAATCGTAGGCCAATTCTTTGAACTTTACCGCATCTTCGGCCTTTTTTTGAGTGGCCTGCTGAGCGAACAAAGTAGTCGAGAGGGCAACAGCACTGGCAAATAGGAATAGTTTTTTCATGGTGATCAATTTATTTGTTTTAATAATTGTATGGATGCATTCTCGGGGGCGGAACTGGCCGGACTTTTATATACCTCCCCGGTGATGGTAATGGTCTTTGTCATATTGGTATTATAGACCACGGTGACCGTCTTTGTAAAAGGCCCCTCGGCATAGGCGTTATACCCCACCTTGATATTGGCGGTAGCTCCGGGCTCGATGGCGTCGCGGCTCCATTCGGGTGTTGTACATCCACAAGAAGCCTGGACATTGTCCAGCTTGAGCGCGGTCTTGCCGGTATTCACTATTTCAAAAATATAGACGGCCGGCCGCCCCTGGGGGATCTTCCCGAAGTTATGGCTGTTCTCCTTCAGCTGCAGCAGGTCCGCCGGACGGGGCAGGGCTTCGCCCTTCCCATTGGTCAGCTGTGCCTGACTGGAAAGAATGGTGAAAAATAGGCCGATAACAATTGCTAATTTTTTCATAGTTTGCCCGCTGTTAATATTTGTCTTTTGGACGGCGAACCGGAGGTTCGCCTGGTGTATAAAATTAAGTTTTTAACGCCAGTCCTGCCAATAAATTATAAGGGTACCCTACTTTTTTAACAATCAATGGAATAGGCTGGTTTTGGATAGCGGATAGAATGGTAACTTTGCCCCCGAAGCCACGGGACCAAATTGGATCGGGGGACGTCGACCGAAGACCCATACCTGTACATACTTAAATTACTCTAATGGAAAACCTTTCTACTAACGCATTGATCGACCAGGAGAAATTATCTTTCGACAAATTCCGCGAGGAGGTGTTGAAGGACTATCGTACTGTCTGTGATAGCCGGGAGGCCAGTTTGCTGGGAAGGAAAGAGGTCCTGACGGGTAAGGCCAAATTCGGCATTTTTGGGGATGGAAAGGAAGTCCCCCAGGTGGCGATGGCCAAGTTCTTCCGGCCGGGCGATTTTTATGCGGGCTACTACCGGGACCAGACCTTTGCGTTTGCCTCGGGTGCGGCTACTATCGAGGAGTTCTTCTCTCAATTATATGCAGATCCCGACGTACAGCATGATCCCCACAGCGCGGGAAGGAATATGAATTCGCATTTTGCCACACCATTTATAGATAAGGATGGGGAGACGCTGGATCTTATCAACCGCAAGAACCTTACGGCGGGGCTGGCTCCCACGGCTGCCCAAATGCCCAGAGCGCTGGGGCTGGCCTATGCCTCCAAGGCTTTCCGCGAGATAGAGCAGCTGAAACAATTTACGGGGCTGTCGAACAATGGGAATGAGGTGTGTTTCTGCACGATAGGGGATGCTTCGACGAGCGAGGGTCATTTTTTCGAGACAGTGAATGCGGCAGGGGTGCTCCAGGTGCCGCTGGCCATTTTTATATGGGACGACGGATACGGTATTTCGGTGCCCCGGAAGTTCCAGACGACAAAGGGTTCCATTTCCGAGGCATTGAAGGGGTTTCAGATAGAGGAAGGGACCAATGGGGTCGAGATCTACCGGGTGAAAGCCTGGGATTATGCGGGTATGTGTGAAGCGTTCGAGGCGGGCATCCGCGCCATCCGGATGACGCATACGCCGGTGATATTCCATGTCGAAGAGGTCACCCAGCCGCAAGGGCATTCCACTTCGGGCAGCCATGAACGGTACAAATCTCCCGAGCGCCTGGAATGGGAGCGGGAATGGGATGGTATCAAAAAAATGAAGGAATGGATCATCGACAATGAGCTGGCCAGCGAAGAGGAGCTGGAGGAGATCGAGACATCGTCCAAAGAGTATATCCGTCACTGCCGGAACCTGGCCTGGGAAAAATACCAGGAGCCCATCAAGCAGCAGGTGTCCCGTTCCGTAGCATTGATCAAAGGTCTGGTGGATCACTATCCCTATCGCGGCGAGATGCTGGAACAGGTGGCCGCGGAGCTGGCGGCTAACCGGGAGCCGGGACGGAAGGATGTGCTGCAGGCCTTGCACCAGGCATTGGATCTAACGTTGGGAGATGAGATCGCCGGTCCGTTGAAGGAATACTATGAGGAATTGAAAAAGGAGAATGCGGCGCTGTACAATACGCATCTGTATCATGAAGGGGGGAAAAACATATTGCATATAGAAGAAGTAAAGCCGGAGTTCGATGAGGATGCGCCCCTGATCAACGGGTATGAGATATTGAATCATTATTTCGACGCATTGTTCACACACAATCCCAAGGTATTGGCTTTTGGAGAGGACCTGGGCAAGATCGGGGATGTCAACCAGGGTTTTGCGGGATTGCAGGCCAGGCATGGCGCGAACAGGATCTTCGATACGGGCATCCGGGAGCTGACGATCATGGGACAGGGCATCGGCATGGCCTTCCGTGGTCTGCGTCCTATCGCGGAGATACAATACCTGGATTATCTTCTATACGGACTACAACCATTGAGCGATGATCTCGCCTCCCTGCAATACCGTACGGCGGGCCAGCAGACAGCGCCGTTGATCGTGCGTACGCGCGGACATCGTCTGGAAGGGATCTGGCACAGCGGGTCACCCATGGGTGTGGCGATCCATGCGCTGCGGGGATTGCATATCTGTGTGCCACGGAACATGGTACAGGCGGCGGGCATGTATAACACCCTGCTGGAAGGAGCCGATCCGGCCCTGATGATAGAATGTCTGAATGGCTACCGGCTAAAAGAAAAGCTGCCTTCCAATCTGCTGGAGTTCCGGGTACCCCTCGGCGTGCCGGAAGTGGTGCGGGAAGGAACCGACATCACGCTGGTGTCCTATGGCTCGACGCTCCGCATCGTACAGGAGGCGGCGGTCACGCTGGGAGAGCTGGGGGTCAGCTGCGAAGTGGTAGATGTACAGACATTATTGCCTTTCGACATACATCATACAATCGTGGAGTCCCTGAAAAAAACGAGCCGGATCATCATCATCGACGAGGATGTGCCGGGGGGGGCCGCTGGCTATATCTTCAATAAGGTAATGGAAGAGCAGGGGGGCTACCGGTGGTTAGATACGGCGCCAAGGACCATTACGGCGCAGGCGCATCGTCCGGCCTATGCGAGTGACGGGGATTATTTCAGCAAGCCCAATGCGGAACAGATCATCGATGCGGTGCGGCAAATGATGGCGGAGTAGGGAGCGGGCAGCGGGCCGAGAGGAAGGCGGAGTAGGGGAGATGCCGGACAGTGGACTGGGAAGGCGTCGGCATGAGGTCAACGAGAGGGCTGGCAGGGCGATGAGCTGGAGTAAGGCCAGGGGGCAGGAAGATGAAGGCTGTGGAAATGTCGATGGTGGGGTGAGCCGGTGGAGGGCAGCGTGGGCCGATGAGGGCGATCAATCCAAGAATCTTTCTTTCCATTCGGGGCGGGGCAGCCAGCAGGTTTCTTCTTTCCCAAACCAGCGGTAGCGATTACGCGCTACCCAATCGTAGATCCTGTCCCTTACAGGACGGGGAATGATCCATACAACATAGAGGAGCGACCAGGGGAAGCCGAGTCTTTTCATTACACGAAGGGCGCCGGAGCTGCGTGTGTATGGTTTGTCGTTGTCCAGCAATACAAAGGAGTCCATGCTGGTGGTGGACAGGCCGTATTGTTGGAGGAGAGATCGACCCACGGAGCTTTGAAGGGAAGCGAAGCGGAATAGACCCCGCCTGTCCCTTTTCAGTATAAATTGAACGCTGCGATTGCAAAGATTGCACACACCATCGAACAGGACAATAGGGGAAGGCCCTGCCGACTGATCCCCGGAGGGCGGACCTATGAGGGGGCTGGAGCCTGTCAAAGGGCCTGGAATGTTGGGGGCGGAGGGCCCTGCGGGAGATGAAGAGCCTGCCGTACGCGCTATTTTAAGTTATAAAATACTTTCTGAACGTCCTCGTCCTGTTCCAGCTTGTCCACGAGCTTCAGCACATCCTGCGCCTGCTCTTCCGATAGCTCCACGGTGCTGGCGGGGATCCATTCTATCTCGGAGCTGATGGGGGTGATGCCTCTCTCTTCCAGCGCCTTCTGCATATTGCCAAAGTCGCTGAAGGCCACCCGGAGCACGATGACGGGTATGTCATTCTCGCCTGTGCCTTCACCCATTTCTTCCAGGCCATGGTCGATGAGCTCCAATTCGAGATCATCCACGTTAAGTCCTTCGGGTTTCAGCTTGAAGACGCCCATTTTTTTAAACTGGAAGCTGACGCTGCCGCTGTTGCCGAGGGTGCCATTGCCCTTGTTAAAGTGGGATTTTACGTTGGCGACGGTACGGACGTGGTTGTCGGTGGCTGTCTCCACCAGTATGGCAACTCCGTGGGGCCCATAGCCTTCGTAGAGGATCT
>DASZXP010000215.1:0-83087 GCA_035545935.1 Puia sp. | reverse complement strand
ATCATTTTTATGACAAAGTCGTGGGTACCTGTGTCCCGGGCGCCTGGCGTATCCGTAGCCGGGATGATGGTCTCGCACAGCGCGGCGAGCAGGTCCTTGTCGAGGGAGCTAAAGTCCGGGCTTTTCACCAGATCCCACCATTTGTATGCTGTTCCGGCGGCTGCGATACCCAGCCCTGTCAGAGAGATACGAACGATTGCTTTGCGTCTGTTCATGTGCGGTCAAATCTACATGATTTTTAAGGATTTTGGAAGCCGCGGGGAAGGCCGCACATCGAAATAAAAAGCCATTTTTTACGTTAGGGCATGAATCTTACTAGTTTTACACTAAGTTATTGGTATCATGCGGATTTTAAGAGTATTTTTGGCCTAAATTCAAGTTCATGGATCTCGCGTATTTATTCAGGATATTGTTGAAGCGGAAGTGGATCATTCTCGGGTCTGCCGTGCTGGCCGCTGTTGTTGCCTGGATATTGACCCGTAACCAACAGAAGTATTATTTCTCCACGACGAGGATATCCACGGGATTTGCCATACCTGACGAGATCAAGATCAACGAGAGCAGCGGCGGCATGTACGATGCGGAGGTGAAGTTCAACAATGCCATCAATACCTGGACCTCTCCGTCCGTCCTCAGCCTCCTGTCCTACGAGCTGATCCTGCATGACATGACCAGTCCTAGGCCCTTTCGCACCCTGACCGCCGCACAGAAACAATCCTCCTCCTATAAGAGCGTAAATGCCGAGGCCGCCCGGAAGACCTTCGAGGATAAGCTCGAGACCATGAGCGTGCTCACCTCCTACAAGCCGGAGGAAAAGGCGCTGTTGGAGTATCTCAACCTGTATGGCTATGGGTATAAATACCTTATAACCTACCTCAACGTATTCAAGGTACAAGCTACCGACTATATCGAAGTGGATTGCAAGACGGAGAACCCCGAGCTGTCCGCCTTTATGGTAAACCGGTCGTACGCACAGTTCCTCAGGCTCTACAAGAACATCCGCAGCACCAAGTCGCAGGAGTCCATCGACACGCTGGAAAGCATCATGGAAAAGAAGAAGCAGGAGTATGATGAGAAGCAAAAGCTCGTCCGGGATGCAGGGCTTACAGATGTAGCCGCGGAGACCAGCAGCCAGCAGGACCTGATCGCACAGTCTGAACAACAGCTGGCCGATGAGAATGACAAGCAGACCGACTATTCCTACCAGCTGCGCAGGATAGAGCAAAAGCTCGAGGCATTGGGTGGCCCCGCCACCGGCGGCGCCAAGACCAACGTTTCACCCAATAACAACGAAGAGCTTCTCCAGGCCCGCAAGGCCATGAACGACGCCTACAATGATTACCTGAAGACCAATGATAAGGACAAGCTTACCCGGTACAACCAGCTGAAACAGGAATATTACGATAAATATGTCAACTCCACACCCGTCACCAGCGGAGGCAACAACACCAGCACCGAGAGGAACGATCTGCTGGAGAAGAAACAGGACCTGGAAGTTACCATTCAGGCCGGGAAAGATAAGATCAAGAACATCACGGCCAGGATCGCCACCCTGAGATCCACTGCCAGCTCCACCTCTTCCAGGAATGCTGCCGTGGAGGCCCTGCTGCAGGAAGCCAAGATGGCCGAGAAGGATTATTTCGATGCCAGGCAGCGGTATGCCAATGCCACGGAGATCGGTTCTTCCTCCGTCAACAACTTCCGTCAGCTGCAGATTGCGCAGCCTGCCATCGAGCCTGAACCATCGAAGAGGATGATCATCGTTGGAATGGCCGGACTCGTCACCTGTGTCACCGCCGTGCTCATCATCGTGATCCTGTCCTACCTGGATTCATCCGTACGGACCCCCGCCATCTTTTCGAAGGAGATGAACCTGAAGCTGATCAGCATCGTCAACTTCATGAACATGCGAAACAAAGCGCTGAGGGACGTCATTACCGGCAATCTCAAGGAGAAGGGCGTGTCCGAGAAGAAGCGAAGCAATACATTCCGGGAATCCATCCGCAAGCTCCGCTATGAGATAGAGCACAGCGGGAAGCGAATATTCCTCTTCACGAGCACCAAGAAAGGCCAGGGCAAGACCACGCTGATACAGGCGCTGTCCTACAGCCTCAGCATGAGCAAGAAGAAGATACTGATCATCGACACCAACTTCTCCAATAATGACCTTACCGTACAGCTGCATGGAGACCCTGTGCTCGAGAAGATCTCCAACGAGGACCTGAGCGTCTCGCCAAAACTGAAGGTCAAAGTATTTTCCAAGGATATAGGCGCCGGCAGCGGCGGCATCTTTATCATCGGCAGCCAGGGTGGCGATTATACGCCGTCCGAAGTGTTGCCCAGCGAGAACAACCTGCTGATCCACCTGCAGGCCATGCTGGAGGAATTCGATTATATTTTCCTGGAGGGACCTCCCCTGAATGATTTTTCGGATAGCCGGGAGCTCGTGGATTATGTGGAAGGAGTGGTAGCTGTATTCTCAGCGACGGATATCATCAAGCAGATAGACAAGGAATCGGCGAAATTTTTCAAAGACCTGAATGGTAAATTCTGTGGGTCGATACTGAATATGATCGATCTCGAAAATGTAAACGTGATATAAACATGATTCGAACCTCTATTCTCTCTGCCTATTTTCTTATCGTCCTTATGAATGCTTCGGCCCAGCAGCCGTCCAAACAGACGGACGGGGCCACCGGTAGCGATAAGACGAATAGCTCCATCAATCCTTTGTCGAACTTTGGCGTCGCCGCTGTAATCGACACCGCTATCGAGAACAGGCTGGTGGAGCTGGTGCTGAAAGGGCCCGAATACGACGCTTCCGTACACCAGGGCAAGATCGCAGAGCTGGAGCTGAAGAGGGCTAAGAGCACCTGGCTGAACCTGCTGACCATTTCCACCAACTACAACGATCAGAGCTTTGCCAAACCTACTACCACCAATGGACAGGCCACCTATATATATCCCAAATACTTTTTTGGCATCACGATCCCTCTGGGTATCTTCTTCTCACAGGGCAACCAGGTGAAGGCTGCCAGGGAGTCTATTGCCAATGGCAAGGATCAGCAGCAGATGCTGGCCAGGTCGCTGAAATTGCAGGTCCTGTCGAAATACAAGCAGTACAAGTTCTATGCGGCCCAGATAGAGATGGAGAATGAATTGAGCAACGACGTGGTAGTGAATGCCACCCAGGCCGAGCAGACCTTCCGGCAGGGAAAGATCACCGTGGACGCCTATATCCTCGCTCAGCGGGCAAAGAACGAAGAAATGGTAAAGATCATGAACCTTCAATTACAGCAGGACCTTATCCGTCTGGATATAGAAAGAATGATCGGTGTATCGCTGGATTCCGTAGTGCGTCCTTACTCCATCACCGCGCCGGCTTCCGACAATAAAAGTAAAAGGTAACTAAACCCATGTCTGGCAGCGGATATATCAAAAGCCTCGATGGGCTGAGGGCTATGGCCATTCTGCTCGTGCTGAGCCTGCATACGGGCGTCCTGCACTTCGGATGGATAGGAGTGCAGCTCTTCTTTGTCCTGTCGGGATTCCTGATCACCGGCATTCTCTGGAAAGAGAAAAGCAGGCCGGATGAATCCACCTGGTACAAGTTCAAAAAATTTTGGGTAAGAAGGGCATTACGCATACTCCCCCTCTATTATGGGTATCTCCTCGTGCTGGGGATCACCTATCTGCTTTTTCATTTTCCCGACACGTACAGGACCTATATGCCCTGGCTGCTCACCTATACCTACAACTTCACCCGGACGCTGCCGGAATGGACCATGGACCCGTCCTTTGCGCATCTCTGGTCGCTGGCGATAGAAGAGCAGTTCTATTTATTCTTCCCCCTGATCCTGTTCCTGGCGCCGCCCAAAGTCGTAAAGGGCTTTATGATCGCCGTCATCGCGCTCACTCCCGTCAGCAGGTTCCTTATAGGGCAGCATTATATAGACCTGGGCTTTAAAGGGGAGACGCTGGGGACCATCATTTATTGGAATTCATTCAGTCACCTGGATGCCTTTTTTATCGGTGGGCTGATCCCGGTGTTGTCGCTGGACAAGCGCATCAAAAAGCCATGGACGGTGCTCACCGGCTGTCTTGCGCTTACGCTCGCGGCAGGCGCCCTGAATTATATCAATCATCCCGATCGCAGCTTTTACCTTGTCGACCTGGGATTCGCATTTGGACAGACCTCCAACTACGTCTACGTGTGGCACTACACCGTGCTGAACCTTCTTTTTGCCGCCACCATCCTCGTGCTTGTCAGCGTGCATACCCAAAGCAAGCCTTTCGCGCTGCGACGGCTCTGGGAGAACAGGTGGCTGGTCGGCATCGGGAAAGTATCCTATGGCATGTATATCTACCATTGGATGATCTGGTATTATCTTTTCGAGGGAGTATTCAAGCCCGTGGGTGTAAAATGGAGGCTGCCTCTTTTCATCCCTTTTGTCATCGTCGTATATATCGTGGCCTCCCTGAGCTTTAAATATTTCGAGTCCTTCTTCATCGGTTTGAAGGATCGCTGGTTCCCTTCCGGCGGCAACAAGGTGGGCCAGAAGCCTCCTGCGTCTAATTTGAAAACTCCTTTGGAGTATGAATAAATCCTGATTTGTTCTTCTTCACGCCCATCAGCGCTTTTAGCATTGCCAGCATGAGCGCCGGGATCTTCAGGAATGCCTTTACCGTCTGTCCGTTGTAGAAGGAGGCCGGTATGGCTATCAGCAGGGTGAGACCATACAGCGCCATAAGGCCTATCCACCAGGGCCAGGCGGGGGCCAGCAAATGCAGACCCGCGAAGATATCAGCCGCGGACAGGAGGAGCAGCAGGCCAAATAGGGCCAGGAGCAGCAGACGTGGCAGGAGCAGCCATTCCAGCACTTTCAGGTAGTAGATCCGTCCAATGGCATTTTCTCTTATCTTCCTGCTCAGCAGAGGCCGCAGGTTGTCTATCTGGGTCCCCAGCCAGCGTGTACGTTGTTTTTCGAAGACCTCCTTGCGCTGTACCTTTTCGTCATAAACGTAGGCGTCTTCCAGGTATTCCACCCGGACGCCTCTGCTGATCAGCTGCATTTCCACCACCTTGTCCTCACCCGGATTGTCCTGTATCTCCGGGGACGAGAAGATCTCCTTTATCAGGCTGTACCGGAAGGCCATGCCTGAGCCGATGAGCGCACAGGAGAGGCCCAGCGATCTTTGTCCTCTTCGGAAAATAGTATTGTTCATCTCTTCGCTCATGGCGTCGAGGATGGCGACAGAGTTGTTCTTGTTCTTGGCTGTGCGATGGCATTGGATCACTTCCCAGCCCTGCTGCCAGGCATGGTTGACCTTTTCCAGGCAGTCGGGGGACATGATATTATCCGCATCGAGGATAAAGGCAAGGTCGTATCCATCGCCGGCCAGCTGCTGAAATGCTGCGTCGAGGGATTTGGCCTTCATGCTTTTTTCCCATTTCACTTCTATGACGCCAACAGGGATCCCCTTCAATTGCCGGATCGTTTCGGGCTGCAACTGGTCTGCTATGACCGTGACGGTGTAGTTGGTATGGGGATAGTGCTGCAGCAGGGCCTGGGTTGCCGTATCGATAATGATATTATCTTCTTTGTAAGAGGGTATGATGACCGCGATGCGCGCTTTTTGCAGGCTGGCGCTGTATTTTGGAAACCGCCCGAACCGGCCCGCCACCGACAGGACGAACAGGTAGGACAGTGTCGTCAGAAGGTAGACAAACAACAGTATGGTCAGTAGGTGGAGGACGATCATGGTATTATTTTTTTGCATCCGGCCCTTTCACCGTAATGGTGATCTCGCCGCTGAGCGTGCCTGTGTTGCTGTCTTCCGTTTGGAGGTTGAATTTATAAACGCCCGGTACCAGGCCTGTAACCCTGGTGACGGGGGCGTTTGGATTGATGATCTTCGCTCCCGCCGGCCCTTTGATCTGTTTCCATTTGTAGGCTACGATCTTATACCCAGCCGTGTCGATGCCATTGGCCGCTACCGGGGTGTTTTTGATCAGCAGCGGCGGCGTGGCCTTGCCTGAAAGAGTTGTCTCCGTGCCTGTGACGGTCTGATCGGGACCTGCATCTATCGAAGGAGGTGTGAAGTTGTAACTCTGAGCCATCACCGACAGCGGATGCACCATCGTTGGCCTTAGCACATCCAGCGCATTACAGCTGTTTGCATCCTGGAGGTTATTCATGCCGTTGCCCAGTACTGCCGCTTTGTTGCGCCCCCATGAATAAAGGCTATCGTGCTCATCCTGGGCATATTTGAAAAAGGTGAACCAGTTATTGGAATAGAGGTGTTTCCATTTGACGCCCTTGCCGACCTCAATTGGCGGCGCCCCTGATGGGAACTGATAGTCCTCGAAGGTGGAACCATATCCGGGGAATCCGGGGTAATTGTATTTGTTGACGAACTCCTGCCCATTGCCTATCTCTCCGTTGGGGTTGTAGCCGATGCCGAACAGTCGTCCCAAACTATCGATATAATGGATGGTGTTGACATTAGTGGTGATCTCCTTTATAGGCACTTTCATTTTCCAGAGCGCCTTGAGAGAGGTCGGTTCCGTATAAGCCTCGGTACCGCCATACATGTTGGTTCTGGTGCCCCATACATAGGGATAGCCCATAGATTTGGAGCCGCCCGGGTCGGGAATGATGGCGCCTGCCACATCATGGTGCGCATTGAATATATCGCAGGCCGGCCGGGGAATCTTCTTTTTCACCGGAGTGAGGTTCGGATTGGGGGTCCTCACCCATTCGTAAACCTGTCCGTCCGTCGTCAGCGCCAGTATCCTGTATCCGCCCAGGAGCACTTTTTTGAATTTCATGCCCTTTGGGGAGATCTGGGTGGGTGCGAATACCTTCATATCCTGCTGCTGAAAGAGATGGTAATAGTCGTTGCCTACGAACCAGATGCTGCCATCCTTGCGGATCGTGGCGGTGCAGTTCGCATATGCGTCCACAAAGACATTGTCGTCGAAAGCCTGGCCGGAGGCGTCCAGATCCGTCCGTGTGACAATAAGCGTATTGTTGGGCCGGGAACTCCATAGATAGCCGTCTTCATCGAGGACGCGGAATAGATTGAATCCGCCTGCGCCCGCCACTATCTTTTTATTACCCGTGGGATAGGGGATAGGACGGGCATGCCCATCGATATAACCATAGACCTTGCCGTCGCTGCCCAGATACCAGACCTTGTATTCCGCCACGAAGACCTTCTTTACATAAACAGGCTCTCCGTCCTGTGAGAAGGATGGACTGCCGGCGAGGAGGGAGGCTAGGAGCAATACCGGCCATTGTTTATTCTTCAGCATACCACGATTTTGGGTCATCAAGGTGTTTATTGAGGTTGAGAATGATCGCTATGAATGCGAGGTATAGGCCGGAGTCGGAAATACCACCCAGCAGGGGCTGTGTATATTCGGCGAGATAGAAGACAAAAATGGTGCTGACCGCCGCCGAATAGTATATCCTCATTGTCGGGTCCTTACAGCGGAAGAAACCCCGGATGCCGGTCTTCAATATGATGAAATATTGGATACAGGCTAACAGCAGGCCTATCCAGCCCGTCTCCGCTGCCTTGAGGACATAGCCTCCGTCCGGCATGAACATGGCCAGCGGATTGCCCGGATAATTGGTGGCGCCCGCAAATCCCGTAGTCCCCAGCCCTCCGCCGATGGGGTGCTTATAGAGATAGGGTTTGAGCCAGGTCCGGGCCTTCAGCCGTACATTCATGGACTCGTCCTTGGAACCCTCGAAAGTGCTTCGGAAACGTCGCACCGGGGCGAATGCCGAGAAGGGACCGAATTCGAGCGCCAGAAATAGCAGCACCATGACGGCGGCGAATTTCTGAATGGCCGGTTTGTTTATATTGAAGAGAACAAAAAAAACAATGCCGCCCAGGGTCGTAGCATAGGCCGTGCGCGTGCCCGAATAGGTCAGGCCCAGTATCATCAGGATGATGCCGATGATAAAGAGCAGCCGGGTAACTTTATTTTTTTCATAGATAGCGAGTATGATGAAGAACACGGAACAGGCAGACATCACGACGCCAAAAGAAGCGGGGTCGTTCATGGTAGAGAATTTCCGGAAGGTGCCGCCGATGAACAGGAGCCCGTATGAGATCGGGTTGGCCATGATAGCTCTCAATTCCCAGGGGAAGAGCCCATGCCATTCCTGGATACAGCCATATAAGGCGCAGACCGAAGCCATTCCAAACATGTAAAAAATATACCTCCTCAGCATCTGGTACGAGTCGAAGATGGTATAGGCCATGAAAAGGATCAGGATATATTCCAGGAACTTCCGCACAGCCATAATGTTGGTGGCGTTGAGTCCCGCCGTGACAGGGTTGAACATTTCCACCATGCTGTAGAGCAGGGAGAGGAACATGAGCAGGACCACCGGGTTCTTCGAAAACTGTTTCCAACTGCGCTTGAAGTCTTTGCCCGACATGATAAGTCCCAAAAAGTTGATCAGGACGAGACAGTCATATAACATCCCGATGGGCAGATTGCCATCTGTCAATGCATTGGTAATGAAATAGCCGAAAAATCCGACGAATAACAGCAGATTGAATCCGAATACGATATTCGTAAAACAGAGGATGACTACGAACAGGCCCGCTATCAATGCAAAAAAGGCCACCCCCACCAGCGTATCCGTTGCCAGCAGCCAGCCGAAGAGACAGGCTATCGCTCCCAGCACGAGCATCCCCAACCAATTATTGAGTTTCAGCCGAATAAAGGTCCTCACCGAGAGGTCGGATATCTTTTTGGAGAACCTTTCCTTAAGCGCGCCAAGGGATTGTCTGGACATTCAGGAGAATTAGAAAAAAACGATTTTAAGAAAAAAGAAAGCCATCGTGGCGGCTGCAACGCCAATCATGATTATCTCATGCAAAGAGGGCTTTTCGTTCTCCATTTTTTTACTACTTTATAACGTTAAAATTAGCAAGAATCTTTTATTTATATGTCTGGAAAACGGGATTCAGGGGAATATAACCCGTTTTCCAGAAACGTCTAATGTCTGCGGTAAAATTGGTAGCGCAATAGGACATTACCTGATACCATGGGAAAATCCCCGGAAACCGGGGAATTTTTTCTACTATTTGGACAAATTATGCCCCCTTTGGCATAATATTAGCTGCTTAGATTCGTATTAATTGTATACCCGTACCTGAATGAAACGCTGCTTTCTCTGTTCGTTTTATTCCCTTATTTACAGCTTTGTTTCAGGACTGGTACGACGTATCAATTATTGATTTCGTGCTAAATCCGATGTACTATGAGAACCAAGTTTTACCCCGTAATGCTGTTGGCGACAGCATACCTTTTACTGCAGGCTTCACCGCCCGCCTATTCACAGGCGGAGACGCACAATTTTATCACGTATGACACGGTGATCAGTATCATACCGTGTACTTATTGCACCGCCGATAAGTGGAATGTGCGTATATCCAGACCAAAGAATATGTTTGTAGCGGGTGATCCCGACACTGCTTCCCGTCCTGCCATATTTTCCATGCCCGGACAGGGGGAACATGGCGTAGATGATCCCAGCAAGCTGGTGGTCTATGGCCCGCACTATTGGCTGAACAATGGCTGGGACGGCGGCGTGCAGGAATCCAATGGAAAGCATTATCCCATCCTGATCACGTCCTGCTATACCAATAATAAGTATCCTACTGCCAGCTCCTATTACAACCTGCTAACCATTCTTCTCAATACGTATCATATCAAACGCAATTCGGTGCATCTTTGCGGACTTAGCCAGGGCGCTTTTACATCGGGCGCGCTCATCGAGTTCGAGCAGACCGCCGGGGACGAGACGGGTATGAAGCTCGTAACGACGTTGACCTGTTTTGAAGGTACGCCCGATCCGTTGCCTGCGCCGTATAGCACCTGGTCGCGTGGGGTCACAGCTTATAAAATATGGGCAAAGAAATATGGCGGCCGTTATTTCTATCTGGAAGGCAGCGGCGCCGATAATTTCCGGGATGGATGGCAAATTGCCGGTCCGATGAATGATACCGTGCCGAACTCCGCGTACTTCTCCTACGAAGGTCTGGGAGGAGGCGCGCATTGCTGCTGGAACAGCATGTACGATCCCAATGCCACCAACTGGACCAGTGCGCCCGCTACGGCCCTGGGTCCTAACAACGCGCCTTCACAGGCAGGTACGAACATGATGGGTGACTACAAGGCTCCGTCCAGCGTATTCCAATGGATGCTGCAGCATGGCGACACTTCCCTGGTGCTGTCTACACCGCCTGTTCCCGGTACCCCTGTTGCCAATGCGGGTTCCAATCAAACTATTACGCTGCCTACCACCACCGCAACGCTGACGGGCAGCGGCAGCGAGACCAACGGCACCATTGCATCCTATGCCTGGACGCAGACGGGTGGTCCTTCCACTGCCACGATCACTACAGCCGGCCAGGCGCAGACGACTGTCACCGGGCTGGTAGAGGGTACATATACTTTCCAATTGATGGTCACCGACGCCCTTGGCGTCACCGCCACCGCTACCGTAAAGGTCACTGTGGATCCGGCCCCTGCGCCCGGCGCGCCTGTTGCCAATGCGGGTTCCAATCAAACTATTACATTGCCCACCAGCACCGCAACCCTAACAGGCAGCGGTAGCGAGACCAACGGTACCATCGCATCCTATGCATGGAGCCAGACGGGTGGACCTTCCACTGCCACGATCACTACAGCCGGCCAGGCGCAGACGACTGTTACCGGTCTCGTGCAGGGTACTTATACTTTCCAACTCACCGTGACGGATGCTCTTGGCATCACAGCCACTGCCAGCGTACAGATCACCGTGAAAGCAGCAGCGCCCACCGGCCCCACACTGCCTGCTAATGTCATGAAGCAGGTGGTGGTAGCCGAATACCGCACCTGGTATATCACCGGGGACGGCAAGATCTGGGCGTATAATAACAACAGCGCATTGCCTGTACAGTTCCCCATCGGGGGATTGAAGGCGGACACCGGCGCGGGTGGCTTCAACTATTTCCGGATCATCGATGAGCAGGGTTATGTCTGGACGTCGAAGATCGACTATACCACCAATACCACGCGTATCGACACCGACACCACCGGCGCTCCTTTTGGCGACAACTGGTATATCGATGCATGCGGACACGCCACCGTTACGATCCGCTCCGACAGCAGCGTCTGGTTCTTTGGAGTGGATAACCTTTCGCTGTTCTATCCCGGCGGCAGTCCGTTCGGCATGACGGGCGTCACCATGAAGCCTACGCAGCTGTCACCTGCCGGCATGAAGTTCAAAAAAGTATTGATCGGCGGCACCTCCATCCTGGGTCTGACCACCAGCGGCCAGGTATACCAATGGAGCAATGGAGGAAGCCGTACGCCGACGCTGATCTCCACGCCCCGGGCCGCCATCGATATCTTCATATCCCGTCTGAGCGCAGCCGGATGTATCATCCCTGATCCGGGAGAGACCTCGGGCATGGGTTATCCCTATATATGGGGCAACGCCGGCAGCATGTGGGGCGGACCCAATTATACGACGCCTACCTCCGTCAAGTCCTTATGGAATATGACGGCTCCTATCAAGGTGATCTCCATGGACTGGAATACCATCCATTATATCGACAGTCTTGGCAATATGTATGGCTGCGGGTTCAACTCCTTCGGAGAAGTGGGCAACGGAGAGGAGTTTGTCGGCAAGTACACCTATCCCGGATGGCCTAATTATGGGTGGACTTTCACGGATTATGAGAACCCTTCCGGCACTCCTGTGCAGATCGGCAAGGGCGTCAAATGGAAAAAACTTTACTCGAATAACTGGTTCGGATTCTATAAATATGCGGTGGATGAAAATGACAGCATCTACTCATGGGGACGGAACAAGTCTTTAGCATTGGGGAATGGACTGTGGAATGGTTATGATGGAGGAGCGTACCATCCCAACACGTTGGACGTGCTCCGGCCTACCATGGTGCATCCGATGACGAGCATTTTCACCGAATATGACTATGAGCCTCCGACCATAACGATGGACCCCAAACGGATCATCTCCACTTCCACCGCTACGCTTACGGGCAAGGCCAAGCCATTGATATGCGTATCGGTGAAAAAACCCTCGCCCAACGGGATCGACACGGTGGGGTATAAGATCGTATCGTATCTGTGGACAAAGGTCAGCGGCCCTGCGGGTGGGACCATTGCATCGCCGAATGCCGCCACGACCAGCGTCTCGGGTCTTACGACCGGCACCTATGTCTTCAATTTATTAGCCACCGATAACAACACCGGTACGATCAGCGGCAATGACACCATCGTGGTGACCTCCGTCGTGCCCGGACCTATCACCGTGAGTGCGGGTTCGAACCAGACCATTACACTGCCTACGAGCAGCGTAACGTTGACGGGTACCGCTTCCGAGGTCAATGGTACCATTGCATCCTATAAATGGACACAATTGAGTGGACCTTCCACGGCTACTATAACTACATCCACCCAGGCCCAGACGACAGTCACCGGCATGGTACAGGGTGTCTACAGGTTCCAGCTGCTGGTCACCGATGCTCTTGGCACTACCGCCACCGCTACGGTACAGGTGACGGTAAATCCGGCGCCCATAGTGCCTGGTCCTCCTTCCGCCAACGGGGGTAGCGACCAGACCATTACGCTGCCGACCAGCAGCGCAACGCTAACGGGTAGCGGCACCGAGACCAATGGCACCATCGTGGGGTATCAATGGACACAGATCAGCGGTCCTTCCACGGCTACTATTACTACGGCCGGTGCGGCACAGACCACTGTGACGGGGCTTATCCAGGGTGTCTATGTCTTCCAGCTGAAGGTCACCGATAACTCCGGCGTGACGGCGACGGACCAGACACGGGTTACTGTAAACCCTGCCGTACCCGTACCGGGCACGCCGAGCGCGAACGCAGGCAGCGACCAGACCATCACCCTGCCGACCAGCAGCGCGACGCTCAACGGCAGCGGCGCCGAGACCAATGGTACCATCGTGGGTTATCAATGGACGCAGGTCAGCGGTCCTTCTACGGCTAGTATTACCACCGCCGGCCAGGCGCAGACCACTGTCACCGGGCTTGTGGAAGGTATCTATAGATTCAAGCTCACTGTGACGGATAATTCAGGTGTCACCGCCTCGGCTACCATGCAGGTGACCGTGAACCCTGCTGTCGTGACGCCCGGGCCTCCTTCCGCGAATGCGGGTGGAGATCAGACCATCACCCTGCCGACGAACAGCGTAACGCTCAACGGCAGCGGCACCGAGTCCAACGGTACCATCGTATCGTATGCCTGGGTGAAGACAAGCGGCCCTACACCGGGTACCATCACCACGTCTGGTGCGGCGCAGACCACTGTGACGGGTCTTGTCCAGGGCGTGTATACATTCAAGCTCACCGTCACCGATAATTCGGGCATCACCGCCACCGACGTGATCACCGTGACCGTGAACCCCGATCCAACGCCTGCGAATCAGTCGCCTGTGGCTGTTGCAGGTTCCAACCAGACGACTACCGCTATGAGCGTGGGATTGGATGGCTCCGCTTCCTATGACCCTGACGGTACTATTACGAAATACAATTGGTTACAGACATCCGGTGCAGGTGGCGTTACCATCACGGGCTCCAGCACTGCCACGCCCACTATCAGCGGGCTCACTGCCGGAGTATATACATTCATGCTCACCGTCACCGATAACCAGGGGGCTACAGGTTCGTCGAGCGTGACCATCACCGTAACATTGAGCGGCAGCCTTACCGCCGTAGCGGGGAATGATACGACCGTATACTTCCCGAATGCCAATGCCGCTGTGCTCAACGGTACGCGCAGCTATGATCCGGTGGGCAGCATTACGGGATATTCCTGGACGCAGATGTCGGGACCGACCACGGTGTCGATCGTAGACAATAATGCGGCCGTCGGATCCGTGTCCGGGCTGGCTGTCGGGGATTATATGTTCCAGCTCACCGTCACCAGCAACACCGGCGCCAGCAGCACCGCTACGATGACCGTGCATGTGAAGGATAATGAACGTACCACCGCCGTGTCCAAGCTGTATCCGAACCCGACACCGACGGGTCAGCAGGTGATCATCGAGGGTGCCAACAGCTATATGGGTAAAGTAATCTTTGTCCTGCGGGATATCCAGGGTAGGATCGTGCGTCAGGTGACGTTGGACAAACAGGAACCCAATTATGCACAGGCTATCAATACGAGTGGATTGGGCAGAGGTACATATGTGCTCTTTGCGCAGTTCTTCCTGGATGAGAAGCCGCTGGTGCTGAAGCTGGTTATCGATTAGTGGATAATAGTTATGAAATAAGAAAGGCCGTCCCATTTACGGGGCGGCCTTTTCATTTGGCGGATGTTCGCCGGAACCGCTGGAAGCGGTTCGTCCGAAGGACAGACATTACTCCGCGTGATACAATTGTTTCCATTGGGCCGAGGTGGAAAAGGGAATATCGAACTTCCCGTCCGTGACCTCTACGGAGGGCTTGGCATTACCGCTGCCCGTTCCTTTTTGCCAGCTGTATTTGCCCGAGAAAGTCCCTGAGACCCTGGTGGCGCTGATGGAAGTGATGGTCACCGTGACAGGATCATCCGTGTAGCTGGCCATGTCCGCGTTCATATAGCCGCTGTAACTATAGGTAGGTGAGTTAGTAAACGTGGTGGCGCCGGTCTTGCCGGGCACCTGGAACATGAATTTTTCGTTGGTGTTGTCCGGGTCGGACAGTCTGAAAAAGATTTGTCCCTTATCGTCCCCTGTGAGGTGGAAGGCCGCATTGATATTTTGATCGGTGCCTTTGCCCGAAATGGTCTTGCCGTCCAATACGCAGGAAAAGCTGGCGTCCGGGTTTCCGGCTTTGGCCGCACTGGATGAATTGCCGCAGGAAGTTGTCATGGAGGCCGCCGTAAACAAGCACAGCAGCTGAAAGAATAGTCTGTACATACTGGTTGATTTATTTGTGCAGATCGAATGTCCCGTCCGTGATCTGTAGATACTGAGGATATTGATTGGCCGTCTTCGAACTGCCGCCAAAGGCGATATTGACTAATTTTCCAGAGAAGGACCCTGTCAGGTGGCTACCATCATAAGCCGTAACGTCAAAGGTCACGTCCTCCCCGGTATAGGTGACTCCGGCCGCATTGTAATAGTTGATGATGCAGTTGATATCGCCCCTTGCCCCGTCGGTGATCTTTGTCTGCCCGCTCTTTTTTATTTCGAACTGGAATCCCTCCTTTTTATTATTCCCGTCCAGCAGCTCAAGACCATCCTTTGGTCCCTGGCCGTCCGCGCTCAGGCTGATCTCGAAGAAGCTTTGCGATATTTCGAATTTTTTGGGTGTACCGTCCAGTTTGCAGGTAATGGCGCCTTTTGTACCGGAGCCTCCCGGCGCGTCGGCCGCTGCTTCTGTCCCTTTGGCTGCTGTCCCCTGGCCGGAGGAATTGCCGCAGGAGGTTTGTATGGCTATGATGGCCGTGGCCACCACGAAGCATAAGATGTGTTTGGTCATGAAACGGGTTTTAATGGTGAAGTTTGTTGTTGCGATCTGCGGCGGCGGATGAACCAATAAGACAGGCCTGCTATTATGCACAGCACGATGCCCGCAAGGATGATCACTAGCTTGTTCAACACGAAACCTGTCTGTCTTGTGGTGAAACGGATATCGTCGAAATATCCGTCGTTATCTGCGCCATTACGCCGATGAGCCATGAGGGATATTCTGATAAGCCTTGTCGAAGCAGGGATCATAAAAGTGTCATTCAATGCCTGCCATTTTCCAATGGAGGAAATGGTATCGCTGTTATACACATACAGAGGCTTTCCCAGCGAATCCGCCAGACAGGAAACGATGATCTGGGATTGGTCGGCCGGGCTCTGCGGGAATGCGCATACGGACCCATGGAATATCGCCTGCTGTTTATGTGCGTCGATGGCTGCGGCATAGGGCTGTACATCGATGTCCTGTTCCATGACCCCATCCAGATCCTGTCCTTCGAAAAAATGTTGTTTTCCTTCTTCCGCCCATGCGTAGATATGACTGGCCGTATCCCCTTCTACCTCTTTCCAGTGCCCTTGTACATTCTTCCATCCATGGGGCGTGCTGTCGGAGGGAGGCATTTCGGCGTCTCCATTGAGGAGGAGATTGGCCGAAGGCTGGGACTGACATGCCGGCAGGCATACAAGGCTTACCGAAGCCAGGAGACAGGGCCACGCCAGGGATGAAAAGAGGTTTGTCATGCTCATGGCTTTGTCATTATCCAGAGAGGTGACACTGATCCAGGGTCATCGCCTTCGATATTGCCCGTAAAATTGGTGAAGCTGCTGTTCAGCACACCCGTGGCTTTGAATCCAACGACGCTGAATTCCTGCCAGGTCATTTGGAGGTTTTGTCCGGACAGCTTGTATGTACCAAATGTAACCACCTGACTGGAAGTGTCGGCGATGGCCTTGTCGGCGGCAGTGTCGTCGAACGAGAGCGCCGTATACATTCGGAAAGTGCCATCGGCCTTGAAAAGGACATTCCCATTCCAGTAATTGTCCGAATTGTTCGGGTCCGTCTTGTAGGTCCAGAACCCGGCGATCTTGCCGTTATTGGGGTCGCTGTTGTTCTTCTTGCTGCAGGAGGTCTGTATGACGGCGATGGCCGTCAGCAGGAGCAGGCATGCGTGTGATGTCTTCATATAAAAGAGTATTTAGGGAAATAATCTCATATACGAAGATGCACGGCGTTGTCAGCCCGATCTTGAATTAGCCGATGAAGGTGTGTTTAAAATCGTCGAACGGCATTTCCTGCTATATTATTTGGACGCTTGTTCAAAGGCGTTCACCGCCCGGGAAATTTCGGCGACACAGTTGGCCCAACTATGTGTCCTGGCAAACCGGATCCGCTCTTCCACCTTGAAAGGGCTGTCCTCTGCAAGGGCTTTTTTGACCAGACCCTCGTATTCTTCCGGACTGTCGGCCAGGTATACGTGGTCTTCGAAGATCTTCATCGCGTAGGTGCGGGTGGCCACCGTTGGCCGGCCCATGGCCAGGTATTCGTCTATTTTCAAAGGGTAATTGCCCCAGGTGATCTTATTATTCCATTGGGGGTTGAGGCATACGTCGAAATTCTTCACATAGGCCGACAGTACGCCTAAAGCCTTGTGGCCCAGGAAATGGACATTGGGTATCCCGTGGAGGGAGCTTTGACGGAAACCTTCGTCCTCGGGTCCTACCAGGACGATATTCCAGGAAGGTTGCGCTTTGGCAAGGCGTGCGAGGATATCCGGGTTCAGCCGCTCGGCGTTCAGGGCTCCCACATACCCGATAATGGGATGCGGGATGCCGGCGATGTCCTCAGGGGTAGGGGCCGTATTGTCCGGATCGAAGCTCTCAAAATCACAGCCCTGTCCTATGTAATAGCTCCGGGGATTGATCTTCCCGCAGTATTCGGCAAAATAGATGGAATTGGCCACGACAATATCCACCTTGCGGATCAGCTCCGGCTCCAGCACCGTAGCGTGCTTTTTCCAATAAGCGAATCCCTGGAGGAAATCTTTGAAATAGTAGATATAGATGGAAGGGGAAAGGAGCTCTTTCAGATAGAACCCATTGTAAATATCGTTGTCATTGAACAGGATGATATCGCGGAATCCCAGCCTGTCCATGGCCTGCCGGATATCGCGGGCAAAGCGCCGGTTGTTGACATAGTCCAAGATCCTGAACGCCTTCGTGCTGGGCAGCCAATTCACCGATTCGATCAGCGATGGCGGATAAAGCTCCCAGAGGTTGGGTGCTTTTTCCTTGATGGGATCCTCTCCTTGTTTCTGCAGCGTGATATGGGGCAGGATGTTCGGATCCGGATTGCGGGAATAAAAAGCCCTGCGTTTGATAGGGACGTTGACATAAAGCACCCTGTTGTCGGCTGCAAGCACTTTGGCAATGTTCTTGGCATTGTTGCCTATCTTGAAATACCAGGGCTGGAGACCCACGATCACGATGTCCCTGCCTTTAAGGAGGGGAGAGGAGGACGACGACGGCTGTGTTTCCATACTATGATTTAAAGCCCTGGTTCAACGCTGATGATGTATTAAATATTGTCTTAAAGGGTTTAGCAAGGAGCAGCGCCTGTCCCAGCAGTACCAGGAAAAGGGGCTCTATTTCATAACGGAAGCGCATGTTCTCGTAATGCTCTACCAGCGAGCTGGTAAAAAATACGTAACAGATCGTGCAAAGGATGAAAAGGTTCAGGGGGGAGATCTTTTTTCGGCGGTAGATGTCCATCCCCAGCAGGTAGAAGACGGAAAGATAGATAAAGAACTTTGGAATGGCAGAAAGCGTGAGCGCTATCCTTCTTGGGCCTTTGGTGCTGGCAAAATGGGAAAGGTTGAAGGAATAGAGCAGATCGTAGTATTTGATTTTTCTGGCGGCCTGTTCCGCATAAGGATATCGGGTTGCCGGCGCGAAAAATATGATGGATGATTGAAGCGCGTTCTTCAGGTAAGAGCCCGGATGTTGTTTCATATAGGCCGTGCTGGCCTTCATGTATTGTTTAGAGATGCCCAGATAATCCACATGGTTCAGGTTCATGATGGTATCGACATTGTTCTTGCTGGGCGAAAGCAGGTCCCGGTCGTCGAGTCCCGCGAATGCCGCGTGACATGTGGTATCGGCGAACGCATGGTAATATCGCAGGGCCGAGAAGGGTTCGATCGTCGAGATCTGGGCCGAATCCGTGGTAGGATGGTCGTGGAAGACCGTACGGGCCAGGTTCATGCCCAGCCAGGAGGAGGTGGAGAACTGGCCAAAGATCATATAGTTCTTCAGGTACCAGCCGCTGACCAGCAGGAGGGAAAAGAAGGCGCCTGTCAGCAGTGGTTTGAAGGCATTTGTTCTCTTGTAGACGAATAGCAGGCACAGGCCCACCGCCAACAGCCAAACGATGTGGTACATGCTACGGGTGAGACAGAGGATGGTCAGGGGCAGAAAAATGCCTATGGCGTATTTCCATGGATGACCGCCCCTGGGTGCGCCCTGGCTGCCGGCTGATGCGTTTTCCTGCAGCTGGAGTATGAAGTAGGTGCTGATAAGCAGGAGCATGGAAATAAAAGTAGTATAGAACAGCTCCGACTCGAAGATCATCAGGGCCGGGCTGAGGAGATAGACAAGGGTGATCAGCAGGGGAGCATTCCGGGCCAATAGCCTGACCGCGCCGCTGCCGGCGGCGACTGCCGGTATCACCCGCCGGAGGATGGCCAGCAGCAAAAAACAATTGGCAAGAGAAATGCATTTGAGTAAGGCTGCGAAAACAATTGGGGCGGAATTTCCCGACAGTTTCAATACCAGCCCGAGGATGAGATTGAAAAAAGGAGGTTGCGCATGGTCGTACCAGACGCCGCGGAGAAGATCATGCTGCAGCGTAGCGATATCCAGGTATTGCCAGTATTGGGAGAGGGCGTCATACCCGAGGTGAATGCCGAAAAGTGCAGACAGGACACGCGAAAGGAGGAATGCTATCAGTATGACAACGATGTCGTTTCTGTATGATGACCGGTCGCCGGGATGGGTAATTTTCATTGAACGTTATCTCCGGGCCCAAAATAGAAAAAAAAAGGAAGACCCGGAAGTGGTACATCATTTGCAGTTAATTATTTTTTAGAGAAGGTTAATTCCCTTATCTTTGATGCTCTTACCCCGACCAACCCTCCTCCGAACGAACTCTGACCACAATATCCCGTCCAAGACTCTTGTCTAAAATCCCATTTCATCCTTGCAGATGGCTATTCACGGTTATTTTAATTTCTTAATCTGTCAATTTTTATCTGATGAAAATGGTAAAAAAACTACCCTTCTTGCTGTTGGTAGCAGCTCCCTTTTTTATTCCCGTGCAAACAAAGGCTAATTGGTTTGGCGATGTACTCAGGGACATCTTCGGTGGTGGAAAACACAAACAGCCTATGGGGAATCATTATGCTTATGGACAACAAGGCGCTCAAGGTCAGCAAGGCCAGGGCGGTAACAGCGTTCCCCTCGATGGCGGCACAGTTTTCCTGATGGTGGCCGGACTGGGCCTCGGCGCTAAGATGCTATACGATGCCAAAGCTAAAAAGAAAGTAGCCGGTGGACTATAGTCACAGTCTCAGGGCGCCCCGCGTGATCATTGTATTTTTTATCAAGGCGGCCATTCTGTTCATAGTTTGGAAAATGCTGTATATGTTGTGGCTCCGGCCACAAGGTATATTGGATGCTCCATTGACCGTTGCAGTAGGCGTGTCTACCTCTGGGGTATTGAATCTGTTCGCGGACCACTCACAGTTCAAACCAGTACGATCTTTCCCTGTCGCCGGCCCGGAAGAGGACGCCGAACCTGGTGGCGTGGTGGATATTTATCGCAACGGAGAGAATACGCTACGCATTGCATCCGCTTGCAATGGATTGGAAATCATAATTTTATACGCGGGGTTCCTTTTTTGTTTCCCTGCCACCGCCAGACGGCGGTGGGTATTTCTCGGCATGGGGGTGGCGATGATCTTTTTGTTGAACGTCATCCGGTGCGCCCTGCTGGTAGAAATATTTCTTCGCTACAGAGAGTATCTTGATTTTTCCCATCACTTTGTATTTACTTTTCTCGTTTATACCTGTGTATTCTTACTTTGGTATAAATATGCGAAGCTGAAACCCTCGAGCAAACCATGGATAACGCCCGTAGAAGAAAACAATGGTTTTGGACAGGCCTGATCCTTATCAGCGTCCTGTATTGTCTGTATTATGTGCTTTTCCTGTACAGGATGGCGCTCGACATGCCTATCCGTGGACGGCATGTGGTCAAATTCCTTTTTATACTGCTGGTGTATGGGGTTGGCGTCTCCTGTCTGCGTAAGTGGGGCGCGCCCTGGATGCTGCGGGTATGGCATTACTGTTACCTGCTCATCGTCCTTCTCCTGCTGCTGCTGGGCGGCTATGACTGGACCATCGCCCGGACGCCTGCCTCGGTGCGCAGCATCGCGGATTCATTACAGGCCTTTCTTATCAGTCCCATCTTATACGTGGCCATGCGGATCCTGGCCCCGGCACAGGCAT
This sequence comes from Puia sp., assembly GCA_035545935.1. Taxonomy (GTDB): domain Bacteria; phylum Bacteroidota; class Bacteroidia; order Chitinophagales; family Chitinophagaceae; genus Puia. The sequence goes on along the minus strand of DASZXP010000215.1, from coordinate 61,998 downwards.
AAAATACCCGGATAAGTGTAAATTATTATTTTGTTACTGCTAAGAATACGTAGTACATTTGAGTACCCTCAACTCAATCGTTAGCAACCTGGACTTCCCGCAATATCCCTGTCTAACCTCTTTTTAAAACCATTTCATCCTTCTTTTTAGCTTTTCAAGGTTGTGTTCTCTTTTTTTATTTTTTAACAGTTAATTTTTATCTGATGAAAATGGTAAAAAAACTACCGTTATTGCTGTTGGTGGCGGTTCCCTATTTCGTACCTGTACAAACCCGTGCAGGTGTGATCGGGGACCTGATCAGTACGCTCCTCGGCAATAAAAAAGACAAGGACAAGGACACCTCCACGTCTACCCCTACCACGGGTAACAGCGTACCGTTGGACGGAGGAGTAGTGTTCCTGGTAATGGCCGGGCTTGGTCTTGGGGCCAAACTCATCTATGATGCCAAGGCGCAAAAAAATGTGGCCGCAAGCATCTAGTCAGGCTGTCAGGGCGCCCCGCGGTATCGTCATTTTTTTCGCCAGGGCTGCTGTACTGTTCATTGTATGGAAATTGCTGTATCTCCTGTGGCTACAGCCCCGGGGGACGCTGGATGCTCCACTGACCTTTGCGGTAGGTACTTCTACAGTCGGGCTATTGAACCTCTTTTCGGACCATGCTGCCTACAAAGGCGTACGGTCCTTCCCGAAGGACGGAATGGAAGAGGGGACCGAACCCGGCGGAGTTGTGGATGTCTATCGGAACGGGGAAAACACACTACGTATTGCTACAGCTTGTAATGGATTGGAAATTATGGTGCTATACGCGGGGTTCCTTTTTTGCTTTCCTGCGGCGCGCTCGTCCCGGAGATGGACCTTTCTTGGCGTGGGGCTGGCGGTGATCTTCGTTTTAAACATCATCCGGTGCGCCCTCCTGGTATGGATATTTCTGCGCTACCGGAAGTACCTGGACTTCTCCCATCACTTCCTGTTCACTTTTATCGTATATGGCTGTGTATTGCTCCTGTGGTACCGGTATGCCCGTTCTCCCGGTGGCCGGGCGGGTGTCAGACGCTCCGTTACCTAAAAGGCTTGTAGAATGACTTTGTCGCCAGCGCCAGCATCGGCTTATCCCCCGAAGTGTCGCCATAGGCATAAATGTCCGTATAATCTTCCAGCTGGTAGTTTTCCCTGATCCGGGCGCATTTCTCCTTTCCGTGGCAATTACGAAGGTAGATCCTGCCTGTAAGGGCATTATTCGCCGTCTCCAGTCGGGTACCGATGCAGGTGATGGAAAGGGGCCGGGCCCAGGGAAGTATCCAGCTTTCCGGCGAGGCGCTGACGATGACCACCGTGACGCCTTTTTCCTGCAGGAGCTGGATCTCTTTTAACGCCTTGGGGCGCAACAGGCCGGGGATGACTGTCGCGGCAAACCGGCTGCACTGTTCCTGGAATTCCTGTAACGGCTGGTTGCGGAAGAACCATCGGAAGATCCGCTGTTTTGCCGTCTGGTTGGATATGACCTTGAACTTCATGGCCACCAGCCAGGGACAGTTGAGCAGGAAGCCCATATAAAATTTAAAGCGCCCTTTGCTGAATTTGATGAACTCCAGCAAAGTATCCCTGGTAGTGATCGTTCCGTCGAAGTCGAAAAATGCTATCTGTTGCATCCGCCCGCGTTTACATTTTGAGCTTTTTGAATATCGGCTCCGGCACGCTCTTTATGATCAGCATGATCCAGCGCCAGAACCATTTTACATACAGGGTATTCTTCTTTTTCTTCATGGCCTTGCCTATGGCGCCGGCTACCTGTTCGGGCGTGGCCGTGAGCAGCTTGGGCAGGGTGAGACCTTCCGTCATCCGGGTGTATACAAAACCCGGCTTCACCGTGAGCACGTGTACGCCGTGATGGAACAGGCGGTTGCGCATCCCTGATAGATAGGCCGTAAAGCCCGCTTTGGCGCTGCCATAGATATAATTGCTCTGGCGCCCCCGCTCGCCCGCCACCGAGCTGATGCCTACGATAAGCCCCTCCTTTTTCGCCACATAGTGGTTGGCGGCTGCGTTGAGGATGGAGACCGCGCCTGTATAGTTCACCTGTATGGTCCTTTCGCATTCCTTCCAGTCGCCTTCCGCCAGCGCCTGGTCGCCCAGGTAGCCAAAAACACAGATCGTCGTGTCCGGCGCCGGATGGAGACCGGCGAAAAAAGCCGCATGCTGCTCCGACTGCTCCGCATCGAACTCATGCAGCGTGCAGGTGATGGAATGACGAATGGACAGGTCCGACTGGAGAGGTTTCAATCTTTCCACGTTGCGGGCCGCCAACTGGATATTATTGCCTTCGCCCGCCAGCTTTTTGGCAATAGCGACCGCCATGTCCGAACTGGCGCCTAAGATGAGTACTGTGTTCATGCGGGGTGTCTTATGACTTATGAGTTAAGAATAATCTGTCGGATTGTACGGAACGAAGTTTCTGGTCCGGATTGTATTTGTTCAGGATGGAGCGGAAACGCGGCAGGTTGGGGTAGCCGGCTTCCAGTACATCCGGCTTCATCCGGGCGTCCTTCGACATATAGAGCCTGCCGTTGTACCGGAGGACGATCTCGTCCAGCTGATCCAGCGTCTCGAACAGTCCTTTTCTCACCGGGATGTCGAGGGCCAGCGTATAGCCTTCCATGGGGAATCCGATAAGGCTTTCCTGTTTGCCGAAGATCTTGAGCACGGCCAGGAAGGACCCCAGCCCCTTGTTGCTGATAGTCTGCAAGATCTCGATGAGCCCCTGCTTGCTTTCCATGGGGAGAACGAACTGGTATTGTATAAACCCTTTCTTACCATAGCCGCGGTTCCAGTGAAGGATGGCGTCCAGGGGATAGAAGAAAGGCTCATAGCTCACGGTGTTATTGATCTCCTTTTTAAAATTCTTCCCATAATAGAGGAAATTGAACGCCTTCACTGTAAAGGTATTCAGCACCCAGGAAGGGAGATGGAAGGGGAAGGTGATCTGTTTTTTCTTTGGCAGCTGCAGCGGCTCCTTTTGTTGCTGCGGGGTCAGGTCCGACACGGCCGCGTGCTCGCCCAGGATGAGAATGCTGCGCCCAAAGCCCTTGCCTTTTTTCAGGCAATCGATCCAGGCCACCGAATACGTATAATCCTTGTAGGTGTCGAACAGCGTCAGCACCTCTTCGAGGTTGGCCGCCTTTACCTGTTTCTGGCGTATATAGGAAGTCTCTATCTTTTTCAATTGGAAACGCACGCGGGTAATGACCCCTGTGAGACCCATGCCTCCGCAAGTGGCCTCGAAAAGGTCTGTCGCCTTGTCCGGGCCGCAGGTGATCAGCCGTCCGTCCGCCACCAGCACATCCATTTCCCGGACATGATGGGAAAAACAGCCGTCAACATGGTGGTTCTTGCCGTGTACATCGCTGGCGATAGCGCCACCCACCGTGATGAACTTGGTGCCGGGAGTGACGGGAAGGAACCACCCTTTGGGAACGACCACTTCCAGGATACGGTCCAGCGTAAGACCGCTCTCGCATTCGAAGAGGCCCTGGCCGGCATCGAAGGAAAGGATCTTGTCGAATTTGGTGGTGTTGATGGTCCTGGATGCCAGGGATGCGTCACCATAGCAGCGGCCATTGCCCCGTGGGATAAATGTTCCGGGTGTTCGTACGTAGCGACGGATGTCTTCGAGGTAGACAGGGGTATTCTCCTCGCTGGCCATGACCGGGTAATTGCCCCAGTTGGCTATGTCCTTAACAGGAGCGACTGGAAGGAGCTCGTCCGAAGGACGGACATTAGCGGTTTGCGGGAATTGGGCTACATTTGGTTCAGGGCCCAATTGACGCACATTTTTCATCGGGTTCATGTAGTTCTATTTGAATATAGTGATATCTTTTAAATAAAGGATCAGTGCAAAACTGGCAATCCATAGAACTAATGTCAACTGGATGAATCGGTCTTTGTATAGGATCTTGGTGGGCGATCCGCTATCGGAGGATACGTAAATGATCTGCAAATATCGCATAAGTCCCGCCATTACGAACAGGCAGGTGTAATAAAGTCTTCTACCGAGTCTGCCCTCGACCTCGGGGCTCATGGTATACATGAAATAGCTGACGATAATGACCGCGGAGACCAGCGCCAGCAGCGTATTCAGGAATTCCAGGTTATATCCTTTGATGGACTTGCGCATATCCGTGCCGGAGCTGAGCTTGAGCAGGACATCGTCCCGTCGCTTGCCGATGGCCATGAAGATAGACAGCAGGAATACCATGATGATGATCCATTCCGAAAGGAAGACGTGCGCGATGACGGACCCGCTCTTGATACGCAGGACAAAACCCGCTGCCAGCAAAATAATGTCCAGTATGGGCACGTTCTTCAGACCTAGCGAATAGCCGAGGTTGACCAGAAAATAGATGCTCAATACGAAGAGGAATTTATCCCTTATCCACCAGGCGAGCCCAAAGCCGCCAAGGACAAGGATAATGCAGATGACAATGGCAGCCGTCGGCGAAACAGTTCCCGCAGCGAGGGGACGCTTGCACTTTGTCGGGTGTTTTCTGTCATCTTCCCTGTCGCGGTAGTCATTGATGATATAAATGCTGCTGGCTATGCAGGAAAAGGCGATGAATCCGTAAAAAAGAAGGATCAGCTTCGAAACATTGTTGAATTCACCTGCAAAGAACAAGGGAATGAACAAGAAGAGATTTTTAGCCCAATCTTTCGGTCGTAAGAGTTTAAGGTACGCCACTGCATTAAATTGTCGCGACAAAATACAAACAAAAACAGACTTTTTATAATATTGTCGAAAATTAACCTCATGATCCGAAACCTGATGGCCAGGGCAGAAATTTTGATCATTATCCTGCTCGCCTGTATCCCTCTTTTTATACGATTGCCTTATAGGGTGAATATTTTCCTATCCTGGGAAGGAGCGTATAGAATGAGCCATGGACAGCTGCCCTTCAGGGATTTCGGCACGCCGCTGGGGGGTATGTATTGGGTGATACCTGCCTTTTTCTTCAAGCTTTTCGGGTCGAAGATGATCACGCTGATAAAGGCCCAGGTATTCATCAATATCCTGTCCGGCCTGGCTTTCCGCAGTATCCTCATCAGCCTCAATGTCGACAGGGGCGTCCGGCTGGCGTCCGTGCTGCTGTTCTGCCTGTCTTATTCTTTTATCAATTTTTGGCCCTGGTACAATCATTCCGTCATCGTATATGAGCTGCTGGCGCTGGCCTGTCTCTTCCGGTATGTGCGGGGGGGGCGCAGACCGATATTATGGCTCGCGGGTGCAGGCATACTCACTGTTTGCTCTTTTCTTACCAAGCAGGATGGAGGAGGCATGACCTTTTTTATTGCCTGTGCCGTACTGGCAGTTTATGGGTTGTTGGAGAAAAAGTGGCAGCCCCTACTCGTGTATGTGGGTAGTTTTGGGATAGCGCTTTTGTTGATCATTCTTCCTTTTATGCACGATGGCTTTGGATACTGGTTTAATCACGGTCAGGCGCCCCATACCGCGCGGGTATCCGCATTCGACATCGCGGATGAGTTCTTCGGTCAATCGCCATGGATCAAGTTCTATCTTTTCTTTATCGTACTGCTGGCCTTTCTGCGTTACAGGAGCGCGGCCTCTTTGCGGGAGGACAAGAAAGGAACGCTGATCACCGTGCTGACATTGTGCTTATTGGGCGAAGCCGCCGTCTTCCAGGTCACCAGCTATACGCCGCCCGACAACAATATCTTCTTTCACAGCTTCGCCTTTGCCTGTATATTGACCTTGCTCGGTCCATTGCTGCCCGTGCCGATAGCAAAACCGCGTATACTGGTCATCGTGGCGCTGGGGGTCATGGTCTGGTGGAGCGGCACCTGGTGGAAGTATACGCAACGGGTGGTCTCGAAGGTGCTCCCGCACAATCAGGTAACCACATCGCCGACAGGAGAGAATGTAGTGAACCGGCAAACCTACCAGATATCGACGGATACGGTGAGGGATATCCCCCAGGATCAGTGGGTGGAATGCGGGCTGCCTTCTTTTCATCGTATCACCATGCCTGCTCCCACGGCGGAAGGCATACACCGGCTGATGGATATGGACCTTGTCAAACGCGGCCGTAACGGCAACCTGCGTGTATTGAACATGTCCGAGCTGACGCCTCTCGCCGAGGAGATCCCTTTTCAGCTGGAGAAGAATGCACAGCTGCCGTTGTGGTATCATTTAGGGGTCGGTATGTTCAACAGACAGGCCGATACATTCGAGACAAGGATACAGCAGCACTATTATGACCTCGTGCTCTTCGAATACATTCCTACGCTGAATAATTTCTACCCTTTCCGGGTGAGGGACTCCCTGCGGCAGGAGTACAGACTGGTGGATTCTTTCCTGGCGCCACGACGTGGTCTCGAGACAAAGGGACAGATCGAAGTGTATGTAAAGCCGTAACTTTACCGAAAGATCATCCCATCAGCGCGGTCGTTTCCATACTTGGCAATCCTATCGAATATTTGAAAGGGGTGGGTCCTTACCGGGCCGACCTTTTAAAGAAGGAGCTGCAGATCTTCACTTTTAATGATCTGTTGAACCTGTTCCCCTACCGGCATGTGGACAGGACCCGTGTGAACCTGATAAGGGACATCGATGGGGACACCGACTATATACAGGTAGCCGGTCGTATCATGAGTGTGAATACGCTGGGGGACAAGCGCACGCGCCGGCTGGTCGCCGAGCTGAAGGATGCTTCCGGCACGCTGGAACTGGTATGGTTCCAGGGGATCAGTGGTCTGCAGAAGCTGATACAGGTAGGGGCCGAATTTCTCGTATATGGACGGGTGAGCTTTTTTCAGGGTTCGCCCCAGATCACGCACCCCGAGATCGAGACCCTGGTAAAACAGCCCGAGGGACAGGCTACTCTGGAGCCCGTATATCCTACCACGGAAAAATTAAAAGCAAAGGGACTGGGAGGCAGGCAACTGGGGAAGCTGACCCAGACGTTGATCAATCTGATAAAGGAAAGGGATGTCCCCGAGAATCTGCCCGGGCATGTCCTTGAGTATATAGACCCGGAAGGGCGGCCACAGCGGCTGCTTGGCCGATGGGAGGCATACAGGCAGATACATTTCCCTACCCATCCCGATCTGTTCCAGCAGGCGATGCTCCGGCTGAAGTTCGAAGAGTTTTTTTTGGCGCAGGTGCGGCTGGGGATGATCAAGACCAGGCGACATCGTTATTCCCATGGGGTAGTGTTCGGACAAGTAGGAGAGGTCTTCAATAAGTTCTACAGCGAACATCTTCCCTTCGAGCTGACGGGCGCGCAGAAGCGAGTGTTGAAGGAGATACGCCGGGATACGGGTAGCGGACGGCAGATGAACAGGCTGCTCCAAGGGGATGTAGGCAGCGGGAAGACCATCGTGGCCCTGCTGGCGATGCTGCTGGCTATCGACAATGGCTACCAGGCCTGTCTGATGGCGCCTACTGAAATTTTAGCCCGGCAGCACTATGAAGGTATTTCCGCCCTGTTGAAGGATATGCCGGTGAATGTGCGGCTGCTTACGGGATCGTCCAAATCAAAGTCCCGCAAAGAGGTGCTGGAAATGGCAAAGGAGGGAAAGCTGGATATTCTGATTGGTACCCATGCCGTTCTGGAGGATGCCGTCCAGTTCCGGAATATTGGTCTGGCCATTGTGGACGAGCAGCACCGGTTTGGAGTGGAGCAGCGGGCCCGTCTCTGGAAGAAGGCGGAGATCCCGCCGCATGTGCTGGTGATGACCGCGACCCCTATACCACGGACCCTGGCCATGACAGCCTATGGGGATCTCGACTATAGCGTTATGGACGAATTACCCCCTGGTAGGCAACCAATTGTCACTGTACATCGTCTTGATGACAGGAGGCCGCAAGTGATGGATTTTATGCGGCATGAGATCGCAAAAGGGAGGCAGGTATATGTGATATTCCCCCTGATAGAAGAGTCCGAAAAGGTGGATTATGAGAACTTACTGAGGGGGTATGAGAATATCAAGGCCTGGTTCCCGGAGCCTAAATATTGGATCAGCAGGGTAGACGGGCGGCAGAAACAGGAAGAGCGGGAGACGAATATGCAACGTTTTCTAAAGAACGATACTCAGATCATGGTCGCCACCACCGTCATCGAAGTAGGGGTCAATGTCCCTAATGCCACGGTGATGGTGATAGAAAGCGCCGAGAAATTCGGCTTGTCCCAGCTGCATCAATTGAGGGGCAGGGTAGGGCGGGGGCAGGAAAAGAGCTTTTGCATATTATTAACCAGCCCGCGTTTAAACAAAGAAGCCAGGGAGCGGTTAAACACCCTGTGTGCCACCAATAATGGCTTTAAAATTGCGGAAAAGGACCTGGAATTGAGGGGGCCGGGCGATATCAGCGGTACCCGTCAGAGCGGCATGCTGAATTTCAAGCTTGCTAACATCGTGCAGGACAGGGAATTATTGGAGCTGGCACGGGACAAGGCTGAAAAGATGCTGGATGAGGACCCCGACCTTGACGCGGCTGAAAATTCGGGGCTGAAGGTCTTTCTGCAGGCGCAACAGGGCAAGACGCAGTGGAGTAAGATATCATAACAAAAAGGATTCATTATAAATCTGAAACTCAATAAATTGGGAAGATCCAGCCTTTTTTTTCTCTGTTTTACCTTATCTGTCCTTTTCTGTTCAGCGCAATCCGGCTATTCAGACCTTGAATTTGTTGAGAACAAGGGGCAGTGGGATACAGCTATTAAGTTCCGTGCCCTGATGAGCACGGGGGCGTTCTTCCTGCGCAATGGAGGGTTCTCCGTCCTTCTGAACGATACCACCGACCTGAGAAGGATCGGCAAGCTGGTGCATGGGGAGTCGATACATCCCGGCGGGACTCCCGGGGGCGGGACCTCCGGCGGGAGCACGGGGGCAAAAGTGGCGGCTGCTTCTACCAGCGGTAAAGGCACTCCGGGTGGCGGCACGGGCAGCGGTTCCGGTGGTGGGGGATCGTCCGGCGGCGCGACTTCTCCCGCCGACTGGGTACTGCACTCTCATATGTACCATGTCAGCTTTGTAAATGCCAATCCACATCCACAGGTGGTGGCGGAGAAGGTGCAGCCCAACTACAACAATTACCTGCTTGGAAAGGACCCTTCGAAATGGGCTTCGAATGTAAAGATCTATCTGAGCGTCACCTTCAAGAACCTTTACGACGGCATCGATATACATTATTACGCCAACGAGGGCGTGTTGAAATATGATCTTATCGTACATCCCGGCGCCGATCCTTCGCAGATAATCCTGCAATATGACGGACAGGATCAGCTCAGCGTGCAAAAGAACCAGCTGGTGGTGAAGACATCCGTCGCCAATGTGAAAGAGCTGGAACCCAGGTCTTACCAGGTGGATGACAAGGGCAGGACGATGCTGCCCTGCAACTATGTGCTGAAAGGCAACAAGGTCAGCTTTCGGGTTAAGAGCAGGACGCCCGGGGCATTGCTGGTCATCGACCCTTCGGAGATCTTCTGCACCTTCACCGGCAGCCGCAGCGACAATTGGGGATATACATCGACGTATGATAATGGAGGGAATTTTTACGCTGGGGGTATCGTGCTTGACGAAGGAGAGGCGTCCGGCGACCTTTTCGGCGCCACCAGCGGGGCGTTCCAGCGTAGTTTCCAGGGAGGCGACGGGTCGGAAGGAGAATCCGGAGGACGGCTAAGCATCGACGTCGGCATCATGAAATTCAACAGCACCGGCAAGGCGGTGGTATATGCCACCTATCTGGGAGGCGAGGGAGATGAGCAGCCGCATAGTATGATCTGTGACGCCCAGGGCAATCTCATCGTGACGGGGCGGACCACCTCCACGAAGTTTCCCACCGTCCCCGCGTCCAATTCGCAATATGCCAGCTCGGGTTTCGACATCTTCATCACCAAGCTGAATGCGGCTGGTTCGGCGCCCATCGGGTCGGTGAAGATCGGCGGCACGGGCGATGACGGAGTAAACTTCTCGCCCAAATATGTAAATGCCGGTGGTATCGGCACGCAGCAGCTGCGGCTCAATTATGGGGATGATGGCCGTGCCGAGGTCATGCTGGATGCCAACAATAATATTTTTGTCGCCAGCTGTACACAATCCACCAACTTTCCAACGAGGGGGGCTTTTCAATCGGCCAGTGGCGGCGGGCAGGATGGAGTTATCGTAAAATTCGATCCGAATATCACCACGCTGATGGCCAGCAGCTATGTTGGAGGCAGCGGTGCGGATGCATTGTTCTCGGTGGCGATCAGTCCCCTGACCAATATATTGTATGCGACGGGCGGGACCTTGAGCGGTGATATATCCGGCGCGGGAGGCCCTGCGGCAGGCTCGATCGGCCCCTCGAATCACGGAGGCGTGGACGGCCTCATTACTATGATCCAGGACAATGGTACCAGCCTTTCCCTGCTGGCTATAAGATATTTCGGCACCACTACTACGGATATGATCTACGGCGTCCAGGTAGACGCCAGGGGATTTCCTTATATCATGGGAACGACCTATGGGGTGATACCCATTGTCAACTCTCCCTTCAATCAGGGAGCGGGCAGCGCTCAGGCATCCGGAAAGCAATTTATTACCAAGCTGCAGCCCGACCTCTCCGGCATCGTGTACTCGGCTAACTTCGGTCCTGCGGGCGTGGCATTCCCCAATATCTCTCCCACGGCCTTCCTCGTAGACAGATGCGAGAACGTATATGTATCGGGATGGGGCGGAGGCATCGACGTCGGCGACAAATACAATAACTCCAAGACCACCGGGCTCACCGTCACCGGCGGCCCCATCAAAGCATTGACGGATGGGGAGGACTTTTACTTCTTTGTATTGCAGAAGAATGCCGCCAGCCAGCTGTACGGCAGCTTCTTCGGGCAGCCCCAGGGTGCGCTGGGTGATCATGTGGATGGGGGTACCAGCAGATTCGACAAGCAGGGGGTCATCTACCAGTCCATTTGCGCCAACTGCGGCGGACCCGCCAATATATTCCCTGTCACCACCGGCGTGGTCTTTCCACGCAACGGCACGGGTGTCAATGGATGTAACGAGGCCGCTGTAAAGATCGCCTTTAATTTCGCGGGCGTCACCGCGGGGCTGAAGGTGAATCTGGAGGGAAGAGGGGATAGCCTGGGCTGTGCGCCGCTGGATGTGACATTCACCGATACCGTACGCCGCGCCAAGAGCTATATCTGGCGTTTTGGGGACGGCACACCCGATCTGGCCACTACCAGCTACACCGAGGCGCATACCTATACCAATGTAGGGATCTACAGGGTGATGCTGATCGCCATCGACAGCAACTCCTGCAATGTAGCGGACACCGTCTATCACAATATTACGGTAAAGGACAACCGCGCCAATGTGGATTTCAGCTACCAGCTATCGGGGCCTTGCGGATCGTTCAACTATACGTTTACCAACCTGTCCCAGCCTACGGGCACCGCGCTGCCTTTTTCGGACACCGCCTTCACCTGGATCATCGACGGCACGGTGATACCTCGTCAGGCCGTCACCGACCTGGAACATCATACTTTCCCCTCCGCCGGGACATACAATGTGAACCTGATCCTCGTCGATACGAACTATTGCAATGCGCCGGACACATTGACCCGTCAGCTGTATATCGCCACGAATGTAGTAGCGATCATATCCACGCCCGACACGGGATGCGCCCCGGGATATATCCATTTCGACAACAACTCGCTGGGTGGTCAGACCTATCTCTGGGATTTCGGGGATGGTAGCACCTCCACGGACAGGACGCCGCCGGATCATTTCTATATCAATCCCGGTCAGTACACTGTCAAGCTGCATGTCACCGACCCTGCCACCTGTAATGTCAATGCGGATACTTCCGTGACGATCACCCTGCTGCCAAAGCCTTCGGGTGACTTCACCACCACGCCCGATCCGCCTACGCCCAATACGCCGACCTCCTTCTTCCCGACCAATTCGCCGGATGTCGTAAAATGGGAATGGATCTTCGGGGATGGAAGCTCCGAGGTCAAGTTCACGGGGGACAGCGCCAAGCATCAATATATGAAGACCGATACCTTCCAGGCATGCCTGGTCGTATTCAATTCGGCCGGCTGCAGCGACACTGTCTGCCACCCCGTGGCCACGCTGATCAACCCCCTGCTGGATGTACCGAATGCATTTACGCCGGGACGGTTTGGGCAGAACAGCATCATAAAAGTGATGGGATTCGGCATCGTCCGTATGAACTTCAGGATCTACAATCGCTGGGGTCAGATGGTATTCCAAAGCATCAATCCCGATATGGGATGGGATGGCACATTCAGAGGGAATTTACAACCTATGGATGTATATGCTTATACGTTGGAAGCTGAGTTTTCCGACGGTACGCACGTGACGAGGAAGGGAGATATTACGTTAGTCCGGTAAATAGTTTGCGACGGATATTTCGTACATTGTAAAAAGCTTAACTTGAAGAAAAACGCTTCCATACTGGTATTGGCATTGCTTGCTGTCGTCACCTCCTGTCTTGCGCAAGACGGGGTTTCCAATATAGAGTTCGTGGAGAATAAGGGGCAGTGGGACAGCCGGGTGAATTTCAGGGGCGAGATGAATACCGGGGCATTCTTTCTTCAAAAAACAGGGTTTACCGTACTGTTGAATAATCCCGATGACCTGGCGAAGATGACCGTGGCGCACCGGCATCCTGTCGGACCTCAACCGTCGTCTCCGGGCAACGTGAAAGCGGCTGCTTCTTCTACGCCTGTCAAGGGCGCTCCGGGCGGCGGTACGGGCAGTGGCTCCGGTGGCGGTGGCACACCGGCAGACCCGGACGATGTGCTCATTCACTCCCATGCCTATCGTGTCACTTTCGTCGGCGCCAATGAGGGCGTTACCATCATCCCCGACAAGCCTGCTCCGGGGTATAACAATTACTTCATCGGCAATGATCCTTCCAAATGGACCAGCCATTGCGTGGGTTACCAAGGAGTGACCTATAAAGATATTTATCCCAACATCGACCTCCGCTATTACACCAACGAAGGACAATTGAAATACGAGATCATTGTCCATCCCGGGGGAAATGTGAATCAGATAGCCATGCAGTACGAGGGCGCCGACGGACTCCAGATCAAGAAAGGACAGCTGCTGGTGAATACATCCGTGGGACAGGTGAAGGAGCTGGAGCCGTCCACCTTTCAGTTCGACGCAAAAGGACGTGTACCCGTACGGTCGAAGTTCGTCATCAGGAACGGGAATACCGTGAGCTTCAAAGTGGCCGATTACGACGAGGGTTCGACCCTGATCATCGATCCTACGCTGGTATTTTGCACTTTCACGGGCAGCAAGGTCAGCAATTGGGGTTTTACGGCCACGCCAGGTCCCGGAGGAACATTTTTCGCGGGGGGTATTGTCTTTAGCGTCGCCTTCCCGTGGAATACCGGGGTGTTGCAGCCCAGGTATGGCGGTGGGGAGTTTGATGTGGGGATCATAAAATTCAGCAACAATGGTTCGGCAAAGATATTTGCAACCTACCTGGGCGGCGCCGACAGCGAGACACCGCATAGCATGATCTCGGATGGACAGGGAAATCTCGTGGTCATCGGAAGAAGCTATTCGACCGACTTCCCTTACAAGACCAGGGAAGGCCCGGGCGGGGCTGCCGACCTGTTCGTCGCCAAACTGGACCCTACGGGCAGCGTGCTGACAGGCTGTATCAGGATCGGCGGGACGGGCAATGATTGCGTGAATATGGGCGACCAGCTGAGGAGCCGTAATGAAAGGGCGGATTCCCTGATACGGAATTATGGGGACGACAGCCGCAGTGAAGTGGTGCTGGATGCTTCCAATAATATCCTGATAGGGGCTTCGACCCAGTCATCGGACCCCGCGGGCCTGTTCCCCATCCGTGGCAGCGTATTTCAGCCCAAATATGGAGGGGGCGGACAGGATGCCGTCGTGATAAAGGTAGATCCCGCCTGTAACCATATCATCTGGAGCAGTTTTTTGGGGGGCGGCGGTATGGATGCCGTTTTCGTATTGAAGTCCGACCCCCTGAACGGGGATATCTATGTGGCCGGAGCTACTACCAGCAAGAATTTTCCGGGGAATAAGTCCAATGCCTTCCAGAGCTCATACCAGGGTGGTCCCTGTGACGGGTTTGTCTCCGTGATATCCGCCGATGGTCAGGTGCAAAAGCAGACCAGCTATTTTGGTACGGGCGCCGCCGATGCTATTTATGGGCTGCAGATCGACAGGGATGGGGCTCCTTATATCATGGGTACTACCAATGGGACCTGGCCCGTCACGTCCAACGTGCAGTTCATCAATCCCGGAGCCAAGCAGTTCGTCTCCAAGCTAAAGAACGATCTGTCCGGCTTTGTCTTCTCCACCACCTTCGGCACGCCCAATGGCAAGCTGCCCAATATCTCTCCCGTGGCGTTCCTGGTAGACCGTTGCGAGAACCTGTACATATCCGGATGGGGGGGATGGATCATTGCGGGACAGGCCGACAACTATGGGCTGGCCGGCACGGTCGGTATGCCCGTGACCTCCGACGCTATCAAGAAGCTGACGGACAACCGGGATTTTTATTTCATCGTCATCAAGAAGAATGCGTCCGCCCTGCTTTATGGGACTTTTTATGGGCAGGACGACAACAATAAGAGCATCAGCGAGCATGTGGATGGCGGCACCAGCCGCTATGACCAGTTCGGTATCATTTACCAGGCCGTGTGCGCCAATTGCAATACCGGCACCGCCAAGCCTTTCCCCACCACCGCCGGGGTCTGGTCGCCCAGGAATGGGGCGGCTCCCACGGGCTGTAACCTGGCTGCCATCAAGATCGCCTTCAATTTCGCGGGGGTAGCGGCGGGGCTGCGGGCTTCCGTCAACGGCCGGCTGGGAGATACCACCGGCTGCGTTCCCCTGGATGCCGTATTCGAAGATACGATACGCAATGCCAAGTCCTATATATGGAATTTCGGGGATGGCGGTCCCGATACGGCTACCACCAGCTATTCGGTGACACACACCTATTATACCAAGGGGTCTTACAAGGTGATGATGGTAGCCATCGACAGCAACAGCTGTAATGTCCGGGACACCGCCTACAGGATCGTCAGCGGACGCACCGACAAGGTCTTTTTGGATATGAGCCATCAGAAAGTGGGCGTCGACTGTCATATCCTGAACTACCAGTTTACCAACCTGTCTACCCTGGCCCCGGGCTCCAAGCCGTTGGATGATACTTCCATCGTCTGGACCTTTAGCGATGCGGCAGGCCGGATCAATGCGGGCCCCAACGGCTCGTCGATCACGCACCTATATACGACCCCCGGCACCTATTTCGTTCATTTGTCACTTATCGATACGGGGTATTGCAACTCACCCGACGAGATCATCGATACCCTGCGGGTCTCCCCCAATACCGTGGCCTTGTTCGAGACGCCGCCCTTTGGCTGTGCGCCTTATACGGCCGTTTTCAACAATACGTCGCTGGGCGGCCAGACCTTCCAATGGGATTTTGGCGATCCTTCCAGTCCCGACAATACATCTACCCTGTCGTCGCCCACGCACGTATACCAGACGCCCGGCAATTACACCGTGAAGCTGACCGCATTCGACAATAACACCTGTAATAAGCAGGATGATACGGTGATGTCGCCTCTGATCGTGAGCCCCCGGCCTACCGCCGGCTTCACCTTTAGCCCGTCACCGCCCGTATCCAATACGCCGATAGTATTTGTCAATGGGTCGTCCGGAGCCAACAGGTACAAATGGGATTTTGGAGATGGGGATACTTTAATGACGACAAAAGAGGATACTGTCCAACATTTGTATAAATTTACAGACACGTTCAATGTTTGTCTAGTCTCCTATAACCAGTATGACTGCACCGACACCGTCTGTCATGCAGTAGCTACGTTGATCAATCCCTTGCTGGATATGCCGAATGCCTTTACGCCCGGCAGGTTTGGGCAAAATAGTATCTTCAAGGTGGCGGGCTTTGGGATAGACAAGATGATATTGAGGATATACAACCGGTGGGGGCAGATGGTGTTCCAGTCCACGGACCAGGACATTGGCTGGGATGGCACCTACCAGGGAGTCCTGCAGCCGATGGGTGTATATGCGTATACCCTGGATGCGGAGTTCTCGGACGGCAGGCATGTGACGAAGAAGGGGGATGTGACGCTGATACGGTAATTGCCGTGGGCCGGCAGCCGGGTATTTTAAGGAGAAAGACAACCAAAAAGACGTCAATAACGTTACTTTAATAGGAGGTGGGAGCCTCCGGGTGGACAGGGCCGGTGTATGGTCACCAAACGGACCGGAGGTCCGTTGTCCGAAGGACAGACATTAGATACTTCCAACAAAGGGGGTACATTCGAAAGCAGGCCCCTTTGTTGGACAAAATATATGCGGGGTAGTGTGAAAAAAATATCGTTCATGGGTTGGTGCATGTTGCTGGCAGTGCTGCAAGGGCATGCCCAGGACCTCCATTTCTCCCAATGGTTCAATTCTCCGCTTACTACCAATCCCGCCAATACCGGATTTATTCCCGATGCGGATTTCAGACTGGGCGCGAACTACCGGGATCAATGGTCCCCTGTGATGGCCGTGCCGTACCGAACCATGAGCATCTGGGGGGATGCGCAGGTATTCCGCAACAGGATCGAGAATGGATGGATGGGGATAGGCGGCGTGCTGCTCCGTGACGATGCGGGTTCCGGCACCCTGACCTCTACCGAGGCCTATGGTTCTGTTGCTTATCACCAGATGGTGGGTTATTCCAGCCTGATCACCGCCGGCTTCAATGCGGGATTTATCAACAAGCGGATCAATACCAGCCAGCTGAAATTCCCCGACCAGTTCGACGGACATTTCTTCGACGCACAGCTGCCCACCAGCGTCGTCATCGATCAGCCGAATGTGACGTATTTCGACATGCAGATAGGATTGAACTATGCCTATTTTCCCACCAACAAGATGTATCTGAACGCGGGATTCTCCGTACAGCATATCAACCGGGCCAGGGAGTCTTTCTTCAGCACCGACCCCGCCGGGTTCGACTCCAGGATCCCCCGCCGTTATATAGGGTTCATCAATGCCAGCATCAAGGCCAGCGACCAGGTGATCATCAATCCCATGGGGTATTACACCTCCATGGCGAATTCTTCCGAGGCCGTTCTGGGGATCAATGCGCAGTACAACCTCAAGGATGATGGCGACCAGCAGGTAATAGGCGGTCTCTACTACAGGGCCGGCGATGCCATCATTCCCATGATCGGATTCATTTATAAGAATATAAAGCTGACCTTCACATACGATGTCACCACTTCTACCCTCAAGCACTATGACGGGGGATTTGGGGCTTACGAGTTTGCGCTTACCAGTCAGGGTTTCTACAATGAGTACAATGGGAACAGGAGACAGTCGCTGTGCCCTTCTTTCAAGCCTTAAATAATTATCCTGGCAGAATAGGGAACGCATCTTAATTTTACACAAATTTTAAGGGATATTCGCAGTCACGGAGAAGCATCCTTTTTGCCGATGACACCGTACTGAGAAATTAAAAGCCTATTGAAGTATGTTAAAGAAGTTCTTATTCGCGGGCTATTGTCTTATTGCGACGCTGGGAGCCGTTGCACAGGAGCATATGCCAAAGAAGGTATATACGTATTCGGATGCCGCTGCCGGAGGGGGATTGCAGAAGGAGAATCTTTTTGTAGGAGGCAGTCTTGCATTGGGGTTCGGCTCCTATCAGTTCAATGTAGGGGCCACGCCGGAGATCGGCTATTCGCTCAATAACTGGCTGGATGCGGGTGTGCTGGTCAATTTCAATTATAACTCCATAAGGGCCGATCCGTATTTGGATAATACCCGGTATCATATCTTCAACTATGGCGGAGGAGTTTTTGCGCGGGCTTATCCATTACCCTTTCTTTTTTTAACCGCGCAGCCGGAATACAACTGGATCAATGGCAACGCGAAATATATGGGGCCGGGAGGAGGAGAATATTCGTATAACACCGGCGCTTCCAGCCTGCTGCTGGGTTTAGGCTATGGACAGCGCGTCATTGGGGATGGCAGCTTTTATATCTCTTTGATGTTCGATGTGCTGGGGAATAAGAATTCTCCCTATAATGACTTCAATGGTCATCCGCTGCCGGTGATCAAGGCGGGGTTCGACGTATATCTGCACCGGCGGTGACGGCGGCGACGGCTCATTCGTCGTCCAGCCCCTTTCCATCGAGGATATGGGGCATATATTTTTCGATCCTCGACAGCCTGGTCCTGGCTTGTTTGGCGGAGGAGAAATAAAGGATATATCCTCTTTGCCGTCCCGGCGTCAATGCCTCGAACGCTTTTCGCAGGGAGGCGCTTTTATCCAGCCGCTTTTGGAACTCTTCCGGTATGGCGTATTCGGCCGTCTTTTTGAGCTTCACTTTCAACCCTGCCTTTTCCACCTCGATGGCTTCGTAGATATAGGCTTTGAGGATGCGTTCCAGCCTGACTATCTCCTTAAGGTTGGTAAATCGGATCTGACGTCCAGCCTGTACATTCTCCGTCTGTTGGATCAGGATGCCGTTGGGGTCATTCAGCAAGGCGCCTTTGAAGAACAGGTACGCGCAGTATTCTTTGAATCCATGTATGAGAACGATATTGCCGTCCTGGTAGACGTAGCAGGGGCATCCCCACTTCAGCTCCTCGGTGAGCCCGCAGTCGAGGGCTATCGACCGTAGCTTCTCGTACTCCTTCCGCCACTGGGTGGCTCTGTCTATAAATTTATCAACCTTGGGGTTCATCGTTGTAAAATTTATTGCGTAGCTATTTGGTTACAAATATACGTGTAGTTATTTGACTACGCAAATTTTTCTGTACCGGGCTTGTCTGTTTCGGCCAGCCTTTCCATGATCTGGGCGGGGGTAGGACAGAATCTCATCCTTTCTTCCAGGGCGTCGTAGAGGAACCCTTCTTTTTCCAGGTGCTGGAGATGTAGCCTCAGCGGGTCATAGAAGCCGGCCGTATTGAGCATATAGATCTTCTTATCGTGTATCTTCAGCTGATTCCAGGTCAGCATTTCGAAGAGCTCGTCGAGGGTTCCGAATCCGCCCGGAAGGATGATGGCCGCATCGCAGCGTTGATACATCATCTTTTTACGGATATGCATATCGGGGACTACCACCAGCTCCGTCAGCCCGCTGTGATGACGTTCCCATTCCTTCAATCTTTCCGGGATGATGCCGATGACCTTGCCGCCTTCCACGAGGGCCGCGTTGGCTACCACACCCATGAGACCCGCATTGCCTCCGCCATAGATGATCTGTAGTCCCGCAAGGGCCAGCGATCTGCCCAACTGGGCTGTATGTTGAGCGTACAACGGGTCCTTTCCATTTTGTGATCCACAAAAAACAGCAACGGATGAAATTTGCATAAAATGGGCAATTGAATTTCGCGAAATATAATTCAATTGCCCCATATCGCCAATGTCTGGCCTTCGGCCGACGAACCTGTGGTTCGTCCCAGGGTTTATTCAAAATTAAAATTGATATATTACCCGTGTATTTCCTAATTTCCGGCCTGAATATTACTGCCCATGTCCTCATTGCTACTGTTCTCCTTTGTGATCGGATACTTCCTGCTGTTGCTGGGAGTGGCCTGGCGTACTTCCCGGCATTCCAATAACGACTCGTTCTTTATAGGCAATCGCAGCTCCAACTGGATGCTTGTGGCCTTTGGTATGATCGGCACTTCTTTGTCCGGTGTGACCTTTGTCTCCGTACCCGGCACGGTGGGAGACTTTGCGGGGGATGTCCATAAGGGGTTCGGCTATTTCCAGGTGGTGATCGGATACTTCCTTGGTTATTTCGTCATTGCCTATGTGCTGTTGCCCTTGTACTACCGGCTGCATCTTACCTCTATCTATAATTATTTACAGACGAGGTTCGGCAAGGTGGCCTACCGGACGGGGGCGCTCTTCTTTATCATTTCCCGCACCGTGGGCGCCACGGCAAGGCTGTATCTCGTGATCAATGTGCTGCATTTCTTTATCCTGAAAGATATGGGCGTGCCTTTTGGCGTGACCACCTTTGTCATCCTGCTGATGATACTGCTGTATACTTTCGAGGGCGGCGTAAAGACCATCGTATATACGGATACGCTGCAGACCACCTTTATGCTGATAGGGCTCGTCGTGTGCATCGTCTATATGCTGAAGCATATGGACCTTTCGTTTGGCGCCGCCATGCAGGCATTGGATGAAAAGAGCTTTACGGGCATCTTCAATTGGGATGTCAACAGCAAGGGCTTTTTCCTGAAGCAGATAGTGGGAGGTATGTTCATCACCATCGCCATGACGGGCCTGGACCAGGAGATGATGCAAAAGAATATCAGCGTAAAGAACTTGAAGGATTCCCAAAAGAATATGGTTTCCTTCAGCCTGATACTCGTGCTGGTGAACTTTCTTTTTCTCCTGCTGGGCGGATTGTTATATCTGTTCGTCCTGCACAATGGGGCTGCCTACCAGGGGAACCAACTGCTGCTGGATGGTCATAACGTGATAGGGGATGATCTCTTCCCCACGCTGGCCCTGCATGCCATGCCCAGGGCTGTCTCCATTCTCTTTATCATCGGGCTCATATCCGCGCTCTTCCCCAGCGCCGACGGAGCATTGACCGCACTGACCTCCAGCTTTTGCATCGATATACTGGGACTTCGGGAACGCACGGGATGGAGCGAGCAGCAGAAGAAAAAGACCCGTATGACCGTGCATGGGACTTTTGCCATTATATTCCTGCTATGCATACTCGTATTCAAATGGATCGATAATAAGTCCATCATCGGCGTCATCCTCGAGCTGGCCGGGTATACCTATGGACCTTTGCTGGGGCTGTTTGCCTTTGGGATCTTCACCCGGCGGCATCTACCCGACACCGGTGCGATCACTGTCATCTGTCTGGCGGCGCCCGTGGTTTGCTATTTCCTCAGTAAATATTCCGTACAGTGGCTGAATGGGTTCCAGATAGGGATAGAGCTGCTGCTGATCAATGGTATCCTCACCTTTATCGGACTATTGCTTGTCTCAAAAAGAGACACTGTGACAAACTAAATTCCGATCTGTCTCGTTATAGGATTAGATACTTAGATCCAATATCTAACGAAACCGAGATGCAGTATGAATGACACGATCCGTATGTCCAAGCAGCGCAGATGGGCAGAATCAAAAGCACACAGTAGTTGGCAGATCTTTAAAATAATGGCTGAGTTTGTGGATGGGTTCGAGGCACTGGCCAAACTGGGCCCTTGCATATCCATCTTCGGGTCGGCCAGGACCAAGCCCGGGACAGAGTATTACGAGCTGTCCACCGAGATCGCGCAGCGATTGGCGGAAGAGGGTTTCGGGATCATTTCCGGCGGGGGACCAGGTATTATGGAGGCCGCCAATAAAGGGGCGCAGCTGGGCGGAGGCAAGTCGGTGGGACTGAACATCGAGCTGCCATTTGAACAACATTGCAATCCGCATATCGACCGGGACGCTAACCTGAATTTCGACTACTTCTTTGTCCGCAAGGTCATGTTCACCAAATATTCCCAGGGTTTTATCATGATGCCGGGTGGGTTCGGCACCATGGATGAATTTTTCGAAGTGGCCACGCTCATCCAGACAGGCAAGATGGAGACCGTGCCCCTGATCCTTGTAGGGTCTTCCTACTGGGGCGGTCTGTTGAGCTGGATGAAAGAGGTCATGCTGCACCAGCATGGGAATATCTCCCCGCATAATATGGACCTGCTGAAAGTCGCCGATACGGCCGATGAGGTAGCGCAGCATGTGCTGGCCTTTTATCAGCAGCATTCGTTGCAGCCTAACTTTTAAAGGAGACTCACCGGGCCAGTGCCCGGGACAGGAGCTTCCCGGACCGGAGGTGTCGGGCATAAGACGTATCTTTGCCGAAACGTTCGGCGTGGATATTATCAACCCATTGGCACAGGACTATGCGGAGCGGTTCTCCTCTCCCGAGAACGGCCTGCTCAAGGAGATCGCGGATTACACCTACCAACATCATGCGCATGCTCATATGCTGAGCGGTCATTTGCAAGGCAAATTCCTGGAAATGATCAGCCGTCTGCAGCACCCCCGCCGTATACTGGAGATAGGCACGTTTATGGGATATAGCGCCATATGTCTGGCCGCGGGACTTCGCGAGGGCGGAAAGCTCCACACCATCGAGCTCCGGGATGAAGATGCCGATATCGCCGAGGGCTATTTCCGCCGGGCAAATATGCCGGACAGGATAATACTACACCGGGGTCAGGCGTTAGAGATCATCCCGGTCCTAAATGAAGACTGGGATTTAGTTTTTATAGACGCGGACAAGGTCAATTATACAGAATATTATAAATTAGTACTGCCGCGACTGGTGCCTGGGGGATTGATCATTGCCGACAATGTGCTGTTTCATGGGAAGGTGCTGGAAAACCCTCTTAATGATAAGAACGCCAAGGCGATACATGCTTTTAACGAGTACGTGGAAAAGGACGATACTGTTGAAAAACTAATGCTCACCGTCCGGGACGGCCTGCTGTTCATCCGGAAAAAAATCAATGTGGGGCTTTCATGAAGGGAAAACAAATTCTATTCGCAGCATGGATCATCCTAAATGGGGCAAGACTTCACGCCCAGAACAACCCTGACGTCATCAACTACATCAATACTTACAAAGCGCTGGCTATCAATGAAATGCAGCGTACGGGCGTGCCAGCCTCCATCACTCTGGCGCAAGGCATTCACGAGAGCGAGGCCGGCAACAGCGACCTGGTAAAAAGATCCAACAACCATTTCGGTATCAAATGCAAGGACGAATGGACAGGGGACAGGGTATACCATGACGATGACGCCCGGGGGGAATGTTTTCGCAGCTATCCCACCGCTGCCGAATCCTACCGGGATCATTCCGACTTCTTAAAAAAAGGCAGCCGTTATGCCTTTCTTTTCAACCTTGACCCGGCGGATTACGAGGCCTGGGCCAATGGGCTCCGCAAGGCGGGGTATGCTACCAATGTCCGTTATTCCCAGATACTTATAAAATACATACAGGATTACAACCTGAACCAGTATTCCCTTATTGCCATGGGTAAGATAAAGCCTTCCGACGAGGTGGTGCTCACGGTGCCCGGTAGCCCTGCTCAACCGTTGACCGCGATGAACCAGGGGCCTGCCGTAGTGGTGACTCCCGGCGCCGGCGGGGCGGTAGTGCAGCCGGCGGGGACGGGTCCTCAAAAGAGCTATCCCGAGGGGGAATTCCAGATCAACCGTACCCGGGTAGTCTTTGTCAAAGCAGGGACTTCGCTGCTGGCCGTTGCTAACCAATACGAGCTGCAACTTGCCCGGCTGCTGGAGTTCAATGATCTGAAGGAAGAGGACGTAGTGGTAAAGGACCAGCTGCTCTTTCTGCAGCGTAAGCGCAGGACGGGGGCCGTGGAATTTCATATCGTACAAGAAGGGGAGTCGTTGTATGACATATGCCAGGCAGAAGGAGTACGATTCCAGGACCTGTTGGAAATGAATCAGATGACATCAGATGGGCAGCCGGCTGCGGGAGAAAAGATCTATCTGCAGTCCTCCGCGCCGACCCGTCCGGTGATAACCA
This sequence comes from Puia sp., assembly GCA_035545935.1. Taxonomy (GTDB): domain Bacteria; phylum Bacteroidota; class Bacteroidia; order Chitinophagales; family Chitinophagaceae; genus Puia. The sequence goes on along the minus strand of DASZXP010000215.1, from coordinate 38,363 downwards.
AAACTGTTAACTAAATCAAAGAGGATGTCCATTGTCCGGGTACACGATAAGGAGTTCGAGCCTTATTTAAGCGAGGAGTTGATAAAGAGTAAGATAAAGGGGATCGCAGAGCAGATCAACCGGGATTATGCCGGGAAGATGCCTTTGTTTGTCGCTATCCTGAACGGGAGCTTTATGTTCGCGTCGGACCTGTTCAAGGCTATTTCCATCGAGGCCGAGATATGTTTTATCAAGCTGGCTTCTTACAAAGGGACAAAGTCATCCGGGCATGTGATCACCGCCATTGGACTGGATACGGACCTGATCGGGAGGCATGTGGTCATTATCGAGGACATTGTAGACACCGGCAAGACGCTGAGTGAGTTTTTACCGCAGCTGGAGCATATGCAGCCTGCCAGTTTGCGGATCGCGGCCCTGCTGCACAAACCCGAGGCCACCGTGTACCCCATTTCCGTGGATTATCTGGGGTTTGCGGTGCCGAATAAGTTCCTGCTGGGGTATGGACTGGATTATGATGGGCTGGGGCGCAATATCCCCTCCATTTATAAGTTGATAGAGTAGGGGGCTTTGACAGGCCAGCGAGCCGGTTGTGGCGGGTACTTTAACAAAGTGATGCTTGACAAAGCATAAAGTTCGTAGTAATTTAAGAATCAAAATATCCCATTGAAAAATGTAGCCATTTTTGTTATTGGCTGTCTTTTATTGCACTCGTCCTACGGGCAATATTATCTGAGGGGTGAGATAAAGGATGAGAACAATAGTTACTTGCCAAATGTGAGAATACTGCTTCATTCCAGCGGGTATTTATATCATTCCGGGAGTTCCGGAGAGTTCGGGATACCTGTGTCCCAACCCGGCGACTCGCTTACGCTTTCAGCAGACGGATATCAGACCTCCACCGTACATGTAGACGCCAACGAATACCAGTACCTTTCTTTAAAATTATTGTATCATCCGCCGCCCGCGCCGAAGAAGCGGCTCTTGTCCCTTACAAAGGACCTGAAAGGAGGGGATTGGAAGGGGTGGACCGTGGGCAGCGAGACCTACAGCTCGCTGGTGGAAAATGCATTTGTGCCCGCGTCAAGATTTCCCGAGACGGGTTTTGCCGTCAACATCGACAAGGCCAGCTATAGCAATGTGCGGAGGTTCCTGAACATGGGCAGCACCATACCACCCGATGCCGTGCGTATCGAGGAGCTGTTGAACTATTTCAATTTCGGCTATAGCGAGCCGCCCAGGGACAGCTGTTTCTCCATCCGAAGCAGTCTGTCGGAATGCCCGTGGAACGAAAATGATCAGCTATTGTTTGTAAAGGTCTGCGCACGCAAGCTGGATCCCGCCAAGATACCACCCGCCAATCTCGTATTTCTCATAGATGTATCCGGGTCCATGGACCTGCCCAATAAGCTGCCTTTGCTGAAGTCCGCCTTTTCCTTGCTGGTGAATAACCTGCGGGACATCGACACGGTGTCCATCGTCGTTTATGGCAGTACCGTGGGGGTCTGGCTGCCTCCTACTTCCGGCGGAGATAAGAAAAAGATACAAAAGTCCATCGAGGACCTGTCTCCTGGCGGGCCGACGCCCGGAGAGGCTGGTATCAGGGCCGCATACCGGGTGGCCAAGTCGCAGTTCATTGCAGGCGGTAACAACAGGGTGATCCTGGCCACCGATGGCGATTTCAACGTGGGAGAAACGTCGGAGGACGAGCTGGAAAAACTGGTGACCATGCATAAGCAATGGGGTATCTATCTTACCTGCCTTGGGGTGGGTATGGGTAATTACAAGGATTCGAAGCTGGAGGCCCTGGCCAAGAAGGGGAATGGGAACTTCGCCTACCTGGATGACGAGCGGGAGGCCGAAAAGGTGCTGGTGCGTGAATTTACACAGACCGTATATGCCGTGGCGGACGACGCCTATTTGAATATATCCTTCAATCCCACGCTGGTAAAGGATTACAGGCTGATAGGATTCGACAATAAGGTAAAAGTTCTCTCCGACAGCCTGAATGAAGTGCAGGGTGGGGAAGTAGGATCGGGACATTCGCTGCTGGCCTTATTCGAGATCAGTCCTACCGACCCCGACAGCATCGAGATGACGGATAAGGACAGACTGGCAAGGGTGGTGTTGAATTACAAGCTGCCGCACGACTCCATTGGGAAGTCCACCGCATATACCTGCTCTTCCGACCTGACGCCTTTCGAAGAATTGCAACCTTGCTACCGGTTTGCATCCTCCATCGCCTTGTTCGGGGGACTCCTGAAACGCTCGAAGTTCATCCCTCAGTCCAGCTGGAAAGAAGTGGTGCAGCTGGCGGAAAAATCCAGCGACCCCAATGATGGGATGCAACAGGAGTTTATCGGCCTCATTGAAAAGGCCCGCAAGATCTACGGGCATCAGAAGAGACGAAAGGTCGACGAATAGAAAGACCGTTCCTGGGCCCGGCCCCGGCGGGCCAGGACACCTCGGTGGACGATAAAGCTTAGCTAAACATTTCTCTCACCTTGTCGAAGAAGCTGCGTTCGTTCTTATCCGGCTTGGGCTGGAAATTGGGTGAATCGCCCAACTTCTCCAGTATCGCCTTTTCTTCGGGGGTGACATGCTGGGGCGTCCAGACGCTGACATGTATCAGCTGATCGCCTTTTTCGTAAGAATTGACACCGGGGAACCCTTTGCCTTTCAGACGGAAGATCTTTCCACTCTGTGTGCCGGGTGGTATTTTGATCTTGGCCTTGCCGTCGATGGTGGGGACTTCCGCATTCATGCCAAAGACCGCGTCCGAAAAGGATATATGAAGCTCATAGGCGACGTTGAGACCATCGCGATGCAGCTCGGGATGTGCTTCTTCTTCGATGAGGATGATGAGATCGCCTGGCATGCCGCCTCTTTCTCCCGCATTGCCTCGTCCGCCTACGCTGAGCTGCATGCCTTCCCCTACGCCCGCGGGGATGTCGATGGTCACCGTTTCTTCACCATATACGCGTCCTTCTCCCTTACAAACCGTACATTTTGAAGTGATGGTGGAACCTTCTCCATTACAGGTGGGACAGGTAGTCACCGTTTGCATTTGTCCGAGGAAGGTGCTGGTGACTTTGCGTACCTGGCCGCTGCCGCCGCAGGTGGAACAGGTCTGTATGCTGCCTTTGTCCTTGGCGCCGCTGCCGGTGCAGGTATTGCAGGTGACGTATTTTTTTACCTTGATATTCTTGGTGACGCCTTTGGCTATTTCCTCGTAGTTGAGCTTGATCTTTACCCGGAGGTTGCTGCCCCTCACACCGCGTGCGCGGGAGCCGCCGCCTCCACGCCGGCCGCCTCCGAAAAAGCTGCCGAAGAGATCGTCCCCGAAAATGTCCCCGAACTGGCTGAATATATCCTCCATGTTGGGGTTGCCGTTGAATCCACGACCATTGCCGGATACGCCCGCATGACCATAACGGTCGTACTGCGCCTTTTTATTCTCATCGCTCAATACCTCATACGCTTCGGCTGCCTCTTTGAACTTTTCTTCTGCGGCTTTGTCACCGGGGTTGCGGTCGGGGTGGTATTGCATGGCTACCTTGCGGTAAGCCTTTTTGATCTCCTCGGCGGATGAAGTTTTTATGACGCCGAGTATTTCATAATAATCTCTCTTTGTAGACATAAATAGATGCTCGATTTAATTGTCCTGGCGGTATGCGCCCGGACCTGTTTTATTTGCCAACCACCACTTTGGCAAATCGGATGATCTTATCGTTCAGATAATAGCCTTTCTGTACTTCGTCGATGACCTTGCCTTTTAATTTTTCATCCTGTACGGGTACTTCGGTAATGGCTTCGTGCTTCTCCACGTCGAAGTCGGTGTTGATGCTTTGCATGGGTTTTAATCCCCTGGCCTGCAGGGTACTCCGGAGCTTGTTGAACACCAGCTGGACACCGGCCTTGATCTGGTCGATGTTTTCGGCGCTTTGTAGCTGTTTTTCAGCCCTTTCACAGTCGTCCAGTACATCCAGGAGGGAAATGATCACCTCCTTGCCTGCCGTCTGGCGTATCTCCAGGTTCTCCCGGGCGCTGCGTTTCCTGAAATTGTCAAATTCGGCGAAGAGACGGAGATACTTATCCTTCTGATCCTGAACCTCCTGCTTTAGCTTTTCCACTTCATCTTCCAGCAGGCTGTCGTTGAGATGGGTAGTACCCGCGACATTCTCGTCCGTATTCATGTCTTCCATATCGTTGTTGATGTCATCTATGTTCATATTCATATCGTTCATATTGGTCAAAATTGATCTACTGAAAATACGCTCGCGTATTTTCAGTAAGCGTTAACGTCTGTAGACCTTCGGCGGACCTGCTTCGTCACAGTCCTTCTCGGTCGGAACCTATGGTTCCAGACAAAACGCGTATCCGCGTTTTTGGTGGCACAAAGGTAAGGTAGACAAAAGTTTTGCCAAGCAATGATCAGAGACAAATTGTCGGGTAAGGGGAGGTTTTACTGACATTCCGGTGTTATGACGTAGTGATGCAATATAACATAATGAGAATTAATCTCTTAAACATGTGGGAACCTCCTGTTTTTTTAGTATTTTTAGCAGCTGTTTAAAGCTGATGCATATGAAGATGAATTTAACGATGGCCTGCTTCCTGTCCTGGGTGTCCGTATTGTCAGTCCTATCCACCGGCTGCGGGAAAAAGAATGATGCCTCGACCCCGCCTCCTCCTGTAGAGACAGGTCCGGATGTCAGTTTTTACCTCACCAAGTCCAGCGGGAGCGTTCTCTTCCAGCAGCAGGCCAATCTGACCTTTAAGGCCGGTTCACCCACCGGGCTCATCGTCACCGTGGACAGCGCCAGGACCTATCAGCCCATCGATGGTTTTGGATATTGTCTCACAGGGGGCAGCGCCTACCTCATCAATCATATGTCCGCTCCGGACAAACAAGCTCTGCTCACCGAGCTTTTTGCCACCGACGGCAATCACATCGGGGTGAGCTACCTTAGGATCAGCATTGGTGCATCCGACCTCAGCGCCCGGGTATTTTCCTATGACGACAGCGGGACCGCCGCCTCCCCCGATACGAATCTCGTTCATTTCGACCTCGGCGACGACAAGACCGACCTCATCCCCGTGCTGCAGCAGATACTGACGCTGGCGCCCAATATAAAGATCCTTGCCACTCCCTGGTCAGCCCCCATCTGGATGAAGGACAACGATACCAGTGTGGGAGGGACCTTACAGGCCAAATATTACAAGGCATATGCGCAGTATTTCGTAAAGTATATACAGGCCATGAAGGCGTTGGGCATCACCATCGATGCCGTCACTCCGCAGAACGAGCCGCAGAATCCCTACAACAATCCCAGCATGGTGCTTTCATCGGGACAAGAAGCGGATTTTATCAAGAATGCGTTGGGACCTGCTTTCCAGACCGCGGCGCTTTCCACCAAGATCATCTGCTGGGATCACAACTGCGACCAGCCAGGGTATCCCGAGGATGTATTGAACGATGCAGGGGCCAGCCCTTTTGTAGATGGTTCCGCCTTCCATCTCTATGCGGGGGACATCAGCGCCCTGACCACCGTGCATAATGAATTCCCTACAAAGAATATTTATTTCACGGAGCAGTATGTGGGAGGGCCCGGCAATTTCGGAGGCGACTTCGACTGGCATATGCGCAACCTGATCATCGGTGCGCCCCGCAACTGGAGCCGCAATGTGCTGGAATGGAACCTCGCGTCCGACCCGAACTATTATCCCCATACCCAGGGAGGCTGTACAAATTGCATGGGAGCGGTGACCATCACGGTCGGCGGGACATTGACGAGCCGCAACACCTCCTATTATATCATCGCCCATGCCAGCAAGTTCGTACGGCCCGGCTCCGTACGCATAGACTCGAATGTACCCGGCGCTATAAGGAATGTGGCCTTTCTTACACCCGACGGAAAGAAAGTGCTCATCGCCATGAATGACAGCGGGTCTCAGCAGGTCTTCAGTATCTCCTATAAATCCAAATACGTCCAGCTGACGCTGGACGCCGGAGATGTGGCGACCTTCGTCTGGTAAGGGCCTCCGGCCGCTGTGGCGCCGATGTCGTATATTTGCACCCCATGACAAAAGTTTTCCTGAAGAAAAAGATCAGCCGCAGGATAGAGAGCGGTCACCCGTGGATCTTTGCCAACGAAGTACATGCCGTGGAAGGGGAAGTCACCGGCGGCGAGACCGTGGATGTGTATACGCACGACAAAAAATTTATGGGCAGGGGTTATATCAACCCTCAGTCCCAGATCCTGGTGCGGCTGCTCACACGGGATAAGTCCGAGACCATCGACGATGCATTCTTCTATAACAAATTGAAAGAAGCCTGGGAATACAGACAGCGGTTGGGCTACACCGAGAACTGCCGTCTTGTGTTTGGCGAGGCGGATTATCTTCCCGCCCTTATCATCGACAAATTCAACGATTATTTTGTATTACAGACCCTGGCATTGGGTATGGACAAGTGGAAGCCTGCCATCGTGCAGGCATTGGAGAAACTGTTCAGCCCCAAGGGTATCTATGAGCGGAATGATGTGCCTGTACGGGAGCTGGAGGGAATGGCGCAGCAGAAGGGGTTTTTATCCGCGCCCTTCGATACGCAGATCGTCATCAACGAGAATGGTCTCCGGATGCAGGTGGATCTGGAGAACGGACAAAAGACGGGCTATTTCCTGGACCAGCATGACAACCGCCGGGCCATTCAGCATATTGTGAAGGGAGCCGAAGTGCTGGGCGCCTTTTGCTATACCGGCAGCTTCGAGACGCATGCCGGCTGGTATGGCGCCAAATCCGTGCTGGGACTGGATATTTCGGAGAACGCCGTGGCGCAGGCGCAGAAGAATGCGGCGCTCAATGGCCTGGAAAATATCTGTACCTACCAGGCGGTGAATGCCTTCGATGCTCTGAAACAATGGAGCAAGGACGGGAGGCAATACGATGTCGTGATGCTGGACCCTCCTGCGTTTACGAAAAGCCGTGAGACGATACAAAAGGCCATCACCGGCTATAAGGAGATCAATCTGCGGGGCATGAAGCTGGTGAAGAAAGGGGGCTTCCTCGTTACCTCCTCCTGTACTAACCTCGTACAGCCCGAACTTTTCCTGGAGACCATAAATCTGGCGGCTAAAGATGCCCGCAGAAAGCTGCGGCAGGTGACCTTCCAGGCACAGGCCAGCGACCATCCCATCATCGAAGGATGGGAGAATACCAACTATCTTAAATTCCTTATTGTGCAGGTATTGTAGTATGTGGCTTCCGGTATCCATGACAGATAAAAAGATATCTATTTGATACCCGGGAGCGGCGCGAACAATGGAAAAAGAGATTATTTATTGACCTGGAAGGTGCCGGACTCGGCGACCCTGCCGTTGGCGTCCTTTAGCTGGAAAATGTAAAGCCCCCGTACAAAATCGTTGAGGTTGACTATTGTCTTGGGAGTGACGTCTGCTACGTCCTTTACTTTTCTACCGAGAAAATTGAATATTTGGAGAGTGTAAGACTTACCTGCTTCTTTTGTGACCTCGAAAGTGATAAAAGAGACCGCCGGGTTGGGATAGAACTTGACGATCTTAGGCTCCGGGTCGGGCATAGGACCTCTTGCCTGGCTTCTAGCCTGGGTGGATGTCAGTAGAATAATGGATAAAAAGATGTAAAAAATCCTCATTCACCAGCCTGTTTTACATACGATGACAAAATAACCCTTTTCACTCAAAGATACAAATTACCGGCCAAAAAATTTGCTAAAGTTTTGTTATTGAATGGGTTATAACTTTATTGATTTTCAGCTACTTAAGCTCGGACAGGGTCTTTTGGATTTGGTTGAAGTTGGGGAGATCGGAGGCTGTTTCGAGGACCTCGGCGTAGCGAATAATCCCCATTTTATCCACGATAAAAGCGGACCTTTTGGAGACCCCGTGCATATCGAATACGAAAGTATCGTAGAGACAGCCATAAGCTTTGGAGACATCCTTGTTGAAATCGCTGAGCAGGGGGAAGTTCAGCTGCTGGTCGTCCTTATACCGGGCCAGGGTGAAGATGGAATCCACGCTGATGCCGAGCACCTGGGCATTCACCTGGTCGTAGAGGGCGATATTGTCGCGCATGCTGCAAAGTTCCTTGGTACAGGTGCCCGTAAAGGCCTGGGGGAAGAAAAGAAGGAGGACGTTTTTTCCCTTGAGATCTTCCAGGCTGATCTTTTTCTTTTCGGAATCATAGAGGCTGAACGAGGGGGCCGGCTGACCAACTTGTACTGACATAGCGATAAAAATTTGCTCGAATCTACGTTAAAATTTCGGGCATAGCACACGATACTTGTCGGAATTTTCTCTGTCGAGAAATCCTATATACGATATCGATAGTTCGAAGCCGCCCCGGCCCTGGCTCACCGTCCTGAGTTCGGAAACATTGACATCATAGCTGAGGGCGATGGCCAGCGAGTGTGTCTCCAGCTTGACGACGGGGATAAGGGCGTCCTTCCAGCGAAGGAAGCTGCCCACGCTGACGGTGTTGTCGGAGTTCTCGGGGTCGTCGCCCAGCTTGTAGGAAAAGAGCGCGCCGCCGATGGCTTCATGGGAGGGGCCCTGGCGGGTGTAGTCCGCCTGGAGATTGAAATAGGAAAACTCGTTGATATTGAGTTTCATTCCCCCGGAGAAGACATACTTTCTGTCCAGCTCGATGGCTGGATTCTTGTAAAAGGAATTCTTCGGTCGATTGACATGGTGCATAGCTGCGCCGAAGAAAAGCGTGTTGACATTGTTCTCGCCAAAGGTGGTGTTGAAGCTAACGCCCAGGCTGCCGTCCAGGTAGCGCACCGTTGGCGTGAAGATCGTTTCGCCGTCGGGCAGGGCCGGGTCATAGGCGGTGCCATTGTATTGGCTGTTGGTAGTGACCTTTGACCGGTCGATCGTCTTTTGAACGATCCCTCCCATAAATCCCAGGGAAAGGTACATAGGGTGATCGTCGCTAAGGGATTTGTGATAGTTCAGCGCTGGCAGCAGCTCCGTGGTGGTCAGCGCGGCGGAGCCGGCCTTGTCGTATAGCATTTGAAGACCCACCGTGAGGAAGTCGTTCCCTTTTCCGACAGGCATCTTATATTCCCCGTTGAGCGATCCCGTGCGATAGGCGTTGGTGAAGCTGTTCCATTGGTCGTGAAATACGGCCTGCACACGATAGTCCCCCGTGAAGATACCGGCCAGCGAAGGGTTTCGCAGGAGGGGCGCTTCGAAGAACTGGGAGAAATGGATATCCTGTGCGTCGAGCTTTTGGCAACACAGGAAGGATGCCGCCATGCTCACGATAAGGATCTTTGTATATAGATAGTTTTTCAAATTGTTCTTAGTTTAACGCACCAGGGTGACGTCCCCATGCAGGGCTATGATCTGGGCGTTGTTACAGATGACCTCGATGATATATACATAGGCATCGGCTGACGCTGGGCCACCGTTGGTAGTCCCATCCCATCCATTGGATGCCGTATTGGCCGGGAAATTCTTTCTTTCGAATATCAGCTGTCCCCAGCGATTGAATATGCGCATGGACTGTATGTTGTACAGTCCTTTCCCTCTTGGGTAGAAGACGTCGTTGACGCCGTCGTTATTGGGAGAGAAGGTATTGGGAACAAAATAATTCTCATCCGAGCAAACGGGTTTTACCAGTATGGTATCCGTGCTGACGCAGTTGTTGGCGTCCGTCACTTTTACGACATAGGTCGTATTGAAGGTAGGCGTCGACACCGGGTTCGCGCAATCGATACAATCCAGGTAAGTTCCGGGGGACCACGCATAGGTAGTGATATTGGGGCTATAGGTAAAGGGAAGAGTAACGGGGATGCCTACCGGCGTGGTGATGACATGCGGCCCTTTTATCTCCGGCAGCGGATTGATCAGCACCGGCTGGGAGACGGTATCGGAACAGCCAAAGGCGACGGAGGTTGTCAGATGGGCCGTAAAATTGCCCGAGGGGAAATTCAGCCGCGGGTTCTGGGCCTGTGATGTGCCGCCGCTGCCGAAGTTCCAGGACCAGGTGACGCTGTCCACGTCCGGTGTCGTCAGGTTGCCATGGAATTGAATGGGGCCTGTGCAGAAGGGGCCGTCCACCGTGATCAGGGGATGAGGGGTCTGCCAGACATGGATGGTATCCGTATAGGCCTCCACGCAGCTATTGGTATTGACCTTGATGGTGGCCGTAAGCAGCCCGTCCTTGTTATAAAAATGTTGCTGTTCCAGCAGCGGATCGTCCGGCGCGCCTGTAGGCGTCCCTGTAATGGTGGCGCTGCCGTCGCCGAAGTCCCATGTCAGACTGACGATGCCATCATTGCTGGGGATGGGATAAATGCTCTGGAATGCAACCGTGGCTGTATCGCAGAAGGCCTTCGGGGTCCGGCTGAAGAAGGGGGTGGCTCCCAGTACCTTGATGCTGCCATTGTTGATGGGGACAATACAGCCTGTGGCATCCACCAGACTCAACGAAGGCGAATAGGTGGAAGGTAGATTGTATAAATGATTAGGAGTCTTATTGCCCGATGAGTCCGCGGCGCCGTCACCAAAGTAGATGCTGAATCGCGTAAAGGGCGGCGGTTCGATGTTGAAGGTAGCGCTCACCGAGTCACAGGCCGATAGGGGGGTAAAGGTGAACTGTGTAGCATTGAATGGCTGATAGACGTATATATTCCGCATGGCCGAGTCGCGGCACCCTCCAGTTCCCTGCAGTATCAGCTTGGCGACATATGCATAGGTTGGCGGTGGTCCGTAGGCGTTATAAAAATGCGATGTCGTGTCAAGAGTGGAAGTGATACCGTCCCCGAAGTCCCAGTACAGGCTGTCATAATATTTACCCGTGGGAGTGAAGAGCGCCTCCAGCGGGAAGCAGATACCGACACTGTCTTCCAGGTCGAAGGAGGCGATGGGTTTTTCGACATGGATATATTTTGTCTTGATGGCGGAGTCGGAACATCCGATATTGTCCGTTATTACAAGTTTGACATCATAGTATTGGTCGTTGGTCGTATAGGTGTGCGTTGGGTTTTGGGTTGCATCCTTGACACCGTCGCCAAAGTCCCAGCTATAGGTAAGGCCTTTGCCTTTGGACGAATCGATGAAGGGAATGGATACGTTGGGGCAATAGAGGGTATCATTGGTGAAAAAGCCCGCCGTTGGTGCCGTGATCTTTACCGCGGCCTGGATCAGCGAAGTGTCGGTACATCCTTTCGTATCCTTAACGATCAATCCCACGTTGTAAGTACCCGTGTCTGTGTATTGATGCGAATATGGGGGCGATGTGGGAGGGTATATACTGTAGCTGAAGTCGCCAAAATAAAAGGCTCGTGAGCTGATGGCGTCTCCCCTGTACTGAACTGAATTATCCGTAAAGAGAATTGGGCTGTTCTTGCAACCACCCGGACCGTTGGGCATAAATTTGGCCGTAGGCCCTGTAATATTGATATTGACAGGATTGGAGCTGTAAAAGCAGCCGCTGACATCTTTCACTGTCAGCACGATGCTGTGGACGCCCGTATCAGGGGCGCTGATCTTGAGCGAGGTCGTGTCCGTTGTATAGACGGCTGTGCCCACCTGCCAGGTGTATTGGATCAGGTTGGTGGAGTCTGTGGTGGATTGGATCTTGAATGGCCTGTACCGGCAGGTGTCTGTGGGCTTCACGGTGAAGGTAGGCGTCAATGCTATCAGGTTGATGTCGGTGGAGGTGGTGTCGGTGCACTCGGCATTGGAAACAATGTACTGGACGGTGTATTTGCCCAGTGCAGCGTAATCATGAGGTTGAGGTATGGGTGTGGTGCTCGTAACGACGTTGCCGTCCCCAAAATCCCATTTATAAAGAGTAGGGTCCTTGCCGACAGCGAATTTGGACGTGTCATAGAAGTCGACGTGCGTCCTGTTGCCGCAATCTATCTTAAAGGAAAATCCTGCTACCGGTCCGTTGATATACACGGTTTTCACCTGTTTATCGCTAAGCGAACACCCATGGTTGGTGACCTTGAGCGTGATGTCGAAATAACCTGTGTCGCGGAATTTATGCGTGATCATCGGCCCTACCTGACTCGTATCTCCGTCGCCGAAATCCCAGAGCCATCGGTCCACGGGCGTGGAAGAGGATATAAAGGTGATCGGGGGAGATGGGCAGGTAGTTATATTATGTGGGGTGAAGGCGGGATTGACCCTGTCCCCGATAGTGACTACCTGCGGATAGTTCTGTGTGAAGGTACAGCCTCCGTTGGTGGTGAAGCTGAGGGTAAGATCATATTTGCCCGCTGTGCTATAGGTAAAGGAGGGAGTGGCGGATGCGCTGCTGGAAGGCGTGGCGCCTGGCGCACTCCAGGAATAGGAGGCAATGCCATCCGGTGCGACAATGGTAGCCGTGGGATTCAGGGCGATGCCTGTGCAGCCCTCGAGCGAGGCCGCATCGAGATTGGCGGAAGGGCTGGTGATCTGTATATAGCCGAAGCGTGAGCCGACGCCCGTATTGCAGCCTGCGGCTGTGGTGACGGATTGGGACACCGTGTATACTCCCGGGCTGTTATATTGATGAAGCGGGTCCTTATCATGGGACACCGGACTGCCGTCCCCGAAATCCCATGTCCAACTGGTAGCGCCTGGCGTCTGATCCGTGAAATTGACCTTAAAGGGGACCTGGCAGCCTGCCGTCTTGTCCGCCATAAAGTTTATGCCCGGATTTTTGATGATTTTTATCGTTTTCGTCGCGGAGGAAGTACAGCCAGCATAAGTATTTGTCAGCGTCACCGTATAGTTGGTTGATGAAGTATACGTATTTTCCGGATTGAACAGATTGGAGGTATTGCCGTCGCCAAAATCCCAGAATGAGGCTACGGGCGCGGGAATAGATCCGTTGGAAAAGCTTGCCGGGGTATTGAGGCAGGCGCTGTCCGGACCAATGATCACCGGAGTTGGGCCTTTAAAGCTCACCGTTTTGGTGATGGACCCGCTACAGCGCAGGTCACTGCTGGCTGACAAGGTGATCGTATAAGGATTATTGGCGGGATAGGTGGTGGAAGGATTTACATCTGTCGAACTGTTGCCGTTGCCGAGATCCCAGGTGTAGGTCAGATGTCCGGGCCCTGAAGTTTGATTGGAAAAGGTAATATCGAAGGGGGCTGAGCAGGAGGCCGATGTCTGTGACCAGTTGAAGTCCGGTTTTACTCCCGGGACCACGCGGATAAAGCGTTGATAGCCGATGGTGCTGGAACATCCCCCGGAATTGGTTACCGTGAGCTTGACGTTATAATATCCTTCATTGGTGTACTGATGATCCGGACTCTGATCGGAAGAGCTGGTCCCATCCCCGAAGTCCCACTGCCATGAGACGATAGATCCCTGGCCGGGGGTCGATATGTCATTGAAGTGCACATTAGCCGGTGCGCAGGACACCTGCTGACCGGAATTAAAGCCTGGGTTCGGGGAAGGATATACCGTGATATAGTCCGTCTTGCTGGTGGAGCTGAAATTGCCGTTGGCATCCTTTACCAGCAGGCTGATCGAATAGGTACCCGGGGTGGAAAAAATAAAGACCGGATTTTGTAGACGGGAAATTAATCCATTGCTGGTGCCCCATGACCAATAGTTAGGACTGCCTGCCGATTGGTCCGCGAGCTTTACGACCAGGGGAGCGCACCCGGTGACGGGAGAGCCTGAAAATTCAGCAGTGAGCTGAGCACGGAGGTTGGTGATTCCCAGAAAGCAGCAAACGATAACTAATTGTATCCGGATCAAAAAGGTCAATTTTGGTAAACATTAATAAATTCTCTCCTCTTTACCCGGCAGGGGTTAAGGGAAAAGGGTATTTTCACCGGATTTAGAAACGGGCCGTAGGCTCGTTGTCCGAAGGAGTAACGAAGCTTTGGGTACGGCTATTGTTTTTGCAGTCGTAGGGTATTGGGTGTTTGACTGGTCGTATCGGTATAGGTAGCCAGAACAAAGTCCGTACCACTGTCCTTGATCTTCCAAATCCCGTTCAAAAGACTTACGGGAGGGGCCGCCGAAGGGAAGCCCGAAGTAATGGTCCTTGCATTGACATCGGGAGACCAGGTGCCTATATCGGAAACGCTGTTCTTTGTACCTGTGACTGTGCCATTGGCGTCAAATTTAAAGAGGTAGCCAGAAAAATTTGCGGTGATGTCAGTGCTACCCTGAATATATTGATTGACATACCAATTGCCGTTGGTAATAATATTCATGATAGCCTTTTCAGCCTGCTGTTCGATGAGTTTTTTACAAGAAAATGAGAGAGCGACAGGGAATAATAAAATTAGAATGTAGAGCCGCTTCATAGAACCTGGATTTTATACCTCAAAAGTTGTAAATTTTCTTGTATTTGTCAAGTAAATAATGCAGAAAATATTGAATATCCAGGGTTTGTCCCGTGGCATGGCGGCAAAGCTCCTCGCTGGTATATCTCCGGCCAAGCTGATGAACATGCTCCCGCAACCAACGTAATAAAGGTGTCGTATCTCCTTGTCTGATAGCCGATTGGATGGAGGGATCCTGTTCCCCTGCCGTCGCGAAGAGCTGGGCCGCATAGAAGCTGCCCAGGCTATAGGTAGGGAAATATCCCAGGCTGCCATGGCTCCAATGGACGTCCTGGAGACAGCCCTGCTTGTCATCGGGGACTTTTACGCCCAGATAGTCCTCATAACGCTGATTCCAGTACGAAGGGATGTCGTTCACGGAGAGAGTGCCTTCTATCAGGCTCTTTTCCAGTTCATAGCGTATCATGACATGGAAATGGTAAGAAACCTCGTCCGCCTCTGTGCGGATAAGGGAGGCCTTTACCTTGTTGATGCCCTGGTAGAACTGTTCGACGGATACCCCCTGCAGCTGATCGGGGAAGTACGTGTTCAGAACAGGGTACCAATGCCGCCACCAATCCAGGCTTCTGCCGACATTATTCTCCCAAAGACGTGATTGAGACTCGTGAATGCTCAGCGAAGCATATTCGCCAAGCGGTAGTCCATAGTATTGTTCCGGCAGTCCCTGTTCGTACAAGCCATGTCCCGTCTCGTGGATACAGCTCCAGACCATATTGCTGAAGTCGTTTTCGTCGATGCGGGTCGTGATCCGTACGTCGAACTTGTTAAAGCTGGTGGTAAAAGGATGTTCGGAAATATCCTGCCGTCCCGCCTCGAAGTCGAAACCCAGGTGACGGATCACTTCCATACCGAAGTCCCATTGTTTTTGTTTGGGGTAGCTGCGGTGCAAAAAACTATCGTCTATGGATGGACGTGTCTGTATACGCCGTAGGAGATCCTTCAGGGGCTCTCGTACGAGGTTGAAAACATTGTCCAGCAGGGATACCGTACTGCCTTTCTCGTATTGATCGAGCAGGGCATTGTAGGGATGCTGCTCATAGCCGGCCAGCTCGGCTTCCTGTTTTTTCAGCTGCAGCATTTTATCCAGGTCGTCCCGGAAGACGGCGAACGAGTTGGCATTGCGCGCCTTTATCCAGGTGTGGAAACAGCGGGAGGTCGTCTCGCTGAGCAGGCGTATAAAGGCGGGGCTGAATTTCTTTTGTTTGGTATAGTCCTCCAGGCTCAGCGTAATGTTCCTCTGTCCAGGTTCGTCCAGGTCGCCCCGGCCTTTCAGCTCCGTCATCAGATCGCCCAGATTGGGATCGATGGACCATTCATGCGCTATCTCCGACAAGGTGGCCATCTGCTGACCCCGAAAGGATGCTCCCTTGGGTGGCAGATAGGTTTCTTCATCCCATTGGAGTACGGCTGCCGCATGTCTGACATCGGCAATCTTTTTCATATGACTGGTGTATTCCTCGTAGAGCTCTTGCGTCGACTTTGTTAAGACCATTTTAACATTTTTTTCCTGGTGCAGGCCGAAATTAATAGCTTTTAAATTGTCCGCAATTGGACTTATGCATAATTTAGTCCAATTTGCAGAAAAAGCCGGTCTTTGGCCGGGCCGGAGTAATTTTATTTCTATGAGTAATTACCGCAGCGTCCTACTAATTGCTTTTGTTTTCCTGGTACCTACCTTGACCTTCTCCCAACAGCTGGATTCCGTCATGAATATCTATGCGAACAATTACCCGCAGGAGAAAGTGTATGTCCAGTTCGACAAGAAAATATACAGCCCCGGCGAGACCCTCTGGTTCAAGGCATATATCTTCACCGGCGCCGATCCCTCCCTGTTCAGCAAGAACTTTTATACCGAGCTGTCGGATGCCGATGGCAATATCATAGAAAGAAAAGTGTCTCCGGTCATAGAAGCCACTTCGGCGGGTAACTACGACCTGCCAAAGACCGTGAAAAGCAGACACCTCCATTTCAGGGCCTATACTACCTGGATGACCAATTTCGACACCGCCTTTTACTTCGAGAAGGATATCAAGGTCTATGATAAAAAGCTCGACTCCGCGACCGTAGCCGCCGTGCCTCCGCCGCAGGGCGCCCGGATCCAGTTCTTCCCCGAGGGTGGGGACCTGATAGCAGGCGTGGAGAGCACCGTGGCTTTCAAAGCCAATGACCAATATGGATTGCCTGTGTCGGTGAAAGGGGTTATACAGGATGGGAAGGGTAAGGAACTTTTATCCTTTAGCTCCGTACACGACGGATTGGGAAGGTTCAATATTACACCGGACAAGGGCGATAGCCTGGTAGCCGTATGGAAGGATGAGCATGGCGTGGAAAGAAAAACGGGTTTGCCCGGGATAAGGCCCCAGGGGGTCGTGCTACGAGCCATCAACGGCAATCAGAAAGTGCTTTTTTCCGTGGCCCGTTCCGCAGAGGGAGCGGACTTCAAGCACCTTATCATCATAGGGCATATGCACCAGCATCTGGTGTACAAGGCAAAGATCAACCTGGAAGAGAACTTTATGAGCGGGGGGACCATTCCCACTGCGCAATTACCCTCGGGCGTATTGCAGCTCACCGTCTTTACGGATCGTAATCTGCCCCTGGCGGAAAGGGTCGTATTTGTCAATAACAGCGAGTATTCCTTCTCCCCCCAGCTGGCGATCCTTTCCAAGAACACTAACCGGCGGGGGAATAACAGCCTGCAGATAGAAGTGCCTGACACGTTGAGAAGCAATCTGTCCATTGCCGTGACCGATGCCACCGCGGATGGTGAGTTCCCTGGCGATGATAATATCATTTCCCATATCCTGCTGTTGGGGGATATCAGGGGATATGTACACAATCCTTATTACTATTTTTCCAATACTTCCGATAGCACCACCGAGTACCTGGACCTGGTGATGATGACGCATGGCTGGAGGAGATTCAAATGGGACCAGGTAGCCATGGGTAAGCTGCCTGTTATCAAGAACCCTGAACAAGACTATCTTTCTTTGAAAGTGGAGGTGCTGGGCATCGACCCTTATAAGATCGCAAAGGATGAATCTCTGAACGTGATCATGTCCAAAAAGGATTCCAGCACACAGATGTTGCAGGTGCCGCATCAAACGGGGATCAAGTTCGGACTGACGGGACTCGTCTTCTTCGACACCGCCCGGGTCTTTTATCAATTCAATGCCAATCGCAGGCTGTCCGATGAGGCGGCTGTGACATTCAATAACGGCCTGGTAAAAGGAGGCCGAATGGCCAGGGCCCTGTCACAAACCTATGATGGCTGGACTGCCGAGGATTCCATGTATCTGCGGAGGAACAAGTTTGTCGCGGAAGAGGCCGCCCGGGTAAAACCCATCACCGATCAGAAAGTAAAGACGCTGGCGTCCGTCACTGTCAAGGGAAGGGCGAAGACAGACCTGGAGAAGATGGATGAGAAATACGCATCGGGTATGTTCAGCGGTGGCGATGCTTATAATTTTGACCTCGTCAATGACCCGTATGCCGTATCCATGATGGATATCTTCCAGTATCTGCAAGGTAAGGTGCCCGGTCTGCAGATCACTACTGCTGCCGGTCCCGGTGGCTCTCCTTCCCTCTCCTGGCGTGGGTCCTCACCTTCCCTCTACCTGAATGAGATGCAGGTGGATGCGCAGCAGCTGCAGGCTACCCCCGTATCCGATGTGGCCTATGTCAAGGTATTCCGTCCCGGCTCGGGAGTAGGTTTTGGAGGTGGCGCGGGGGGCGTCATCTCTGTATATACCAAGAAGGGCGGGGACGAGAAAAGGAATGACGCCAACTTCAAAGGGCTGGCCCGCGCCACGCTCGTGGGTTACTCCGTCATGAAAGAGTTCTATGTTCCCAACTACCTGGAGAACGATCCGGAGAATGAAAAGGAGGATATCCGTACTACCTTGTATTGGAAACCGTTTATCCTCACCGACAAGGACAACCGTAAGATCAGCATCAAATTCTTCAATAACGATATTTCCAAAAAGCTTAGGGTCGTGCTGGAGGGCGTCAATGAAGATGGCAAGCTGACGCATATCGAGCAGATCATTCAATAAGTATGGATACCGCGATAACCATCGATGCGGTGGTGGCCTATCTCGAACAGATGGCGCCCCCTTCTTACCAGGAGAGCTATGACAATGCAGGACTTATCACCGGCAGCCGGGAATGGGTCTGCAGCGGTGTGCTGACTACCCTTGATGCTACCGAAGCTGTCGTGGAAGAGGCTGTCCGCCGTGGCTGCAACCTCATCGTGGCGCATCATCCCATTGTCTTCTCTGGATTGAAAAAGATTAATGGAAAGAATTATGTCGAGAAGACCGTCATCACCGCCATCAAAAAGGATATCGCCATCTATGCCATACATACCAATCTGGATAATGTCGTGGCCCGGGGCGTCAATGGAAAGATCGCGGCCAAGCTTGGACTGGTAAAATGCCGTCCCTTGCTACCCAAAGAGGGGATACTGCGGAAGCTGTACTGTTTCGTCCCAGTCGATCATCTGGAGTCGGTGCGGAATGCCATCTTTACCGCTGGGGCCGGCTATATTGGGAATTACAGCGAATGCAGCTTCTCTGCCGAGGGGACGGGAACTTTTAAGGGCGGGGAGGGAACCGATCCTTTTGCAGGCCGGCCCGGTGTGCGGCATTCGGAGAAGGAGGTGAAGGTGGAAATGGTCTTACCTGCTCATCTGAGCGGGGCCGTGGTCCGGGCGATGGTGGCTGCCCATCCTTATGAGGAGGTGGCCTATGACCTGGTGGACCTGGCCAATACCCATCCCGGGGTAGGGTCCGGGCTGGTGGGGGAATTACCCGCGGCGGTGGAGGAAAAAGCCTTTTTGGACATCATTCTCGAGGTTTTCCGGGTGCCGGTGGTACGTCATACCCGGCTGAGCGGACGGTCCGTACAGCGGGTGGCTGTTTGTGGAGGTGCTGGTAGCTTCCTCATTTCCAGGGCTTTAGCGGAAAAGGCCGACTTTTATATCACCGCCGATGTCAAATACCACGAGTTTTTTGACGCCAATGACCGGATCGTGGTGGCCGACGTGGGGCATTTTGAGAGCGAACAATACACGGTGGACCTGCTTTTTGAGGTTTTGCTGGAAAAATTCCGTAACTTCGCGGTCCTTAAATCGGAAATAAAAACAAATCCGATCCACTACTACGGAGCCGGATCAATGTAAATAAACACTATGTCAAACGTAAAAGAATTCTCTGTTGAGGAAAAGCTCACTTCCCTGGTGACCCTCCAAAAAATTGAATCGAAGTTAGACGAGTACAAAATATTGAAAGGGGAGCTACCCATGGAGGTCAGCGACCTGGAAGACGAGATCCAGGGTCTGCATTCCCGTCAGACACGTGTGGAAGAGGAGATCAACGGCATTCAGGAGTTTATCAACTCCAAGAAAGAAGCCATCAAGGAAGCCGATGCGCTGATCAAGAAATATGACAAGCAGAGCCAGAACGTAAAGAACAGCCGCGAGTTCGAAGCTATCAACAAAGAGATAGAGATGCAGCAGCTGGAAGTGAAGCTGGCCGAAAAGCATATCAAGGATGCCAATGAAGAGATAGCCGAGAAGGTGCAGCTGCTGGAAAAGGCGAAGAAGAACATCGCCACCAAGGAAGGCGTACTGAAGAACAAGAAAGACGAGCTGGACAAGATCATCGCCACTACCGAAAAGGAAGAAAAGCATTTTAATAAATTGTCTGTTGAAGCCCGTGAGAAGGTAGAGCCCCGGTTGCTACATTCTTATGATCGCATCCGCGGCAACTACCGGAATGGCCTGGCCGTTGTACCCGTGTTGCGTGATGCTTGTGGTGGATGCTTCAACGCTATCCCTCCCCAACGCCAGAGCGAGATCCGTCAGCGTAAGAAGATCATCGTCTGCGAGAACTGCGGACGTATCCTGGTCGACAATGAGCTGAATGACCAGATCGAAGTAAAATAAATCGTTCCGGACACTGTGAAGTACCGGACAGCGATAAAAAGAACAGGGGCAGTAATAGTATTATTACTGCCTTTTTTGTTACACGCTGAAAAGCGTTTTGACTTCAATACGCAATGCCAGGAAGCTTACCAGGACATCATCCAGCTAAAGCTCGATGCCGGGCAGAAGATCCTGGACGGGGAGAAAAAGAGGGACCCCGACAACCTGATACCTCTCTTCCTGGAGAACTATATCGACTTCTTTACTCTTTTTTTTAACGAAGACCCCGCGGAATACCAGGCCCGGAAGGATAGGCTGGACCAGCGTATCAAGTGGATGAACGAGGGGCCCGAGTCCTCGCCTTTCTATCTTTTTACGCATAGCGTCATCCATTTTCAATGGGCCGCCATCAAGATCAAGTTCGGTGACAACTGGGACGCTGGTTGGGAGTTCAGAAGGTCATTCCTGCAAAGCAAGGAGTCGATGAAGAAGTTCCCTTCTTTTGTGCCTGCGCAGATGCTTAGCGGAGCCATGGAGGTCGTTGCCGGCACCATCCCCGATGGATATAAATGGCTCAGCAGTCTGTTGGGCATCAAGGGCAATATCAAGGAGGGCATGGACAGGCTGAGTAATGTATTGTCCGCCGATGATGTCACTTCGCATTGGTTCAGGAAAGAGGCTACTTTTTATTATCTCTATCTGAAGTTCTACATCGAGAACAAGCATGATGAGGTCTTTGCGTATATACGCACGCACAACCTGGATATAAAGAACAACTTCCTTTTTTCTTACCTGGCGGCGAACCTTGCTATCAACGATCAGCGGGCGGCCTATGCCGAGCAGGTCATGCGGCAGCGAAGCAAGGACGGAGGATATCTGGCGATGCCTGTGTGGGACCTTGAGATGGGGTATGTGCTCCTGTGCCACCAGGCGCCCGATGCGCATGCCTACCTGGAAAGGTTTGTCAGTACGTTCAAGGGCAAGTTCTATGTGAAGGATGCATTGCAGAAATTGAGCTGGTATTATTATCTCAACGGGGATATGACCCGGGCGACGCAGTGTCGTACACAGATCTTGTCGAAGGGCGGCTCCGAGTCCGATGCGGACAAACAGGCGTTGAAGGAGGCCAGGAGCGGGAGATGGCCCGACAGGGTGTTGTTGAAGGCACGATTGCTGTGTGATGGCGGGTATTATGGAGAGGCATTGCAATCCTTACAGGGCAAGGGATCGGGGGATTTCAAGACACCCGAGGATAAATGCGAATTCGCCTACCGGCTGGGGAGGATCTATGACGGGCTGGGCAGGGGGAATGAGGCCATCTCAGCGTATTTGACGGCTATCAAGACGGGAGAGCATTTGAAGGAGTATTTTGCCGCCAGGGCTGCTTTACAGGCCGGGTATATTTATGAGCAGCAGGGGGATAAGGTGTCGGCTGTCGATTATTTTCAAAAATGTCTTTCACTAAAGGATCACGATTATAAGAATTCACTGGATCAAAAGGCCAAGGCGGGGATCGAGCGATGTAAGTGACCGGGCTGCCGGCCCCAGACTTTAACCTGCCGGTCGGGACATTCGTCCACCATCATTCCGCAGGCGCTGTGAAAATCTTCTGCATTTCGGAATGGCCTTATTCCTTAATTTGCCAGCCAGATGGGCCGAAGGCTCGTCGCCATAAATCTTGCGGACAGCCATGATACAAAAGCTTCATATACAGAACTATGCGATCATCGATGCCCTTACCATCGAGTTTTCGGGCCGGATGAATGTCATTACGGGTGAGACGGGGGCGGGTAAGTCCATACTGATGGGGGCATTGTCATTGATACTGGGCGATCGTGCCGACAGTGCGGTATTGCTGGAAAAGGATAAGAAATGTTTTGTGGAAGGCGTGTTTACGCTGGCGGGCAAAGTCGCTAATGTCCGTCCCTCGGACGAGCCCCTTCCGGGGGCTCAAAGGGAAGTGGTGCGTTTCTTCCAAGAAAATGATCTGGATGTGGAGGATGAGATCGTCATCCGCCGGGAGATAGCCGTCAGCGGTAAATCGCGCGCATTTATCAACGATACGCCGGTGAACCTGGAGCAGCTGCGTAAGCTGAGTTCCGAACTGGTGGACCTGCATCGTCAGTTCGACACCCTTGAGCTGGGCGAGTCGGACTTTCAGCGGGAAGTATTGGACGCGCTGGCCGGTCAGATGACTGCGTTGGAAAAATATCAATCCGTATACAGACAGTGGGCGGTAGCCGGCAGGGAGCTGGCCAAGCTGCAGGAACAGAAGGCGCAGTTCAACAAAGAGGTGGATTATAATAAATTCCTTTTTGACGAGCTGAATGATGCCGGACTAAAAGAGAATGAGCTGGAGGAGCTGGACCAGGAGCTGAAATTGCTGAACAATGCGGAAGGTATCAAGACCGCGCTTGGAAAGGTCTATTTTGAGCTGCGGGAAGGCGAGCATCCCATGGTGCAGCAGCTGAAGTCCCTTCAACATTCGTTACAAGCCTTTTCTTCTTATCATCCCGAGCTGCCCATCCTGGGGGAACGTATGCAGTCCGTACAGATAGAATTGCAGGACATCGCCGGAGAGGTGGAGAGGGTCAGCGATCATATCAACTATGATCCACGGCGTATCGAAGAGGTGAATGAGCGGATCTCGACGGGATATAAATTGCTAAAGAAACATGGCGTGCAGACGACGGCCGAGCTGGTGGCATTGAAGGACGCGCTCGAAGAAAAGTTACGGGCCTCGTTGAATGTAGATGAGCTTATTGCTACCCGTGAGAAAGAGGTGGCTAAATTACTGGAAGAAGCAAAGAAGCTGGCCGCGGGGTTGTCGAAGCAGCGCCAGGCGCAGACAGGGCCGTTGGAAGAGCAGGTAAATAAGCTGCTCAAACAGGTGGGTATGCCCAATGCGAGGCTGAAGGTACAAATACAGCCCACCGGGCTGCAGGCCTCGGGTATGGATGCGATCGAATTCCTTTTTGATGCCAATAAGAGTGGTCGTTTCGAGCCCATAAGGAAAGTCGCTTCGGGCGGTGAGCTGAGCCGGCTGATGTTGTGTATCAAATCGCTGGTGGCCGAATCCATCGACCTGCCAACCTTGATCTTCGATGAGATCGACACCGGTATCTCGGGTGAGGCTGCCCGACAAGTAGGTATCATTTTAAAAGGCCTCTCCTGGAAGAGACAGGTCATTTGTATCACGCATCAGCCGCAGATAGCTGGTAAGGCCGATGCGCATTATTTTGTCTTCAAGGAAGTAAAGGGGCAGCATATCAAGAGCGGGGTGCGGCTGCTTTCGAAGGATGAACGGATCACTGCTATCGCCCAGATGCTGGGAGGGGAGAAGCCGACGGCTGCTGCGTTGGAGAATGCGAGGGAGATGGTAGGAGGAGAGGTATGAGCGTCCGTGGCCGGGCCCTGATGATCTGGTCGATCATTGTGCTGGCGATAATTCCTATCTATTTTTTGAACCGCGTGTTGAAAGGTGTCATACGACCCAGGGAGAATCCGGGAAGGTTCTTTCTCTTCATTTTTGTGAATTTTCTGCTGGTGGTGGTGTATACGATGACGGTGGTGGCGATTGTCGTCAGGGTGTTCCCGAGGTGAGGGTTTCTTTATTCCGACGTTCCAAATACTTCCAACAATATTTTTCCTCTTTTATCATGTCTTTCGACCAGTAAAGGATTGACTTTGTAGATTGTCGAGTCCTTTAGGCCCTTCACTAAAAAGAGAATTGAATCAATAGAACTTTGTCGAAAAACTCCTTTGCTGATAAATTCCACCTCCTCACTTTTTTTACCCCAATAGCTGTTTTGTTCAACTGCCTAGCCCTACCTCACTGTAATAGAGACTGAAATCCTGGGCCGTCACTACTTGCCTGGCCAGCAAGGTCAATATAAGAATAGGTGTTTTAATACTTATGCGGTTTAAAATGGAGAATAGCTTAAAGATAACTCCTATATTTGGCCCTGAAAAATTCAAATCTATGGCATATAACCTGTTGAAAGGGAAGAAAGGTATCATATTCGGGGCGCTGGACGAGAACTCCATTGCCTGGAAGACCGCATTGCGCTGTCATGAGGAAGGCGCGCAGCTGGTATTGACCAACGCGCCCGTCGCGTTGCGTATGGGTGAGATCAATAAGCTGGCCGAGGCCGTAAAGGCGCCGGTGATCGGGGCGGATGTAACCAATATGGACGACCTGAAAAAACTGTTCGAAGAATCCATGAAGCATTTCGGCGGAGGCATCGACTTCGTGCTGCACTCCATCGGGATGAGCCTGAATGTCCGTAAGGGAAAGAGCTATACCGAGATAGATTATGAATGGAATAAGAAGACATTGGATATTTCATCCATGTCATTACACCGTGTGCTGCGCACCGCATGGGACCTGGATGCGCTCAATGAAGGGGCCAGCGTGGTAGCATTGACCTATATAGCTGCGCAACGGGTATTCCCCGATTATAATGAGATGGCGGATGCCAAGGCGTTGCTGGAAAGCGTGACCCGCAGCTTTGGGTATTATTATGGCGTGAAGAAGAAAGTGCGTGTGAATACTGTCAGCCAGTCCCCCACGCGTACGACAGCAGGCAGCGGGGTAAAGGGTTTTGACGGATTTATCAACTACGCCGAAAAGATGAGTCCGCTGGGTAATGCCAGCGCGGATGAATGTGCGGGATATTGTGTGACCCTGTTCAGCGATCTTACAAAAATGGTGACCATGCAAAATCTCTTCCATGACGGAGGGTTCTCGTTCACGGGGGTAACGGAGGCCGTAATGAACAACATGGCAACAAAATAAGCCAACAAGAAGGGCGCTCTCAGAGCGCCCTTTCTATTTTGATTTAGTATTCGTCCTCATTAAAAAAGAAATCCTCCTGCGAAGGATAGTCAGGCCAGATATCGTCGATGCCTTCATAGATCTCACCTTCGTCCTCCAGCTCCTGCAGGTTTTCCACCACTTCGATCGGAGCACCGGAACGAATGGCATAATCGATCAATTCGTCTTTTGTAGCCGGCCAGGGGGCGTCTTCCAGGTAGCTGGCTAATTCAAGTGTCCAAAACATGTACTCTTAATTTTCGGCAAATGTATAGTTAATTACGAAATCACCAAATATCAGTTAAAATTTAACCTTTACAACTCAGTGTTCCTATTTATCAACGACCCAAAATTCTTTTCCAAACCGCCACGGGCGGTTCAGACTGTAGCCTGTTGTCAAAAAGGGGTAAATTTTCACAATCCCCTTTTTCTCACCTAATATGTCGACCCTAACATGTACGTTTGCAAGCGATAAGTCCAGGTAAGACATACAGGGAGGGCCAGTCCAATCCAGGGGCGCCTGGAAGGGCAGACATTATTACGCTGGAATTAAATTATTAGTATGTTAACTGCCAAAGGAATAGAAAAATATTATGGGAACCTCCAGGTTTTGAAGGGGGTGGATGTGCATATCCGAAAAGGGGAGATCGTCAGCATCGTAGGCCCTTCCGGATGTGGGAAAAGTACGTTGCTCCATATTCTGGGTACCCTGGATGTGCCTGGCAAAGGGGAAGTGACCCTGCAAAATGAGAAGATAAATGACCTGAAAGGACGCCAGCTCGCGGATTTTCGCAATCGGCATATCGGATTTGTCTTCCAGTTCCACCACCTGCTGCCTGAATTCAGCGCCCTGGAGAATGTCTGTATACCCGGCTGGATCGCCGGGACCAAAAAGTCGGAGGTGGAGGAGCGGGCTACGGAGCTATTGACCGCACTGGGAGTAGGTCATCGCATCGACAATAAGCCAGGGGCCTTATCGGGAGGGGAACAGCAGCGGGTGGCGGTGGCCCGGGCTTTGATCAATAATCCTGATATCGTGTTTGCGGATGAGCCTACGGGCAATCTGGATACGGCCAATGCCAAAGAGCTGCACCAGCTGTTCTTCGACCTGCGGGATAAGATGCAGCAGACCTTTCTGATCGTCACGCACAATGAAGACCTCGCCCGGATGAGCGACAGGGTGCTGCATATGAAAGATGGGGTGATCGAACGGGAAGGCTGAGGCGGCCATGTTGAAAAGACTGACCGTGATCGAGAGGGCTTGCACCGGATATTAAACCGGGGTTCCTTGAAAACAGATCGCCGGTGGCGATCCGGACATTAAGAAGAGTCGGCCAGGCGGGAGGTAACCGAGGGCAAGGTACGAAGCCTGAAGGTTATGAACGAGGTATCCGGGGAAAGGTCCAACAGTGTTGGAATCGACGAAGGATACGAGCGAAGCCCTCGTGTCGAAGCAGCCCTGACGAAGTTCTGGGATCCTCAGATCCTCGGTTTCCATGGAATTTCCCCGACCTGTAGCAGATGGCCGGCATAGCGGGCCAGGGTAAACAAGTGGTCGCTGAGCCTGTTAAGGTATTTCAATACGAGGGGTTCAATGTACTCCTGATTTTCCTGTATTTGTACACAGAGTCTTTCCGCACGACGGCATACACAACGTGCTATATGCGCAGTGGACACCACCACATGCCCTCCCGGCAGAATAAACGATTTCATCTCGGGCAGGATCTCGTTCATCCGGTCGATATCGTCTTCCAGCACCTTCACATCCTCCTCTTTCAGATCGGGGATCTTCATTTTCGACTCCTTATCCGGATCACAGGCCAGGGAGGCGCCGATGGTGAAAAGGCGATCCTGTATATCCCGGAGCATTTTGACAGACCCCGTCAGCGGGAACACCGGATGGTTGACCGGTCCGGCGGCTGCGGTCAGCTGGTCGCTCAACAGCCCGATAAAAGAGTTCAATTCATCCACCGTGCCGTAGGATTCGATACGGATATGGCTTTTGGGGACCTTGGCGCCCCCGATGAGCGCGGTTTTACCCTTGTCGCCCGTCCTGGTATATATCTTAAATGCCATGAGGATGGTTTTTAATGGCTCATGGCTGCGGGCCTGCAAGACGAACCACAGGTTCGGCGGCCATAAACGAGCCATGCGAAGGTTACGAACGAGGGTCCAACAGTGTTGGAACCGAAGTTCCCCGACAAAGGCCTCCAATTATTAGATTTTCAGGAAAAACGGGTCATATCTTTTCAGGGACATGTTTTTCCTGAAGCTTATCACTCTCTATCACCCCATCCCGCAGTCTCACGATGCGGCGGGCGTAGTTGGCGATGTCCTCTTCATGCGTGACCAGCACGACCGTATTGCCGGCGGACTGTATCTGGGTAAAGATATCCATGATCTCGATAGAGGTCTTTGTATCCAGGTTGCCGGTAGGTTCGTCGGCCAGGATGAGGGAGGGGTTGTTGACCAGGGCCCTGGCGATGGCTACACGCTGGCATTGTCCCCCCGACAGCTCGTTGGGTTTATGGTGGCTTCTGTCGGTGAGACTGACCTTTTCCAGTACCTCCATGGCCCGTTCCTGCCTTTCCTTTTTAGAGGTTCCCGCATAGACCAGGGGGAGGGCTACGTTCTCCAGCGCTGTCAGACGGGGGAGGAGGTTGAATTGCTGGAAGACAAAGCCGATCTCTATATTCCTGACATCGGCCAGGGCGTCGTCGAGCATGGTGCTGACGTTCTGACCATTTAATATATACGTGCCGGAGGTAGGGGTATCGAGACAGCCAAGGATATTCATCAGGGTGCTCTTCCCCGAGCCGGAGGGCCCCATCAGGGCTACATATTCATTTTTCAGTATATCCAGTGAAACGCCTTTCAGCACTTCCAATGCCTGGCGACCCATAAAGTAGCTTTTGCGAATATCCTGCAGACGAATGATAGGGGTGGAGGTCATATTTTACGGATCACTTTCGGTACCTTAAAATAAACGCCATCAGTGGCGGGGGCGTTGGAGAGGGCCTGTTCCCGTGTGACGGAGCCCTGGGGGACATCTTCCCGTAAAACGTTGATCGAGGGGCTCATATGCAATAGCGGCTCGACTCCGGCGGTGTCCAGTTCGCCCAGTTTTTCGACGAATGCGATCATACGGCGCAGGTCTTTTTTTATACCTTCCTTTTCTTCGGCGCTGAATTCCAGCCTGGCCAGGCTGGACAGATTATCGATGAGGGCGTCGTTGACTTCCATGCACGGTGTTTGGGATAAAGGTAACTGTGTTTTGTTTGACAATGGAGGCCGGAGGAAGGTTTTGACGGACGGCGGAGAGGGGTTATCTTCGCGCCCTAAAGTCGACGAAGGAGACTTTGTCTGTAACCGGGCATAGCGAAGGTTACGACCGAGGTATCCGAGGAAGGGTCCAACAGTGTTGGAACCGACGAAGGATACGAGCGAAGCTCTCGAGGGCTCGGAACTCCGACGAAGGCCTACAGACTTTAGATTTTTGCCGGCGATGCGGTAATTTTTCTAAAACGCGTCGACGGCATATACCATGGAGAAGAAGAAAGATATAGTCATGAGTGGGATCCGGCCCACCGGATTTCTGCATTTAGGAAATTACTTTGGGGCGCTGCGAAACTATGTGCGGATGCAGGAACAGTACACCTGCTATTTTATGGTGGCCGATCTGCATGCCCTGACCACCCTGAATGAGACGAAGGAGCTGAAGAAGCATGTACGGAGGGTATTGGCGGAAAATATAGCCAGCGGACTAGACCCGGATAAGGTAGCCCTGTATTGTCAGAGTCATGTGCCCGAGACGGCCGAATTATACCTTTTTCTGAATATGCTGGCCTATAAGGGCGAGCTGGAAAAGACCCCCACCTTTAAGGATAAAGTACGTCTCCAGCCGGATAACGTCAATGCCGGTCTGCTGACCTATCCGGTGCTGATGGCGGCGGATATACTCCTGCAACGGGCGGCCCTGGTACCGGTGGGTAAGGACCAGGAACAGCACCTGGAGATAGCCCGGAACTACGCCAACCGTTTCAACAAACGCTATGCAGAGGTATTCCCCGAGCCTTACGCCTTCAATTTCGGAGAGGACCTGGTAAAAGTGCCCAGCCTGGATGGCTTAGGCAAGATGAGCAAAAGCGAGAATCAGATGGCGACCATCTACCTGGTGGACGACGACGAGACCATCCGTAAAAAGATCAAAAAAGCAAAGACAGAGAGCGTTGCCGATCCCACCGGACCGATGCCCGCCTCTATAGAGAACCTGTTCCAATTGTTGAAACTGGTATGTCCCCCCGACATGGAGCGTAAGTTCCGGGAGGATTACCAGGCAGGCACTATCCGTTACGGTGATATGAAAAATGAGCTGATGGAAGGGATGGTAGCCTTTATCTCGCCCATACGTGAGAAGGCCGAGCAGATCCAGAACGATGAAGCCTATCTTAAGAAGGTAATGGAACAGGGGGCTGCCAAGGCAAGGGCCAATGCTGCTGTGACGGTCGAACTGGCCAAGGAGGCGATAGGGCTGATCTACTACTAAGGGGGCCGGGTAGACGGCACCGGGAGAAAGAATGGCCGTAACCGGGAGAACGAAGCCGGGAGAAAGAGCCAATGCTGCTGGTCGAACTGGCCAAGGAGGCGATAGGGCTGATCTACTACTAAGAGGGCCGGATAGACGGCACCGGGAGAAAGAATGGCCGTGGCCGGGAGAACGAAGCCGGGAGAAAGAGCGAAACGAGCATCGATGGAAAAGGATCGAACGGCGCCGGGAGAGAAGTACGGCAGTGGCTCCGACAGGGCCGGTACACAGAAAAAAATAATTGAATTCAAAAAAGAATTAATACCTTAAAAATTCTTTCGGGACTTATAGGGATGGTTGTCAAAAAGTCGACGAAGGAGACTTGTCCATAACCGAGCTTTCGCGAAGGTTACGACCGAGGTATCCGAGGAAGGGTCCAACAGTGTTGGAACCGACGAAGGATACGAGCGAAGCTCTCGAGGGCTCGGAGCTTTGACGAAGGCCTGACAGACATTAAATTCTTGCCAGCGATGCGATAAATTCTCTAAAAGCGCATCGATGGCACATAACACCGGATGGAGAATACAACACCATGGCAAAGACTAAGAAACCTAAGCATATTGCTGTAGCGGGAAATATCGGTGCGGGCAAGACCACGTTGACGGAGATGTTGAGCAAACACTATCGTTGGATACCTCAATTCGAAGATGTGGATCATAACCCCTACCTGAATGATTTCTATGAGGATATGCCTCGCTGGAGTTTCAATTTGCAGATATTCTTCCTGAACAGCCGGCTGAATCAGCTGCTGGAGATCCATACCGGGACAGAGACGGTGATACAGGACAGGACCATCTATGAGGATGCTCACATTTTTGCGCCCAATCTGCATGAGATGGGTCTCATGAGCAAGCGCGACTACAATAACTACTTCCAGTTTTTTCAGACCTTGAAAAGAATGGTGCAACCCCCCGACCTGCTGATCTACCTGCAGGCTTCGGTGCCTACCCTCGTGGCGCAGATACAAAAAAGGGGACGGGAATATGAAGAGAATATTCGCCTGGATTATCTCAAACGGCTGAACGATTTCTATAACAAATGGATCGAGGGTTATAAAGAAGGGCCGTTGCTGATAGTAGACATCGACAAGAACAAGTTCCCGGAGAATGAAGAGCATCTTGGAGAGATCATCACACGCATTGACTCGCAGCTTTACGGGTTATTCTAAAAACAGCAGTTAGCTTTGGTTTTAAAAAGCTGCGGACGGCTTTGGAGCCGCAGTTGGTTTTGGCGCCCCCAATGGGCGGGGAGTTGTTGTGCTTTAAACAGGCAATTAGTTTTGGTTTAAAAAGCTGCTGTTAGTTTTGGCTACCTAAAAATTGGCAGTTGGTTCTGCGGCCTGTGGGCCGTGTGTAGTGCAGTTAGTTTCGGCGCCCCCTGGGGGGACGTATGTAATGCAGTTAGTTTCGATCCTTAAAAAGAGCAGCTAGTTCCGGGTACTTAAAGAGCTGCAGGTAGTTTCGTTGCCCCGAAGGGACAAGAGATAGTAACCGAAATGGACCTCGGTCCAAAATAAAAAACCCCACCAGGACGTGATGGAGTTAGTTTTGGCAAACAATCGCAGACAAGAGGTCCAAAAACGAACCAAAAGTTCGTTGTCCGCGAGGACAGTCATTAAAACTTTCCTGCAAACGGGTAATCTTTTAAACCAGCCCGTTTGCTGGACATTTAATTGATGCGCCAAGGTCTGTTTTTTTTTCGAATTAAGAAATTTTTTTTAACGATTTTTTAAAAAAACTTTTGGGTACAATCCCCAGGTGGGGCGAGGAGAACTTTTGGATACAGTTTTCGGGTGGGGGAAGAGAGCTTTGGGTACAGCCCCAGCTGGAGAGAGAACTTGAATACAATCCCTGGCTGGGGAGGAGAACTTTTGGATACAGTTCCGGGTGAGGGAAGAGAGCTTTGGGTACAGCCCCGGCTGGAGAGAGAACTTGAATACAATCCCTGGCTGGGGAGGAGAACTTTTGGATACAGTTTTCGGGTGGGGGAAGAGCGCTTTGGGTACAGCCTCAACTGGGGGAGAGAACTTGAATACAATCCCTGGCGGGGGAGGAGAACTTTTGGATACAGTCCCGGGTGAGGGAAGAGAGCTTTTGGGTACAGCCTCAACTGGGGGAGAGAACTTGAATACAATCCCGGGCGGGGGAGGAGAACTTTTGGATACAGTCCCGGGTGAGGGAAGAGAACTTTGGGTACAGCCCCAGCTGGAGAGAGAGCTTGAATACAATCCCAGGCGGAGGAAGAGAGCTTTTGAGTACAGCCCAAGGGGGAAGGAAAATTTTGAGTGCATCCCAAGTGGGTGGAGGGCGACTTTTGGTAGAACTTTTGGGCACTATCGATGACCTCAGCGGCTATTTTCCCGGCACAGGGGCTGCAGCCAGGACTTCCGGGGTCACGCCCGCCTCATATTTTTTAAAGTTATTTAAGAACCACCCGGCCACATTCGTGGCCATCTCATCATACGCCTGCTGGTCGGGCCAGGCATTACGGGGATTGAGCAGTCCGGACGGCACACCGGGACAGGTCTTGGGCATGCTGACCCCAAATACCGAGTGAGGCTCGTATTCCACCTTATCCAGCTGGCCCTCGAGGGCGGCGGTGATCATGGCACGGGTATAGGCCAGCTTCATCCGGCTGCCTTTTAGATAGGGACCACCCGTCCAGCCGGTGTTGATCATCCAGACCTTTACGCCATGCTCTTTCATCTTCTTACCCAAAATAGCGGCATATTCACCGGGATGAAGAGGTAAAAAGGGTGCTCCAAAGCAAGCGCTGAAAGTGGGCTTGGGTTCCGTAATACCTGTTTCCGTCCCCGCGACCTTTGCCGTATAGCCGGAAATGAACTGATACATGGCTTGTCCAGGGGTAAGCCTTGACACAGGGGGCAGTACGCCATATGCGTCGCAGGTGAGGAAGAAAATATTTTTTGGCACATCGCCGACGGAGGGTTCCAGGGAATTGCCGATATAGGACAGAGGGTAAGACACCCGGGTATTCTCGGTGATGGACCCATCTTCGAAATTGATCCGGTCCTTCCCGGGATAAAACTTTACGTTCTCCACCAGGGCGCCGGGGCGGATGGCATTATAGATATCGGGCTCTTTTTCCATGTTGAGGTTGATACATTTGGCATAGCAGCCTCCTTCGAAATTGAATACATTGTCATCCGTCCAGCCATGTTCGTCATCCCCGATGAGCTTACGGTCGGGATCGGCGCTGAGGGTGGTCTTGCCGGTACCGCTGAGCCCAAAGAAAATGGCTGTATCGCCATCCTTGCCTTTATTGGCCGAGCAATGCATGCTCAATATGTTCTTTTCCTTTGGCAGCAGGTAGTTCAGGATAGTGAAGACGGCTTTCTTCGTCTCCCCCGTATAACCGGTGCCGGCCAGCAGGATCATCTTGTGACGAAAAGAGATGACCACGGCATTGGGGCTGCGTGTATCACAGACGGTGGGGTCCAGCCGCAGATTGGGCGCCGACAGTATTTGCCAGTCGGGCTGGAAATTCTCCAGCTCCTCTTCCGTAGGGCGGAGGAACATATTGTAGGAAAATAAGCTGATGGCAGGGGTCTCCGCGATGACACGTATGTTCAGCCGGTGGCGCGGGTCGGCGCATACATAACAGTCGCGTACCCACATTTCGTTCTGTCGATTGAGGTGCGCAGTGATGCTGGCGAAAATGATATCGAAGTATTGCTCCCGCATCGGCTGGTTGAAGTCGTTCCAATGGATGGTATCAGCGGTAATCTCGTCCTTTATAATAAAGCGGTCTTTAGGGCTACGGCCTGTAAATTCCCCCGTACGGATCACCAGGGCGCCCGTGTCGCTGAGCACGCCTTCCTTCCTGCGGAGGCAATCCTGTACTAATTCTTCGGGAGATGATTGATAATGAATGTTCCCTGCGACTTTTAGACCAAGCTGGACAAGCTTGTTTGCAGGAATAGCAATAGTGTTCACCGTCATGGCAGCAATCGTTTATTTTAGCAAAGCTAAAATTTAATTTTTCTAATGCAAGGCTGTAAATGGGTCTGAAATTTGATAATATCAAATAAGATATGGCTGTTTTTGAATGATATTTAACTAACGGTTGTTAGTTTTGAGGCTTTTTGCTAAATAGCGCAGGGTGTTGAATCGATTCGAAGATTTTGAAACGGCGGGAGATGGTTGGATCTCGGCGGAGCTGTTGGATAGAGCTCGTCTGTAACCGGGCATAGCCGAAGGTTATGGCCGGGAGGGCTGAGGGCCCGGAAGACCGATGCAGCCGGGAAGCGACAAGGGACCAAGTCCGGACAAAGCAAGGGACTAAGCCCGGACAAAGGTTATGAGTGAGCTTTTTGCGTTAGGCCAATTCCCCTAAAAGCCGGAACTTGGGCCTCATGAAGTTTTTCCCGCAGCGGCCGGAGCTATTTACTGCCAACAGGGCCCGATTTATAAAAGAAATGGCGCCCGGCTCGATAGCCATTTTTGTAAGCAATGATGAAATGCCATCCAACGGCGATGCTCATTTCCCCTTTCGTCAGAACAGCAATCTTTTTTGGCTGTCCGGTATTACCCAAGAGGACAGTATGGTAATCCTTTTCCCGGATCATCCGGATGCGCGCCACCGGGAGGTGCTGGTCCTGGTGCGTCCCAATGAAATGAAGGAAAAATGGGATGGTCGCCGGCTCAGGGCCGACGAGGGAAGAGCTATCTCCGGCATACAGACGATAGTGTGGCTGGACGCATTGGACTCCCTGTTACAGGGATGGATCCATCTGGCCGAGAACATCTATCTCAGCAGCAATGAGAATGACCGCCGGGGAGGCCCGGGTCTTACACGAGAATACCGGTATATACGGGAGATGCAGCAGCGCTATCCCCTGCATAAATACCTGCGGGTGGCTCCTGTCATGAAAAAGCTCCGGGCTGTAAAGACACCCATGGAGATCGAGCTGATGCAAGGGGCTGTGGACATTACCCATAAGACCTTCGATCGTCTGTTGAAGTTCATCCGGCCGGGCGTAATGGAATACGACATCGAAGCGGAGATCTACCATTCCTTTATCTCGCAGCGAAGCGCAGGCCCGGCCTATAGCAGCATCGTTGCCAGCGGGGACAGGGCCCGTACCCTGCATTATATCACCAATGACCAGCAATGTAAGGACGGAGAGCTGGTGCTGATGGATTTTGGAGCGGAATATGGAGGCTATTGCGCCGATCTGACCCGTACGGTGCCGGTGAATGGAAAGTTTACTCCACGGCAAAAAGAGGTGTATAATGCCTGTCTTCACGTACATCAATTTGCTAAGAGCTTGTTAAAACCAGGGCTGACCTTTGCCGGGTACCTGAAAAAGATAGGGGAAGAGGCTAACAAGTCGTTTGAAAAGATCGGACTTTTGACAAAAGAGGATATTAAGAACCAAAGCCCTGAGAGCCCGGCTTATGGGAAGTATATGTACCATGGCATTTCGCATCATCTGGGCATCGATGTACATGACCTTGGAGCGCGTACGGGGCCGATGGAAGAAGGGATGGTGCTGACCATCGAGCCGGGGATCTATATAGAGGAGGAACAGATGGGGATACGTATAGAGAACGATGTATGGATCACGCGCGACGGATATAAGGACCTGATGGAGAAAGTGCCTATCACCGTGGAAGAGATCGAGGCGGCCATGAAGCGGTAGGGTGCTGTCAACTGAGGTCGGGCCGCCGGCGGAGGAAGGGCCGATACAGCAGCGTGGGTGTCCGGGTGGGCCGGTGCTCCAAAAGTTAAATGCGGGGGCGAGGTGAGGTTGTAAGGAAATAATATATTAATTTTCAGCCGGATTGGACCGCTGAAAGCGGTTAGTCCGGAACCGTAGGTTCCGACCGTACCCGAGGAGCGAAGGGTACGAATGTAACGGAGGAACGAACGTTATGAACGAGAAGGACCGTGACGAAGCAGGTCCGCCGAAGTTCTGAGCGAATACATGGAACTCTGACGAAGGACCGGTTTGCGGGGATTGGGCTATTTTTTATCCAGGCCAATTGCCGCACATTATAAAACCCAATTGGATGAAGAACATACCGAACCTGTTTACTTTACTGAATTTGTTTTTTGGGTGTATTGCTGTGATCTTTACTCTGCAGACCGGGCTGGCTGTATTGTCGACTCCCGAAGGATCGCAATACGTCGATATGCCGGAGAAGATGGGGATTGCCTCCTTGTTCATCGGCGCGGCGGCCCTGGTGGATTTCCTGGATGGCCTGGTAGCACGGATGTTCAAGGCTACTTCTCCCATGGGCAAGCAATTGGATTCACTGGCGGATGTAGTAAGCTTTGGCGTAGCGCCCGGTATGATCCTTTATCAATTCCTACGGATAAGCTTTGCCAGACAGGCAGACGGTTTCGATATCTCCCCGCTGTGGTTCCTCCCGGCCCTGCTGATCCCTTGCGCAGCGGCTTTCCGGCTGGCGAAGTTCAATGTGGACGAGAGCCAGACATATGGTTTTAAGGGCGTGCCCACACCCGCGGCAGGACTGGTTGTCGCCAGCATTCCCTTGATCTATTGGTATTCCAACAGCGAGGCCGTCACGTCTCTTTTGCTGAATAAATGGGTGCTGTACGGCATCATTATCCTGCTGGCCTGGCTGATGGTGAGCAATCTCCCGCTGATGGCCCTGAAATTCACGGATTATACGGTGAAGACCAATCTTCCCAAGCTGATCCTGTTGGCTTTAGCCATCATTTCCGCCGTCTTTTTGAAATGGCTGGCCGTGCCGGTGGTGTTCATTTTCTACATTATCGTATCTTTGTTGTCCGAAAAAAGATCGTTTAACAGGACCTAGCCGGGCGATGTTCTATCACGCCGGGCGTCAAAACCAAAAATTTCATATGACTTTCTCTGTACAGGTAAAAGTTATGCCCCTTAAAGAGTTGTTGGACCCACAGGGCAAGGCGGTAATGAGTGGCTTGCAAAGTCTGGGGATCAGCAATGTGAGTGATGTGCGTATCGGCAAAAGCATTGCCTTACAGGTGGAAGCCGGATCGGCAGACGAGGCCCGTAAGATCGCGGAAGAGGCTGGTAAGAAATTGTTGGCCAATCCTGTTATGGAATACTTTGAGATAGCTGTAAACTAATCACGGCATTGCTCTATATAGTTCCTTCTCCCATCGGTAACCTGCAGGATATCACATTAAGGGCGCTGGAGGTCTTAAAGTCAGTGGACCTTATCCTGGCGGAAGATACCCGGAATTCTTCCAGGCTGTTGAATCATTTCCAGATCATCAAGCCTTTGTCGCCTTATCACCAACACAACGAGCACAAGATCTTGCATCACCTGGTGGACCAGCTATTGCAGGGCAAGTCCATGGCATTGCTGACGGATGCGGGTACGCCGGGTGTATCCGATCCCGCGTTCCTGCTGGTGCGGGAATGTATCAAGACGGGCGTCAAAGTGGAATGCCTGCCGGGCGCCACGGCGTTCGTGCCGGCCCTGGTGAATAGCGGGCTGCCTATGCAGCGATTTTGTTTCGAAGGGTTCCTGCCGTTGAAAAAAGGACGCCAGACCTTGTTGAAGCAGCTGGCGGTGGAGGCGCGGACGATGATATTTTATGAAAGTCCTATGAGATTGGTGAAGACGCTGGAAGATTTTATTCTTTACTTTGGGGAGGAAAGAGCGTGCTGCGTCAGCCGGGAGCTGACGAAGCTATATGAGGAGAACCAACGGGGAAGCCTGCGGCAGGTATGCGAACATTTCCGGCTGAAAGGCGTAAAAGGGGAGATCGTCATCGTGGTGGAGGGGGCGGGGGATGTCCGGAAGAAAGGGGCCTTGGAAGATTTGGAGTAAACAACCTTAAATAGCATAATTATGAATTACGCAGTAATCACAAACGCCTCTGAAAGGTCAATCAAGAACGTGGGTAAAAAGCTGGTGTTCTTCATTGCCGGCATCTTTTTGATGGTCACCGCAGCACAGGCCCAGTTCGGCAGCGTACCCGGTGTTGTAACGGATTCATTCAAGATCAAATATCCTGCCGCCAAGTCGGTGACCTGGAGAGACAATATCGGTTCGTTCCAGGCAACGTTCAAGCTGGACAGCTCCACCTATACCGCCAAATACAGCAAGAAGGGAGAATGGCAGAGCACGGAAAAGAAGATCCGGTCGGGCGCGATACCCGCGGCAGTGAAGGACGGCCTTTCCAAAAGCAAATATGCGGACTGGAGGATAGGTACCGTGACGGAACGTTACCTGCCCGGCAATAAGACCATCTATATCATCTTTGTCAGCAAGAGCGATATCAATCGGAAGAACCTTACGTTCGCCAGCGACGGACAGTTGCTGAAGGACAACCTGACGCTGTAGAGCGGAAGCCGCTTTTTGGCACACCATAAATCACGCACACATGAGCATGAGAATATCCTTTCTGGCATGGGTTGCATTGTCCCTGCCTTGCTTTGCTTTTTCCGCCGCCGGCACAGGCGGCGCCACCGATGGCGATATGTCATCCGACAGGTGGCAACAGCATGTGAAGTATACCATGGACGTCGATATGGACGTGACGACCAACCGGATGACGGGGAAGCAAACGCTGGCCTATACGAATAATTCGCCGGACACGCTGAGAAAGGTATTCTATCACCTGTACTGGAACGCATTTCAGCCGGGCAGCATGATGGATGTGCATAGCCGTGAGCTGGGTAAGATAACGTATACGGTCCAGGGCGGCA
>DASZXP010000214.1:0-20430 GCA_035545935.1 Puia sp. | reverse complement strand
TTTAAAACCACTTATATGCTTTACTTTTTAATGATGAAAGGAAATGAATTGCACGTCACGCAAGTACATCCAAGGGATGAAGAGATATTCAGGCTGCTCTACGATGAAAAGATCCTGATACAAGGCACTTCCGTGCAGGATCTCCTGCGGCAGTTCGATGAACTGCCGCTTATTATAAATTACGGGTGGTAACCCGTAATTTATTTTAGAAAGATATTGACTTGAGCCTTCGGGCTTAAGGTCCGGAAGGGCTTGCTTGCAAAAGCCATTTTGTATTTGAGGCATCTCATCCCCCCAAGCCAAGATAGTGAATCTTACTCTAACTCTCATCTACAAAAATTCGCTTTCAATGCCGCACATTCATTCCTCAACATCATATAGAATCGAATACTCCTTTATGTAAAGATGAATAAAGCTACCAAGGCTTGTACAGAAAAATTAGGGGATAGGATATCGTAGCTATGTGTAAAGAGGTTATAAAGACAAGCTCGTCTCCATATGCATATACGACTTTATTCTTTCTTTAAGATTCTACAAATATCGTTATCTGTCAATCTCCAAGAGAGTGTGTCTTTGGCATACACCGCTCGAAAAATTATTTTGACACTTTTTTTCTTGAGTGGCTTCCTGTCTTCTCTTCCATACCCATACTCCAGTCCTCGGCAAAAAAAGAGAACGTTCCCATCAAACACTAAATCATTGACGCCATCCGAATCTACATCTTTAATTGTCAACTTCATTGCAAAAGGATAATAACTTGTACAATCGAGCGTACGATTGTAGACTGGCAATGGTTCTTCGCATCCATCAACCTCTGATGTGTTAAAAACAAGATCAAAACCATCACGACCATTGTGACGATAAATCATATAAAAGCCCTTCCCTCTTAACAAAAATAATCCTCCGACTAGCGAAGTAGAGTCACTATTTTTAAGCTTAACCGGATTAAAGCTATCTAACGGCAGCAATGCAGCTTGTAATAACTTTTTACTAACAATCAAATAATATGATCTACCAGCCACGGACGGCAGGTCGCTAGATAGTTTTATATGGTATATCTGGCAAGCTCCAAGAATTCCGAAGTACAGCACTTGATTTGTTGTGCTCACAGCCAATATTTGTGCTGGCCTGACTTGCCCGAAATCTTGATTAAATTTTGTTATTACTTCCTTTTTGATTAAGCTATCGGGGCCGTTGAGAATGGAAGGATCAAAAGGTATGCAAAGTCTAAATTTAATGGGATTTACAACAGGAGTGGCGGTCACATGTGTTTGATCTTCAATTTCCCGTGTTTTTATGCTCGATTTGACATTACTGGCATAAGTATAAAAATGAAATAACAATAATAAGACTCCCCATCGCATATAAAGTAGATTTTAATAATTTGAAGCTGACGCAGGCTGCATTGATTGCATATTAGCATTAAATTTTGGCATATATTGGGGATCTCCGCCGGTGTTATATTTTTCTACAGCATTTGTCCAATCCCCCCCGCTCCCACTTCGCCAATTCATAACGCCATCATCACCAGATTTCATGCCTCTGATAAAAAGATATTTTAGCGCGGCATTTATACTGGATTCGGGTGTCATGTCTTGATTTTTTGTCAGTCCTATGTTGGCCTTGGAACTGTTCCAATCGCCTGGAACATTGACCTGCATGACGTCAGTAAAGCCCGTACCTGTTCCTCCTTTATAATTTCCAGCCTGAGATTCATTTATTATCATTGATTTAACTACGTTTACATCCAATTGGCCAGGCAAATCTTTTCCAATCGTGTGATTAGCATCTGGGGTTGGCAGACCTGAATTATCTCCAGAAACATCAGCCTTAGCTAGGCCAGGGAAATGCTATTAAGGTTCTCGACCATAGCTAATGTTTGATTGTGTTGACAATAAAATACCATTAAATCATCTACACGCTCGTGTATATGATCTTTGCACCGGTACTTTATAAAATTAAGAACCTTTGCCGCTGAATGCAATTGATAAAAATCACTTAATCTTAAGCGAGCGTATACGACTGAGCGTTTCGCGCGACATATCGAGGTAGGATGCCAAATCCTGGATAGGAACTCTCAATACTAGCTCCGGTTGGTGCTCTAACAAAAAAGCATATCTCTCTCTGGCCGTCAGCATCCGAATATTTCTTGCCTGGTGATGCCAGATCCGGAGGTATTTATTGGTCAGTACTCTTCCAACAACATTAAATTCAATAAATGTCCTGTTTAAATAGTTATACTCATCATGAGTAATATAGAATAGCTCACAATCTTCTAAAGCCTGAATAAAATCTTTACTTGGCGCCTGGTCGTAAAAACTATCTATGGAAACAACCGTCTCCGCCTCGCCAAAGAACCAATCCGACACCTCACTATCACCCAAAAGATAATAGCATTTCAATAATCCTTTCTGTATAAAGTATATGTTAGAGCAGATCTCCCCTGCTTTTAACAGGTATTCACCTTCTTTTACTGTCCTGCTTTTTATGATATCTCTCAAATAAGAGAGGCACTCTTTTGAAAGAGGCCAGCCTTCGGCAGATGCAATGGAATTGAGGAAGAATAATAGTTGTTCCATAGTCAGATAAGGTTATGGGTAATAACAATTTAAGAATTATTACACTTCATTTCTTGAATTGCCCTATGGGTGTCGGTTAGTAAATAATCTTACCCGGCAATTTCTAATCGTAAGCACTTATTTAAAGGCACGATCCATCAGCCTCTTCCAAGTGATATTTATCACATTCCATGCTTTTGATCAACATTCTATTTTTTATTAGTAGAAATAAAAATAATTTTATTTCAGTAGACATTTTTATTGTAAATGCCTGCGTCAGTTATCAAACCTTATAATATGAAGCCTATTCAATCATCTGCTGTTGTCTTTAGCGTATTGCTATTTTTATCCCTTTTCTTTAACTGCTGTCATAAAGCAGGCAATAATGGTGAGATTACCTCACACGACATAATAACCAGCGCAAGAGCTTACGTACAATTAATCCAAAACCAGTCTCCTCTATATCAGAACGACAATCCGCATAATGATCGAACAACCCGGTCACGGGAGCTACTTTGGTCATCCGCATGGCTCACCCAATTCCGCGGCCGTCCAGCGGTGCTGGTCCCAGTTCAATTTTCAAAGGATATTTTCGTAAAGACCACCTGGGGTGGGAACAACTGCTTTAGATTGAACAATCAGGAAAGGCTGCTGGTCTATCAGGATTCAACCCGTGGCTGGCATGCAGAGCGAGTCATCTGGTTACCCGACTCCCTTTATCTAAGGTCCAACCAAACCATGTTCACCGGCATCGTTCTGGTAGATGACTACTGGGGCAATCCGCTCAATAAATATAATTATGCCCCCGATGGCTCAGTGCAACGTTATGTCCCCGGCCAAACTGAAGCGGCCAGAACGGGCCCGAAACAGATAACAGAGTCAGTAAAGTCTCAGGGATTTATTCAAACCTGTAAATACGTTTATGGATATAATTATGCCATCGGTGATGAAAATAATGGAGAATATTGGGTGGAATTTGAAGGCTGCTCTACTATGTATACGCCAGACGGAGCGGCGGGTGGGAGTGGAGGTGGTGGTAGCTATGGAGGAATAGTAAGTGGCGGCAGTGGAAATGCCTCTGGTAACATCCATGTGAATTTAGCCGCGTCACCAGTCATATATAGTCCCACACGCATAATTACAGATATACGAGATTACCTTAAATGCTTCCAAAATACACCTGGAGCGACTTTTCAAGTTACGGTGTGCGTTGATGAGCCCTCACCAGGTAGCCGTAACCCCTGGGTTATTAAGCTCGATGATGGCGCCTCCGGTAGCGGAGCAACTTCAGCCGGTCATACTTATTTAGTACTAACGGAAAATATGCCAGGAGGTTGGTCAATCACTCGCAATGTCGGATTTTATCCTTCAAAAGGAGTTTGGCCATTATCAGACCCAGTACCCGGGGTACTAAATAACGATGAAACATCACCATTCAATATTGCCGCTCAATACAACATTAGCAACACTCTGTTTTTTGCGATGCTTCAATATATTATTGGGTCAGCCGATAGCTACTATCAGGTCAATACTTTTAATTGTACGAACTTTGCATTAGATGCATTAGATGTAGGTCATATTTATTTACCACATACGATTGGATATTGGATAGGTGGCATGGGCGTCGATCCCGGAGATCTAGGAGAAGACATACGTGGATTTGACTTTACTGGGATGACACGTATAACAACCCCGTTCTTTCATTCTAATCTTGGTATTTGCAATTAATTACTTATTTATGAAACCGCGATTTAAAGCATTTGTTTTTTCATTCATTATTTCCATATTGATTCTAGGGCTTTGCGGACTCTTATCAGCCGGTTCGATCTACTTATTGGTAATTACAGGGCACTTTCTTTTTCTCATTCTTGCTGGCATACTAATCGCTTTACGATTGTCATTTTTTGTATATAGGCAGCAGTGGCTATACATTTTTACTGCAACATTTAATTTGTGTTTGGGAATCCATGCTGTACTGGTTTATCTATTCGGGCCTATAAATATCGGCTACCCCCAAATGATGTCCATCAATCTCCTCATCGGCCTGATCATGCTTATAGATGCATTAATCTTAAAAAGAAAACCCTACGAGAATGCTTCATCGTAATTTACACCCCCTGGCACACCCCTTGCGTCTCCCAATAAAATTAGCAAACCATGAAACAGAACAATTCATCCCAGCAACAGCCCGCTCCTGGTAGGCAAGTGTCCTCCGATCAGCAGGCTCCCGACAATAATACAGCATCCCCCAATAAGCAAGCTCCTTCCCAAAAGTCAGTAGCATCGGGCAGCCCAGCCCCCGCCAATACAGCCCCTTCCGGCGCCCCCTCCCCCGAAGGCAACATGATCAAAGACCCAAAAGACTGGACCACCGGCGACGAACCCATGACAGGCGCGCAACGCTCCTATCTCCACACCCTGGCAGGCGAGGCAGGCGAACAGATCCCCAACGACATGACCAAAGCGGAAGCCTCCCAAAAGATAGAAGAGCTCCAGCAAAAGACAGGACGTGGCCTCGGGGAGCAGGAAAAGGCAAAAGAATAGACCAAAAGGGACAAATTAGGAGTAAATAAAGGTCGATATGTCCATACAATAATGAAAAATTACTATATTCATTGCATAGGATAAGGTTTAATGGTTATGGAACCTGACTAGTGCACAGCCCCTGTAACAAGGGGCTTTTTCATGCCCATACCTCATCCCTGTCGCTTGCCACGCTCTCCTCTCCGCGTCGCCGCCTTGCCCTTCCGGAGCCCCGATAGATCTCCCCTCACCGCCGGCAAAGCCCCATCAATACTGCCTTTCGCACCTTCAAAAAACTGCCGCGCCCGCTTCAATCCCGTAGCGATCGCCACCCCCTCCGGCGCCCCATGCAACAACAGCTCATTCGCTATCTCCACCGCCTTATTCCGCACCGCCACAGGCTGATGCTTATACGAAGGCGGATAATCCCCATTATACCACGGCATACGATACCATTTTATACATGCGCTTAAAATCCCATGCCATAAACCCACCCGCCCTGGCACAAAA
Organism: Puia sp.; assembly: GCA_035545935.1. Classification (GTDB taxonomy): domain Bacteria; phylum Bacteroidota; class Bacteroidia; order Chitinophagales; family Chitinophagaceae; genus Puia. The sequence continues at coordinate 14,839 of DASZXP010000214.1, read as the reverse complement.
TTATCTGTCACACCCGCATGAAAGATCCCGAACTTATATACATTGCGCCCACGGCGGAATTCCCGTCCAATACACTACCCGTGGTCCTCTACCGCGACGCACTCCATCTTCCACCCTTCCTGCAAGGCCGCTACGTAAAGCACCTCTTCAGGCAGCACGGCTGGACCAACGCCTGGAACAGCGGCATCTTCACCTATCATCACTATCACTCCATCACCCACGAAGTGCTCGGCTTCATCGAAGGCGCCACCACCCTCCAGCTTGGCGGAGAAGAAGGCCGACAGATCAAGGTCCATAAAGGCGACGTACTCATCATACCCGCAGGCGTAGCTCACAAAAACCTCGAAGAAGAACACCAGGTGGCCTGCATCGGCGCTTACCCCAACGGTCATGACTATGATATCAACACCGGTCAGCCAGGCGAACGCCCCACAACGGACCACAACATCGCCGCCGTACCGCTGCCCACACAGGACCCGCTTTATGGCGCATCCGAAGGCGTCTGCCGCCTATGGTATCCCCAACCCGCTTACGGTATCACCAGGTAGACGATCAACGAGCTGAACGCCCCCACCGGGATCACACCCGAATAAAAGGCCGATGCCAGATCCCTGAAATGCGTCGCCGGAGCCGTAGCCACACCTGTCGTATTATAATAAAAGGCGGCTGGTATATTCAGGAACGTGCTGTGCAGATCATAACCTGTATTCGACTGCCAGCTGGACAAGGTCCGCGTCGTACCCCCATCCGCGGATGACTTGGTATAAAAGGCGGCCGTAGACGTATTGGCATAATAATTACTATCCACGACCCCAAAACTATTGAGGTCATTCGCCGGTGTTACAAAAGCATTACACAGCTGCCCCGGCGCATTGTTCGCCAGCTGATCGTATTTCATCGACACGCCCGTCAACGGAATGCCCGAAAACTCCACCAGGCACCGCTGACACCAGCCATTCCCATAAAAATTGTTGTTCCTCGTCGTGATCTTCGAACCATGGACATAGATCCCCGCCGTACTGTTCAATGCGCCGGTGCAATTCGTTAGCGTCACAGAGCTGGAATGACTGTCGCAATAGAATCCCATCGCCGCATCCGTCGAATCCCATTTGACCCCCGCATGCGAACCCTGGCCATGAAGGGCCATGCAGCTCGTTAGCTTACGCCCATACGTATAGGTGACAAAGGAGCCATCCGCCGTATAAAACCCACCCCCGTCTATCTTCGTAGCGCAAAAAGTATCGACCACCACATTGGTGGCAAAGGTGCTGTCCCCGCCAAAGCAAAGACCCGAATACCCGCTATTCAGGATCGTCATATTCTGAAAGATATTCGACCCCATCGGATGGTCCCATCCCGTATAGGACTTATTGCCATCCCCATCATCCTGACCCATCCCCGGGATCATACCACAATGGTTGACCAGCACATTTTGCACCAGACAGTTGGTTGAAGTACTACCCGTCACCTTGGCGCCGTTGTTCTGGAAATAATCCAGCGTGTCATTGACGAATTTCGTAAAAGGACATTCATTCCCTAGCCAACAGTCATTCCCGCCATACCGGAAAAGACAATTGGTAAAAGTATGCCCCCAGTTATGGTTGATAAGGAGGGTTGCCAGATTGCTCCCTTCCAGGTCGATGTTATACACATCATTGTACTGCGTCCCGAAATTGGCATTGCACAGCGTATCCAGCGTCGGCACCTTCAGCACATGCGATCCCAGCCCCCCCGGCAGATAAACCTGCATGCTGTCCACGGTGTATTTATTGTACCAGCGACCCGGTATGGTCGTCAGCAGCAACGTTCGCGCATCGTTCTCCACAAAATAGCCGTTCCCGCGATTGGGATTCGCCACATGGAAATTGGTGACAGTAGTGATCGTATTGGTGGTCTGGCCGGCAATGACAGCCGTGTCGATGATATAGAACTCTGAATGGTTCGCCAGCGTCGCGCCCGTCCAGTTATACGGCGAAGAGGACAACCCGGCATCGGTGATGGAGTTAAGGGTACAAGCGGTATAAGTGCGATAGCCCGTATCAGGCCAGCGGCCCATGGGCTGTGGGATCCCATCCATCACCAGCATATTGGTTTTTGCCGTCAGACCCGGACAATAAAATTCGTAGATATCACTCGTGCCCATGCGCGTACCGCCTGCCAGCGTGGTAAACCCATTGATCACAGCCCTGGCCGCACCGCCATAGGTGCTCCAGACGATGTGAGAGCTGATAGTGCCGCTCTTTGTGATATACAAGGGTTCGTTGAAAACATCCCCGGACTTCAGGAACATAGTGTCACCGGCCACAGGGATACCGCGATGAGCGCTCAGCGTCTTCCACGGCGTAGATGAAGACATACCGTTGTTGCCGTCATTACCAGCGGAAGAAGAAATGTAATAATTCGTCGCATGGGACAATAGCGGGAAAAGGCATAGGATAGCCAGGAGCTTTTGCATAACAAATAGGTTTAATGGTGGACATGAATACCATGCCGTATACCGCCTCATTAACGATGAGAGACAAAACTTTATTTTCACCCCGGCTGTATCAGCTCCAGTATCCCCGGCAATATCCGTATATCGAACACAGACGCCGTCCTCGTAGGATCGCCATCGATATGCAACGGCGCCAGCCCGCTATTCACGATACGAAGTGCAGGCGTTTGGAAATAAATCACCTTCCCCATACCCGGCCTGCCGGGATCACGCTTGATGGCATATCCACCCAGCACCTGCCGCAGCACCGCCCACAACGTGCGGAACTTATTCATCTTTTTCACGATGACGATATCCAAAAGTCCATCATCCAGCCTGGCACGCGGTGCAATGGTGAAATTGTTGCCAAATTGATTCGCATTGGCAATGCTGATAAAAAAAGCCTCCGTGACAAAAGGCTCCTGCCCCTGCCCCGGCTCGATCCCGAACTCCCAGCACTTACCCGAAAAGAAATGCCGGAACGTCACCTTTATATAGGTTTGCAGCCCTCGCTTCGACTGCTGCGCAAAGGTATGCGCCACCTCCGCATCGAATCCGATCCCGCACAACATACACGAGAATTGGTCATTGATCATCAGCCCGTCGATCAGCGACGCCTTCCCCGCAAAAATAATATCCAGCGCTTTGTCCGGGTCCTTCGGTATCCGCGCCGCAAAAGCCAGCCCGTTACCCGACCCCATGGGGATGATACCCACCCGCACAGGACACCCCTGCAAGGCGGCCGCTACCGCATTCACCGTGCCGTCACCACCACATATGACGATATCCGTCACCCGCTGCTGCGCGATCAGCTCCTTTAAATCGTCGTAATTACCTTCTGCATTCGTGGGAAGTATCTCGAACTCGATCTGCCGCTCCTTCGTCCTGCGCACGATCAGCTCCCGAAGAGAAGATTTTCCGCGCGTGCCGGAGATAGGGTTTATAAGATAGATGATTTTTCTTGTCATTGCCGCTCGTTCAATGGCCGTTCAACAGGTGCCGCGAAAGGCGGCCCGATCCCTGCACAATTTGAATTGTCCGGGCGCAAAGATCGAATTTTTCGTTTAATACGTCTAATTACCCACCCGCGCCAACAGTTCCGGCGACGGCGAACCAGGCACAGGCGTCAGATGCAATACAGCCTTCATAAAATGATCCACCCCCGCCTTCACGCCCTCGATATCATGACAACGCAGCCCCGAGCTCAACACATGCGTACGCGCCTCCGGTATCGCCTCCTTATACTTCAGGTTCGCAGGCGTACCCAGCTCATCGAACATCTCCAGCGCCGCCGACACCTTCACCGTACTGTCCTGGTTCACCTTGTCCTTATAATAATACAACATTTCCACTGGCTGCGTCACCTTTTCAAACGTCGACTTCACCATGGCCGTCTCCAGGTACTCCTCCAGGGCTACCACCGCTTCCGATCGGTATTTCGGATACCAGTACTGACGATACAACGGACCATAATCCTCCTTGCTGATGATATACGGCGAACCCGTCACCATATGCGCCACCTGCAAACCCCAGTGGTTATTCGCCACCCACGCATTCGGATCGTTGATAGCGATATTCGGGGACATCAGGATCAGCGCCGCCACCTTATCAGGATAGGCGGCCGCCAGCTGCAACGCAAGGCTTCCGCCGTTGGAGGTCCCCATCAAAATGACCTTCTTACCCAGCTGCTCCCCGATAGCCAGGGCCTGCTTGCCGCTTTCCCAGTATTCATCCGCCGTCAGGTTCACCATCGCCTCCACCGTGTCGATACCATGCTCCGCCAACCGGGATAGATAAAGATTACACCCATAACGACGGGCCGCCCATCGATGCACGGGATCACCCTCCCCCTGGCTGGCGGAGAAACCATGGAGATACACGATAGCATATTCCGTCCTGGCTCGGGTGGAATCATTGACCCAAACGATACGCGCCTCATTGTCCGGCTTGAGCTTATGCTTCGCCTCGCCCTCCCGGATATACTGCTCCAGTTCCGCCGGCGCCGCGGGCACAGCAGGCATATCTTTAGCATAGACAGGAGTGGAAGGAGCAGGACCGAGCAGATAAAGGGCATATAATACGACAAGTATGACAAGCAGCCATTTTAACCATTTTTTACGCATGGCGGGAATTTGCGCTTAAATTATAAAATAGCAACCACATTATCCCAAGCTTCCCGCCTGAACATATGTTTTTTATGTTATTTCTCCCCAATCCTTCGTTTAAGCTAGGAAGTTCGGGTGTTTTGGCGTACATTTGCGGCTTTAAACCGGGCTGAACGCCCGGTCCGCAAGGGAGATAACATTATGCAAATCAGAAATATAGCTATCATCGCACACGTTGACCACGGTAAGACTACCCTGGTAGACAAGATCTTACACGCTACCCACGTATTCCGGGACAACCAGGAGACGGGGGAGCTGATCATGGACAACAACGATCTGGAACGGGAAAGAGGTATCACCATCTTCAGCAAGAACGCTGCCGTGGAATACAAAGGCGTTAAGATCAATGTAATAGACACCCCTGGTCACTCCGACTTCGGAGGCGAGGTCGAGCGCGTGCTGAAAATGGCCGACGGCGTGCTCCTGCTGGTCGACGCCTTCGAAGGACCCATGCCGCAAACCCGCTTCGTGCTGCAAAAAGCCCTTCACCTCAACCTGAAACCCATCGTCGTCATCAACAAGGTCGACAAACCCAACTGCCGCCCCGACGAAGTGCATGATGCCGTATTCGAGCTCTTCTTCAACCTCGACGCCACCGAAGAACAGCTGGACTTCCCTACCTTCTACGGCAGCGGTAAGAACGGCTGGTTCAATAGCAAGAACGAACAATGCGCCGATATCACTCCCTTGTTGGACGGTATCCTGCAATATGTTCCCGAACCCAAGGTCTCCGAAGGCACGCTGCAGATGCAGATCACTTCCCTGGACTACTCCTCCTTCCTCGGCCGTATCGCCGTGGGTAAAGTAGCAAGAGGCTCCATCAAAGAGAACCAGAACGTCGCCCTCGTCCAGGCCGATGGCACGATCAAAAAAAGTAAAGTAAAAGAACTATATACCTTCATGGGCATGGGCAAGAAAAAGGCCGCCGAGGTCTTTGCCGGTGACATCTGTGCCGTGGTAGGACTCGAAGACTTCAACATCGGTGACACCATCGCCGACGCGGAGAACCCCGAAGCGCTGCCCGTCATCAGCGTGGACGAACCCACCATGAGCATGCTCTTCGGTATCAACAACTCTCCCTTCTTCGGCAAGGACGGTAAATTCGTTACCTCCCGCCACCTGCGCGACAGGCTGATAAAGGAGACGGAAAAGAACCTGGCCCTCCGCGTGGAAGACACCGACAGCGCCGATAGCTTCCTCGTCTACGGACGCGGGATCCTTCACCTGGGCATCCTCATCGAGACCATGCGCCGCGAAGGATTCGAGCTGACGGTCGGACAGCCCCAGGTACTGGTAAAAGAGATCGGCGGCAAGAAACACGAGCCGTATGAGATCCTGGTAGTGGATGTACCCGGCGACTACAGCGGTAAGGTCATCGACATGGTGACCCAGCGCAAAGGCGAAATGCTCGTCATGGAAAGCAAAGGCGATATGCAGCACCTGGAATTCGAGATCCCCTCCCGGGGCCTCATCGGTCTGCGTAGCAGCATGCTCACCAACACCGCCGGCGAAGCCGTCATGGCCCACCGCTTCCTGGAATACAAACCCTGGAAAGGCCCCATCCCCGGCCGCAACAACGGTGTATTGCTCTCCAAGAATCAGGAAAAGACCACCGCCTACTCCATCGATAAGCTCCAGGATCGCGGAACGTTCTTTGTCGATCCGGGCGAGGACGTATACGTCGGACAGATCATCGCCGAGCACATCAAACCCGGCGATCTCATCGTAAACGCCACGGAAGGCAAGAAGCTGACCAACATGCGCGCCAGCGGTAGCGACGACTCCGTCCGTATCATCCCCAAAAAGCAAATGACCCTCGAAGAATGCATGGAATACATCCAGCACGACGAATGCATCGAGGTCACGCCGAAAAAGATCCGTCTGCGTAAGACCATTCTCGACGAGAATGAGCGCAAACGTCGTCAGACGGCTATGAAGGCGGAAGAAGTGAAGTAGCATCGCTCCGCGGTTTCCAATTATGTCGTAACTTTGGGTATGCGCAAGCTGATAATCACATTAGCATTGTTGATAATAACAGCCGTGACCATTCATGTGGAGGCGCAATGCTCCATATGCACCCGCACCGCTCAGCAATTGGGCGAGCGCCCGGCTAAGGCGCTGAACAGGGGGATCATCTACCTGGCCTTTGCGCCGTTGACGATCCTGGGTGTCGTAGGCTACCGCTGGTGGAAAAGTCAATCGGCCGAAGAACATGGCTCATCCCTGGATAATCGGTAATTTTATCCAATGGTCGATATAGTATCCCTCACGGAAAAGAAAAGACGTCCTTTAGCCGCTGGTGCCGTATTCTCTATCATCATTCCCACCTGGAACAATCTTTCTTATCTGCAGCTCTGCATCGACAGCCTGCGTAAGAACTCCACGCTGCCCCACCAGGTCATCGTACACATCAACGAAGGCAGGGACGGCACCAAAGAATGGGTAGATGCGCAGTCCGACATCGACTACACCTACAGCGAAAAAAATATAGGCATCTGCTACGCCCTGAACCTCACCCGCGAGCTGGTAGCCACCGACTACATCGTCTACATGAACGACGATATGTATGTATGTCCCGCCTGGGACGAGATCTTATACCAGGAGATAAAAAGCATCGGTCACAATCGCTTCTTCCTGTCCGCCACCCCCATCGAACACTACCCCGTCAGCAACTGCAGCATCAAGGGAGAATATGGTACGGACGTAGCGTCTTTCCAAAAAGAAAAATTCCTGAAAGAATATGCCTCCCTCCCCATGCCCGACTGGCAGGGCTCTACCTGGCCCCCCAACGTCGTACACCGCGATATATGGGACCTGGCCGGCGGCTATAGCGTGGAATTCTCCCCCGGTTGGTACTCCGACCCCGACTTCTCCATGAAGCTCTGGCTGATGGGCATCCGGCTGTTCAAAGGCGTGAGCAAAAGCCGCGTATACCACTTCGGCAACAAATCCACCACCCGGATGACAAAAAAGAACAAAGGCTATTATATGTTCATCTCGAAGTGGGGAATGACATCCAGCACCTTCACCCAGCATTTTCTCAGAAGAGGAGAACCCTTCGATGGGATATTAAAGGAGCCAAACATAAACAGAGCCCTCCGGATAAAAAATATCTTCAAAAGGATCAGCCTGGTGTTCCGGAAAATTTAGCGACAAACTGGTACAGATTGAACGCGCCCGTCTCACACGCCCGCCCAATCGCCTCCTCCAGCTCCTTCTTATGCACATCCCGCATCCTCCGCTCCCGTATCAGGTAATACGCCCTTTCCGCCAGCAAGCGATAATTACGCCGCCTCTCCTTCCCATGCGCCAAAAACTTTTCTATCTCCTTCATCAGCTCCTCCAGCCCCTGCCGTTGTGACGCCACCGTCTTGACCACCGCCGTTTCCCATCCGGGCCGATGCATGGCCGGCGACAACATCAGCCGAAGGTTCCGCACAAAAAGATCGGCATCGGGCCGGTCGGCCTTATTTACGACAAAGATATCCGCGATCTCCATCAGCCCCGCCTTCATGGTCTGTATCTCATCCCCCGCCTCCGGCACCAGCACCACCAGCGTGACATCCGCCAGCGCGGCGATCTCTATCTCGTTTTGCCCTACTCCCACCGTCTCGATCAATATATGATCGAACCCGCCCGCCTTCAGCAGCTCCGTAATGGAAAGGATGCCGGGATGAAGCCCGCCCAGCGATCCCCGCGAAGACAGGCTGCGGATAAATACATCCGGATGATTGTACCACTCGCTCATCCGGATCCTGTCGCCCAGCAACGCGCCGGAATGAAAAGAGGAAGAAGGGTCTACGCACAGTACGGCGATCTTCTTCTTAGCCTGCACGAACTCCCCGATCAGCGCATCCACCAACGTGCTTTTCCCCGCCCCCGGAGGACCCGTCACGCCAATGATCGCACCCGGGAAAGGAGGCTGCTCCAGCAGCTCCGTGAAAAAATCCGTCACGCCATTCTCTATATAGGAAATGCCCCGGGCGAGTGCCCGGTAATTACCTTGCTGTATATCCCGGAAAAGAAGCGAAGCGCCGTCTGTCATGCCGGACAAATATAAGGCATATCTTTACGCCCATGAAGATCTCGGTCATCATTGCCTTTTATAAGAATCTGCCCTTTCTCGATCTCATCCTTGCAGGACTTAAGCGACAATCCTACGACAACTTCGAGGTCATCATCGCCGAGGACGACGACGCGCCCGCCACCAAAGAATACATCGCAAACATGTCCAGGCAATTACCCTTCCCCCTCCAGCATGTCTGCCAGCAGGATAACGGCTTCCGCAAGAACAGGATCCTGAATGCCGCCATCCGGACCGCGGCGGGAGAGTTCATCACCTTCCTGGACGGAGATTGCATCCCCCACCGTCATTGGCTAAAAGAATACGCCCGGACAGCCCATGAAGGCAGCGCATTCTTTGGCAGAAGAGTGATGGTAAGCCAGCGCCTCACAAAAAAGCTCCTCGCCACAGGTAACAAAAAGCTCCTCAGCTTCTACAGCCACATCCGGCACGGCTCCGAAAGAAAAGAGGATGGCATCTACCTTCCCTTTTTCCGCAAGAGCAGCAAGAACAATGGCATCTGGGGCTGTAACTGGGGCATCCTGAAAAAACACTTGCTGGAGGTCAATGGCTACGACGAGGACTATATCAGCGCCGGGGTAGGAGAGGACGTCGACATCGAATGGCGGCTGCTGGCAAAAAGCATAAAGCTGCAATCCATGAAACACCGGGCCATCGTATACCATCTATACCACGCCGCGCACTATTCCACGGCCGATCTGGAAGGCAACTATGCCATGGTCAGGGCCAAACAGGAGGCCGGGCTTATTTATTGCATCAACGGATTGGATCGGCATCCAGAGCGAACCACAGGTTCGCTGGCCGAAGGCCAGTCATAAGCCACGTGGCGGGGATGGATTAAATTTGTCATAAGCCAGACCCGTCACGTAAATTTGCAGTAGTATTAAAATTGGCCGTTACAACCATGACGAACTTTATTCCCGTATTTCCCTTGGGCATCGTCGTCTATCCCGGCGAGATGGTGAACCTGCATATCTTCGAGCCCCGGTACAAACAGCTTGTCAATGAATGCTATGCGGAAGGTAAACCCTTTGGCATCCCCACCGTCATCGACAACAGGCTGAATGAAATGGGTACGCTGGTAAAGATAATCGAGCTCGTGAAAGTATATGACAGCGGCGAAATGGACATCCGCACCCAGGGCCTCCGCGTCTTCAGGGTCCTGGAAATGATAAGATCCATCCCCGATAAACTATTCAGCGGCGCCATCGTCAACTATCCCGACAATAACGAAGGCCCCGGCAAAAGGGAGCTGATGCAGAAAGTAGTGAACGCCATCCGGGAGCTCCACCGCCTCCTCAACATCACCAAGGACTTTCGCAAACCCGACACCGAGCTGGCAGCCTATGACATCGCCCATCACGCCGGCCTTTCATTGGAAGAAGAATACGAGCTGCTGGGACTCTTGCGGGAAGACCAGCGGCAGGAATACCTGAAACGTCACCTCGGCAGAGTGCTGCCCATCATCGCCGAGATGGAAACCCTCAAAGAAAGGGTAAAATTGAATGGTCACTTCAAAAACCTATCTTCGTTCAATTTCGAAGAATAAAGGCCCCCATATGCCGACCACCCTTTGTTTTGATCTTGGAAATACCCGTATGAAATGCGCCGTATTCACCAATGGTGAATTCACAGGCGAACACGTGCTGACCGACGACAGCGAAGACACCATCCGGACATTGATCGATCGTTATCATCCCGATAAGTCCATCCTTTCCTCCGTCATCCAGCACAACCCCGCGATGGAATCGCTCCTGGCCCAACACACGAAATTTCACAAACTGGGCCATACCTCGATCCTGCCCGTTACCACGCCCGTGGGCAAACCCGAGACCATCGGCGCCGACAGACTCGCGCTCGTCGTAGCAGCTTCCCATCTTTTCCCCGGAAAGAACAATCTTGTCATCGGCCTGGGCTCCGCCATCACCTATAACTATATCAACAAGTATAAGGAATTCATCGGCGGCGGCATCTCTCCCGGCATGGAAATGCGCTTCAAATCCCTGAACGCCTACACCGCCAGGTTGCCGCTTGTCAAGGCCGACTGGAATTTCCCCCTGGCCGGTTACGACACCCGCACCAATATCCTCAGCGGCGTGATCCTGGGGATGGCCAAAGAGATCGACGGCATGGTCGAAGCCTATGAGGAAAAATATACGAACTTTAACGTGCTTTTAAGCGGTGGGGACGCCACCCTGATCACCCGTCATCTGAAAAAACAATATTTTACAGACCCGTATTTAATCTATAAAGGACTATATGTCATCAGTGAGTGCAATATTCAATAAGGGATGCGTAGTAGTGGTCGCGCTCATGCTGTTGTGTGCCTGTGAGAACAAGATAAAGGACCTTCCTTCCAATACCCGTACCACCCGGCAGCAGGTGCCCGAAGAAGGACAGCAGATCGAATCCTATCTCAGCGAAGGCGCCAAGGTAAAAGGCAAGCTCACCTCGCCCTTTATGCTCCGCTACCAAAAAGCCGATACCCCTTACTCCGAATTTCCCCGCACCCTCCACGTGGACTTCTACAACGACAGCCTGAAGATAGAAAGCCAGATGGACGCCAAATACGGGAAATACCTCCAAAACCAGAACAAGGTATTCCTCCGGGACAGCGTCATCGTAAAGAATATCCTCAAAGGAGATACCCTGCATTGCAAATATCTTTGGTGGGACCAGGCGACGCAGAAATTTACCACGGACGACAGCGTGCAGATCTATACGCCCGACAAGATCCTGTTTGGGACGGGCATGGAGGCCGATCAGAATTTCCGCTGGTATACGATCAAACACCTCACAGGCAGCGTGCTCACCTCGCAGAACGCCATGCCGATGGCCCCGGCTAAGTAAATAATGAGAAGACCCTCCGCAGGCTCGAAATTTGCACCCTTCGTACATTCAACAAAAAAGATATGGAATACCGTCGACTAGGCAGATCAGGATTACAGCTCAGCGTACTCTCCTTTGGCAGCTGGGTTACATTTCATGGACAGGTAGAGGACAACACCGCCGATGAGCTCATGGGCATCGCTTATGACAAAGGCATCAACTTCTTCGACAATGCCGAGACCTACGCCAACGGGGAATCCGAGCTCATGATGGGTCGCGTCCTGAAAAAGAAGAACTGGGACAGGACCAGCTACATCGTCTCGTCCAAGGCTTATTTCGGCAGAAGCGAAAAACCAAAACCCAACCAGACAGGCCTCAGCCGCAAACACCTCGTAGAAGCCTGCCACGAAGCCCTGCGCCGTCTGCAGCTCGACTACCTCGATCTTTATTTCTGCCACCGGCCCGACCCCAACGTCCCCATCGAAGAAGTGGTCTGGACCATGCACAACATCATCCAGCAGGGCAAGGCCCTCTACTGGGGCACCAGCCAGTGGAGCGCCGCCGAGATCATGGAAGCGCACAAAGTAGCGCAGCAATACAGCCTCATCGCACCCGTCATGGAACAGCCCCAGTACAATATGTTCGAACGCTTCAAGATGGAACAGGACTACCTCCCCGTCTTTCGCAGCGTTGGGCTGGGCACCACCATCTGGAGCCCCCTGGCCGCCGGTTTTCTTTCGGGCAAATACCTGAACGGCATTCCCAAAGACTCCCGGTTCTCCATGCCCGGATACGAATGGCTCGTCAAAAGATGGTTACAAGAAGATAGGATCGAAAAAACAAAGAAGCTGGCCGACCTCGCAAAGAAGCTGGGCGTCTCCCTGCCCGCCCTGGCCATCGCCTGGACCATCCGTAACCACGAGACCACGACGACCGCCATACTGGGAGCCACCAAAAAAGAACAGCTCCTGGAGAACCTGAAGGCCCTCGACGTACGCCTCACAAAGGAGATCCTGGACGACATCGAAGACATCCTGCAAAACAAACCTTATCTCGACCTCCAATAAATCCTGGCCGATAAATTCAATCCCGCCCCCCGGGGGTCGTCCAACATATAAAACCGCCTCCCAAGGGCGGTTTTTTGCATTTTTACATCCTGCCAAGACAATTTTCTAAAATTCTCAATTAAACGTTTGTTTAATTCAAACGTTTGTTTAACTTTGTGAGATCAATGGAAAAAATTTCAGATAAAAGGGAACATATTCTTATAGTGGCCGAACAGCTTTTTGGTGAGAATGGATTCGACGGCACCTCTGTAAGGGACATTGCCCACAAGGCGGGGGTCAACCTGGCCATGATCTCTTATTATTTCGGCTCCAAGGAAAAATTGCTGGAAGCCCTGATTGAATTCCGCACAGGCTATACCTATGGGATCCTCGAAGAGCTGAACAAGGACCAGACACTTAGCTCCTGGGATAAGATCGACAGGCTCGTAGAATTTTATGTGGACAGGATCCTGAACAACCTCCGCTTCCACAACATCATGTACCGCGAGTCCATCAATATCCGCAGCGACGAGATCCGCGACAGGATCATCGATATCAAGCTCCGTAACCTGGAGCAGGTCACAAAGATCATCCAGGACGGTCAGCAAAAGAAATTATTCAGGGAAGTAGATATACCCATGACCATGGGTTCCCTGATGGGGACCATCTCCTCCTACACACAGGCAAAGCCATATGGATGCCAGATCCTTGCCCTTGGTTACGATGTCAACGACGAGACCTACCGCTCGCAGCTTGCCCCCAGGTTGAAAGCCCACCTCAAACAATTGTTGAGGGCCCATCTGGACATAAGAAACGTTGAAGAACATAAATAAAAAATAAACTGATGAACGCGATTAAGACTTTCTCAGTGGCCCTGGGCCTGCTGGTCTTTACTGCCTATACTGCCACCGCGCAGATGCAGACCAGGACACTCTCCCTGGATGAGGCCGTGCAGCTGGGAATACAGAACAGTAAACAGCTAAAAAGGAGCCAGTACAAGATCGATGAGGCGCTCACCCGTGTCGAACAGGCTAAGGACGCACGCCTGCCCAGCGCAAAGGTCAGCTTTCAATACCTCCACGCCCTCATGTTGTCCCGGGTGATCGAGATCCCCGGCGTGACAAAAGACCCGGTCAAACTGCCCTTCGACTTTCCGGCCTATATGGGCACCCTCTCCGTAACGGAACCCATCTTCGCAGGCAATCAATTCAAATACGCCCGCCAATCCGCCGACCTCATGGTGCAGATGAGCCGCCTGGATGCAGACAAGGACAAGGACGACATCACCTGGGTAGTCATCGAATCCTATATCAACTACAACAAGATCCTCCAGAACCAGCTCATCGTGGCGCAGAACATGCAGGACGTGCAAAGCAAGCTGGAAGAGATCACCAAATACGAAGGCCAGGGCCTGGCTACAAAGAACGACGTGCTCCGCTACCAGCTGCAGCAATCACAGCTCCAGCTGACGGTGATAGAGCTCGAGAACAATCGTCGTATAGCCAACTACAATATGAACGTGCTGCTCGGCATCCCCGACTCCACCCAGCTGATCCTGCCCACGCCCACCTATAAATTGAATGAGACGCCTGTTTTCGCCGACCTGCTCCAACAGGCCGAGACCAATCGTCGTGAGCTGCAGGACCTGGGCTACCAGATGAAGCTCTCCGATGTCAATGTAAAACAGATCCACGACAAACGCTTGCCGACAGTGGCCGCCACCGGCGGTATGTACTATATCAACCCCACCGGCCAGGTGATCCCTACCCATAACAACCTGATAGCCCCCATTACCCTTGGCATCGGCGCCAGCTGGGACATCGGCACCCTGTATACGAACAAGAACAAGGAGAAAGAGGCCGCCATCCAGCGCCAGGACCTGAACACCGCAAAAGATCAGGCATTGGACGAGATCCATAAGGATGTGAACAAGAACTTCATCCTCTACCGCCAATCCCTGGAAAAGATCAAGGTCCTCCAGGAAGCCGTCGCACAGGCCGAAGAGAATGAACGTATCACGGAATCCAAGTTCAGGAACAACCTCGTCAACACGACGGACCGCATCGACGCCCAGACACAGCTGTACCAGGCCCGTGTCAACCTCGAGCTGGCCAAGTCCGATGCTACCATTGCGTATTACGATATGTTGCACAGCACCGGAAAAATAGCGCTCTAATAAAATCATTTACACACATAACGCATTTATAGTATAATATATGGCACAAAATAACACTCCAAAGAA
>DASZXP010000213.1:0-11074 GCA_035545935.1 Puia sp. | reverse complement strand
TGACCTCATAGGGATTCCGCGTATACTTTCGGAGGTATTCAAGATATATCTTGTTGAAAGCAAGACCATTATGCACCGCTGTGATAATACTTATCATTGTTAATTTAGCTTACCTTTGCACCCTTACAGAACCGTAAAAGTACATGAAAATTTTCTTCCGCCTGCTCGGATTTTCAAGGCCTTACCATCATTATATACCGGAGTACATCGTATATATATTCCTGTTCGTCGTCCTGGGCCTGGCGAATTTTACCCTGCTCATACCCCTGCTCGATGTCCTGTTCAACACCGGTCATGGAGAGGTCGTCACACAGCTGCCTTCCTTTTCATTCAGTGTCTCCTGGTTCAAGGACGCCTTCTATTATTATGTGGCCTACTATGGCAAGGGAGCCTCCGGCAAGCTGAATGTGCTCATCTTTGTCAGCATCGTTCTCCTTGTCTGCACCCTGCTGAAGAACGTCTTTGGGTTCCTGGCCCAGAAAGTGCTCACCCGCATGCGTGTCAATATGGTGCGCAATCTCCGGCATCTGATCTACGAACAATATTCCCGCCAGTCGCTCGGGTTCTATATCCATCAACGCAGAGGCGATCTTATCTCCATCATGAGCAATGATGTGGTGGAAATAGAGAACTCCGTCGTCAGCAGCGTCCAGACCATCTTCCGCGACCCTTTCGTCATCGTCGGTACCTTTGTCCTGCTTTTCTACCTGTCCGCCAAGCTGACCCTTTTCACCCTCATCCTTTTCCCCATATCCGGCACCCTTATATCCCTGCTGTCCCGGAAACTAAAGAAAGGCGGCGGCCGCAGCCAGGTCATCCTTGGCAAGATCCTCAATACCACGGAAGAAACCCTCTCCGGCATCCGGATCATCAAGGCCTTCAATGCCGAAAAGTTCATGACCAGGAAGTTCGATACGGAGAATGCCGCCTTCTCCCGCAGCACCAAGGGCGTGCTCAATCAACGGGAACTATCCTCGCCCCTGGCCGAAGTCCTTGGCGTAGCCGTCATCGTGGTGATCATTATATATGGAGGCAGGCTGATCCTCTCGGGCGATACCACCTTCACCGCCTCCACCTTTATTGGATACATCGCCCTGTATTTTGGCATCATCACCCCCGCCAAGAACATCGCCGGCGCTGTCACCTACCTCCAACGGGGTCTGGCCGCCGGTGAAAGAGTGCTCGCCGTCACCGATGTCCCCAACACCATCGTGGACGCACCCGATGCAAAGACCATCACCGCATTCAACCATAACATCGAATACAAGAATGTCACCTTCCGGTATGAACAGATGGACGTATTGAAGGATGTCAGCCTCACCATACCAAAGGGCAAGATCGTCGCGCTCGTAGGAAGCAGCGGCGCCGGTAAATCCACCATGGCCGACCTGCTGCCCCGCTTTTACGACGTCAGGGAAGGCGGCATCTTCATCGATGGACAGGACATCCGCAGCCTGACCACCCAGTCCCTGCGCGGGCTCATCGGCATCGTGTCGCAAGAGCCCATCCTCTTCAACGATAGTGTATTCAATAACATCGCCTTTGGAGTACCCGATGCAAAAATGGAGGACGTCATCGCCGCCGCTAAGGTCGCCAACGCGCATGAGTTCATCTCCCAGATGGAAGAGGGCTATCATACCACCATCGGGGACAAAGGCATGAAGCTCAGCGGAGGACAGCGCCAGCGTCTCACTATCGCCCGCGCCGTCTTTAAGAACCCGGCTATCCTGATACTGGACGAAGCCACCTCCTCGCTCGACACCGAGAGCGAACAGCTCGTACAGGAGGCGATCAACAATATGATGCAGCATCGTACCAGCATCGTCATCGCCCATCGTCTCAGCACCGTCCGTCATGCCGACGATATCGTCGTTCTGCAGAAAGGGGTCATTGTCGAGAGAGGGACGCATGATCAGCTCATCGAACAGAATGGGTTCTACAAAAAGCTCGTGGATATGCAGGAAGTAAAATAACCCCATATATGAAAGTAAACTACCTGCTCGCTCTGTTCCTTATAGGATATGGCATCGACATGATAGCTGCCTTTCAGAAGATCCTGCACATGGCGGGCTCCGATTTTCTCTTTCTGGTTGCCTTGATCTGCAAGCTCCTGGCCGTATTATTACTTATTGTAAAGCTGCTCACTACCCAGAAGGGCAAAGATTTCTTAAATTGGTAGCATAAAACGTCTTGCCATGGCCAGTCAATTATCCCGCAGATCATTCCTCATGCTCACCTCAACAGGTCTCGTTACCGGGACTCTGGCCGCCAATCTGGCCGCCGCCGAAGGTTCGCACCCCGCCCCCAAAAAGCTCCCGCCCCTCTCCTTCTCCACATTGGGCTGCCCCGACTGGACATTCCCGGCCATCATGGACTTCGCCAAAAAGAATAACTACCAGGGCATCGAAGTACGTGGTATCCTCCGGCAAATGGACCTTCCCAAATGCCCCGAATTCAGCAGCCCCGCCGCCATCGCCGACACCCTCCGGCAAATGCAGGACCACGACCTCCGATTTGTCGACCTCGGCTCCTCCACCGAACTCCACCACGCCGACAACGCCACCCGGCAAAAGCACCTCGACGACGGCCGCCGTTTCATCGACCTCGCCCAACAGCTGCATTGCCCCTATATACGCGTATTCCCAAACAATCTTCCAAAAGACCAGGACAGGAACGCCACCATCGACCTCATCATCAAAGGCCTTATCGAGCTCGGCCAACATGCCCGCAACAGCGGCGTCACCGTACTGATGGAGTCGCACGGCGAGATAGTGGACAGCACCCTCCTCGAACAGATCATGCAAGGCGCCGAAGGCCCCAACACCGGCATGGTATGGGATATCTACAATATGTGGACCGTCACCAAAGAACCTCCTGCGCAGGTATACGGACGACTGAAGAAATACATCCATCACACCCATATCAAGGATGGCAAAAAGGTAAACGATAAAGAGCAGTATCTTCTTCTCGGACAGGGCGAGTCCCCCATCTTCGACGCCATCAAGCTCCTGTATGAGGACGGCTATCCAGGCTTCTATAGCTTCGAATGGGAAAAACTATGGCATCCCGAGATCGCCGCCCCCGAAGTGGCGCTCGCCGACTATCCAAAAGCAATGGCGCGGTTCTTCAAATGACGCTCTGGCATCAAGCCGGTAAAAAATCGATTTCTGCACGTGGTAGGAAAAATCCTTTGATACAATTGGAAGTACGGATACATATCTGAATATGACTTTTCTCAAAAATCTCTGCGCCACTATAAATTCGTCCACCTTCCATGAATACGCCACGAGTAGAATCAAAAATTTTAAAATCACTAAACCCTTTTTCTTTCTTATCCTTTTTATATTGCTCTTCGATACGGGCATGCATATATTCTATAACTGTACAATCCAGAACACGCAATAATTTATCCCTGTGCATATCCACCGGTGAGTCTTTATTAACAGGCAGTGACCTTCCAGCTTTTTTGTACGCCTCTTCCATTAATTTATAATAAGCCTTGAGCAATCCCGTAAACCGCGAGTCCATTAAGTCACAGCAATATCCTAACTGTATAACAGCACCAATCACGGCAGCATCAGCAACACTCTTACCCTTTCGCTTTTGCCTTTCAACTGCCCACTGCGCCGCTCTTTCCTCGTTATTTTCCCAGAAATACATTCCATGCCCCAACCAATCGTGTGGTTCGTCGCTAATCTTGATAATATTAGGACGATTGATTAAGGTTTCCGCGGCATATTTATCACAGCCGTGAAATCCAATTATTAGATTGGATCTGTTATCGTATATGAAAATTTACGCTTGTTCCTTAGCTAGTTCCTGATAAGGAAGTGTGGGATTACCGTTCTCATCCAAAATACCGGCGGATACTAATGAGGCAAGCGCTTCTTCTTGAGTAAAAGAACGCTCTAACTGGCTTTCCGCCAGTTCTATTAACCTCTGTATATCCTTATCGCTCATGCTTCAAAGGTAAACATTCTTTCGAAAAAAATATAACACATTCTCAAGGCTAAAAAAAACAAAATACACCTAAATTAATGTTAATCAACATATTATAACAACACGCACCTATTCCGTCCGTATACTCTTCACCGGATTGGCCCTGGCCGCCTTTATGGATTGATAGCTCACCGTCGCCAGCGTGATCACCATCGCCCCCACCGCCGACAGCGCAAAGACCCACCATGACATCGATGTCCGGTACTCATAACGCATCAGCCAATTGCTCATATAATACCAGGCCACGGGAATAGCTATCAACAGCGAGTCGATAAGCTTACAATAGTCGGGAAAGATAAATAGTATCATCGACCCCAATTCATTCCACCCAAATAACAATCCATTCCCCCAATGATTGTCCACCCCTGGCACAGCCCCTAGCTTTGCCCCATGCAAAACAACAACACACCCCCCGCCCCCTCCCCCGAAAGCATCCTTCGCATCGGTATGGGATTCTGGCCCTCCAAGGTCCTGCTCACAGCAGTGAAATTCCAGCTGTTCACCCTGCTCGCACAGCAACAACCCCTGTCCGCCGGCGAAATAAAAAAGTCACTGAACCTTCACACCACCGACAGACATGTATATGACCTCCTCGACGCCCTGACAGGTCTCGGATTCCTGCAACGCACCGGATTGCTGGAACAGGCCCGGTACTCCAACAGCCCCGACACGAATATCTTCCTCGATAAAAATAAACCCTCCTACATCGGCGGCATCCTGGAACTGGCCAACAGAAGGCTCTACAACAGCTGGGGCCGCCTGGACAACGCCATGCTCACCGGCCAGCTACAAGACCATGACATGGCCGATAAAGGACATTCCTTTGAAGAAGTATATGGCACACCCGATAAACTAAAGGAATTCCTCGACGCCATGAGCGGTATTAACATGGCCAACTTCCGGGCATTCGCCACAAAATTCGATTTCTCCGGCTACAAAACCCTCACCGATGCCGGTGGCGCCGGAGGACATCTCTCCATCACCATCGCGCAACAACACCCGCATATCACCTGCACCAGCTTCGACCTTCCCATCGTCGAACCCCTGGCCGTCGACAATATCCAACGCGCGGGCATCGACGAAAAAGTACACACCGCCAGCGGCGACTTCTTTACGGAACCCATCCCCTCTGCCGACGTCATCGTCATGGCCAACATCCTGCATGACTGGGAGGAAGAGAAAAAATTGCACCTGATCCAACAAGCATACAATGCCCTCCCCCCCAACGGAGTATTTGCCGCCATCGAACACGTCATCGACGATCAGCGGACAAAAAATGTATTTGGAATGATGATGAGCCTGAACATGCTCGTCCAGACAGGTAAAGGATTCGATTATACCTTCTCCGACTTCCAGGCCTGGGCGAATGCAGTGGGCTTCGTACGCACCGAACTCCTTCCGCTCACCGAGAGATCCAGCGCCGTCCTGGCCTACAAGAGCTGAGTCCACAGACAGCCGGCCGTCAGGGTGGACCACTCCATCATTGGACAAGGGCCGACAAAGGTTGGAGATCAGGGGTCGAAGTCTTTATCTTTGTCATTTGAGGTCGACGTCGCTGTCCTCATCTTCGTCATCCGACACCGAAGCATCAGGCGTCCTCCCCCCTCCATCCTTTTCCCCCGTCTGTGGCAGCTCCCTATCCATCTCCTCGATATCCACCGGCCGGGACGTCATATCCCCTATCAGCCAGCGAGAGAAATAATCCGCCATACGCCACCAGAAATATTCCGTCATCTCCCCATACGCATGCCGCTGCCCCGGCAGGACCACCAGGTCGAAACGCTTATTCGCCCTGATCAACGCATTCGCCACCCGGATCGTATTACCCGGATGCACGTTGTTGTCGATGTCGCCCGTCGACAGCATCAAATGCCCTTTGAGATTCTTTGCCAGATCGGGATTCTTCTCGATACTGTACACAAATGTCGTGTCACCTTTCTCGCTGACCACCTCTTTTACACCATGATGCTTTTCACTCCACCACCTATTATAAATGGCATTATCATGATTGCCCGAAGAAGACACTGCCACCTTAAAGAAATCGGGATAAACCAGCATCGCCGCCGTGCTCATAAAGCCGCCCCCGCTATGTCCGTGTATTCCTACCCGGTTCACATCGATAAAAGGATACTTGTCCGCCAGCTGTTCCGCGACCGCCTTCTTGTCCGCCAGGCCATAGTCCCGGAGATTGCCATAACCATAATTGTGATACCACTTGCTACGGCCGGGATGTCCGCCCCGGTTGCCCAACGTAATAACGATCATGCCTAGCTGCGCCAGTCTATCCGTCCTGTCCATACCACGGCTAAAGGACTTGTTGACAGCCTCCGTCTGCGGCCCCGGGTACACATACTCCATCAACGGATACTGTTTGGTACTGTCGAAATTGAAAGGCCTGTACATCACTCCATAGATGTCCGTGATGCCGTCATCCGCCTTGGCCTTGAAAGGCTGGGGAAATTTATACCCAGCCGCGAAAAGTTGGGTAAGATCCGCCGTCTCCAGGTCCATTACCTTTCTGCCCAGGGAGTTATACAGCACGGAATGAGGAACGGTATTCACCCTGGAGTAATTGTCCACAAAGAATTGCTGATCGTCGTTTATGCTCATGTTGTGGTCGAAATCACCCGGGTCCAGCAACGTAAGGCCCGACCCATCGAAATTGACCCTGTAGCAATGCAAATAATAAGGGTCTTCGTTCGGCTCCCGGCCATTGGCCGAGAAATAAAGTATTCGCTTTTTATCGTCGATGCCCAGTATATCCTCGCAATGCCAGGACCCGCTGGTGATCTGGTTTTCCAGCTTGCCGTTGCCGTCGTACAAATAAAAATGCGCCCAGCCGTCCCTTTCACTCCACTCGATGAGCTCCTTGCCATCGTTCACCAATCCCAGCCGGCGCTCCTCCACATAGGTATTCAATCGCTCCTGTATCAACGGCCTCGCTACCGAATCTCTTATATCCAGCACACAGGCGTCGATCCTCTTCAGATCACGGCTGGTCCGGTTGAAATAAAATTTGGTATCCGTACCCAGCCAAATGCTCGTCCTGTATTCATCATCCCGGTTCCTGGCCAGGGATGGCTTGCCCCAGAGAGAAATGTCCTGGTCCTTGAAACCCGCCGCATTGATCTCCCGGTGCGTCTTTGCTTCCATATCGAATAACAGCAGGTGATCGATGGGTCCGTCCTTTTCACCCGGCATTTCATACTTGTAAGTTTCCAGCGTAGGCCGTGGATTGGCCAGTGAATTGATCACCCACAGGTCCTTCACCTTGCGGCTGTCCGTTCGCGTCATGGCAAAATGCTTCGAATCCGGACTCCACAACACAAAAGCCGGCTTCCGCTTGTCCTTGTTCTTTTCCTTATCCACATTCGTTTCGCCGCCGCCGCCCTGACCACCCGAACCATGATAGCTGTAATACTCCACACCATCCGACGTCAATGCATGCTCGACGATCGTGCTGTCGTCCTCGTTCTTCACCGCCTTTTCATAATTCGCCCTGTCCATCCAGTACAGATTGAAATGCTTGCCAAATACGACGGTATTGCTGTCCGGCGAGATAGAAGCCCAGTTGGGTTTGTGCTTTGGTTTTTTATACCCCACCAGCTCATTCAAGGTGCCGTCCAGGAGATTGTATTCGAAATAAAATACCTTTTTGTCTTTCGAAGCCGCCCCACCCGCACCGCTGCCCTGACCGCCACCTCTTCTGCCACCCCGTCGGCCGCCTCCATTTTGCTCTTCCGTCTTCTCCATATCGTTGCTCTTCACCGTGTCCGTCTTTTCCTTCTCTGCATCCTGCGTACTCTTCACCTCGAACTGTATCCAGTTCTCATCCTTTATAAACCGCATGCTGTCCAGACCTAAATGCTGCGCATCGAAAGGATCATGGACGATGCGTGTGATGGCTGCCGCCAGCTTCTCATTGTCGAAAAGCTGTTTCTTTTCCCCCTTGACAGGATCCACGATATACCATTTCTTTCCTTCCGAAGTTTCATACACGTACCAGAACCGGTTGCTTTTTTTCAACCAATGCGGGTCTACATTGAGCGTAAACACCATTTTATCCAGCTTTCGGGAGGAAAATCGGGCAGCCGCCTGGTAATTGGCTTTGACGACGGGGGTTAGCTGAGCCTGCGAAAGAAAAGCAACGAACAGTAAAGGGGACAAAAAAGCGATCCGAAACATAAGCAGAGATAATTTATAGGTTATGTCCGAAAAACGGACCTCACAAAATCTAGCCCGTTTTCCGGAAAGATTTAATGATGGTAGGCCTTCGGAGGACCTGCTTCGACACGGTCCACCTCGGCCGGAACCTTCGCGAGGCTCGGTTCTGGACGACGGACCTTCGGCCCGTTATGTCCTCTAAAATACTTGATTTGAAATGGTGATCTGAAAAATTCCTTTACTAACATCCACGCACGGTTCGCCGGACGGATGAATGGGTTAAGAGAATGAACCTTCACCTCTTTTTTAACCCGGGTTTTTCTTTGAGATATGCGCCGGATTTGCAATTTTTGGGGTATGTTCCATTCGCACAGCTATTTCTATTACATCACTGTTGGCCTGGATGTCATATGTATTTTACACAGCATACGTAATGGCACGCAGAACAAATGGATGTTGCTTATAGTATTCGCTCCCATCGTAGGCGCGCTTGTCTATCTCTTCGCCGAGGTCTTCACCCGCAGAAGCCGGTCCAATCTACAAGAGGGTATTTCCGGGATGCTGATAACCAATAACGCCCGGATCAGGCGACTGGAGGAAAATCTGAAATTCACCGACACCTTCAACAATCGGATACTGCTGGCCGATGCCTATCTCGCAGCCGGCCACACCGACAGCGCCATAGAACTTTATGAGTCCAGTCTCACCGGCGCCTTTGATGAGAATGAGCATGTGTTGAAACAGCTTATCATCGCCTACTTCAATAAAGGTGACTATGCCCGTATACAACCCCTGGCCAAGAAAATATACAACAAGCCACAATTTGCCCGCAGCAAGGCGCATGTATACTATGCCATCTCCCTGGAGAAAACAGGGAACCTTGAACAGGCTGAGCAGGAATTCAAAAAGATGAAGGGCCGTTTCGGCCATTTCGAAGCCCGGCTGCAATATGGACTATTCTTAAAAAGGGCGGGAAGAGAACAGGAGGCGCGGCAGGTCTTTGCGGATATGGTAGACGAAGCCCCGCATCTCAGCTCGAGAGAGAGAAGAGATAGTCGTACCTGGATCGTTCAGGCGCGTAGTGAGTTGAAAGAGAACTAAAGAGAACTGATCAGCCTGATTATTTATTCATCATCTGCTTGGCCTCGATAGACAGCGTAGCATGGGGCACCGCCCTCAGTCTTGCTTTATCGATGAGTTTACCTGTCACCCGGCAAATCCCGTAGGTCTTATTTTCAATTCGCATGAGAGCCTTCTCAAGATGGTCGATAAATGTGATCTGGCGGCTGGCCATCTGGCTCAGCTGCTCGCGTTCCATACTCATGCTGCCATCTTCCATGGTCATGTAACGTGCATCATCGTTGTCGCCACCCATTTCATCCTTGCGAGTGATCAAACCCTGCAAATAAGCCAATTCCTTCTTAGCTGCATCCAGCTTACGATTGATCAACTCTCTGAATTCTCCGAGTTCTGCGTCGCTATATCTCATAGTGGGTCCAGTTTGTTCTTCTTGTGGTGAATCTAATACTGATTTTGTGAATTCCGGTTCGTATTTTCGAACCGTTTTTGTTTTTATTTCCGGGATCACCACCTTCGTCGGTTTCGCGGGAGGAGGGGCCGGTTTCTTGACTTCTGGTTTTATCGCCACAGGGGGCGGAGGGGCTGGAGCCACTTTTCCGGGAGTAGTAGTAACCGCCGGCTTCACCGGGGCCGTTGCTACGGGAGGATGAGCAGGCTGCGTTTTTTGTACGGGTTTGGATACTACACTGGCCACCGGTGTCTTCTTGGTGGCGACAGCAGCAGGCTTTTTGGCAGGGGGGGCGGGGGCAACCTTTTTGGCTACTGGCTTGGCAATACTCTTAGCCGCTGGCGCTTTCTTGGTCGCTTTGCTGCCTGACGACTGGGCAGGTTTAGCGGCCGCCTTTTTCGCCGGCGCTATTTTCTTGACATTAGTAGATTTTTTGGCGGGCTTAGCCGCTTTCTTCTTGGTTGCCATACAATTAGGCTTTTTTTGAAACAAACACTTTTAAAAGAATATCATTCACTTCAATTTCAGTGCCATTAGCCAGTTCCGCTACTACCTCGATAGAATCTGCCAAAATTTCCGAGCAAATATAGTCATTAAATTGAGTCAAGGAGTCCTTAAGGGCGGGTACGTCTGAGACTTTTACTAAGATCCTGTCTGTCAACTCATAGCCATTGTCCTTTCTGATCTTTTGGATGCGATTGACCAGCTCGCGGGCATTGCCTTCATTAGCCAGTTCGGGAGTTACGGTAACATCCAGGGCCACTGTCAGAGTGTCCTTTCCGGCTACAACCCAGCCTGGGATGTCTTCGCTGGCTATCTCCACTTCATTAATCTTCAATATTAATGGTTCGTTTTCAATTAACAAAGTATATATGCCTTCTTTTTCCAATTTTACTATATCTTCTTGTGAAAACGCTCCCAGCGCGGCGCTCACCGCCTTCATCTTCGGTCCCAGCTTCTTTCCCAGCGCTATAAAATTCGGTTTGATCTTCTTTTTGATAAACCCATCTCCGTCAGAAAGATATTGTAATTCCTTTACATTTACTTCCGCCTTGACCAGGTCCTCTACCTTCTCCAGCTGATGCTTCATCCCCGGATTCAACACAGGGATCAACACCTTTTGCAAAGGCTGCCTTACTTTGATATTCACTTTCTTCCGCAAGGACAGCACCAGCGAGGAGGCATCCTGCGCCAGCTGCATCCGCTCTTCCAGGGGGCTATCTATCACCTTGGGGTCCGCCACCGGGAAGTTCGCATGATGGACAGAACCTACCTTCGTTCGGCCCGTGACACTATTCAGATTGCAAAAGAGCCAATCCGCAAAGAAAGGCGACACAGGCGCCATCAGCCGGGCCACGGTCTCCAGACATTCATATAGGGTCT
>DASZXP010000212.1:0-11918 GCA_035545935.1 Puia sp. | reverse complement strand
ATCATCCGGCCTGGCCACGTCGATCTGGCGGGCGTCATTTTCCGGGAGGGGTAATGGCTGAGCGAATATTTCCAGCTTTTCGTTGGTCATATAAGTAGTCAACTCCTTCTCCACCGTCTTCAATACCTCGTCAGTGAGCACGGAGCTGCCATACATTTTCTTGATGAGGCCGGCGGGCACCATCCCTTTGCGAAATCCGGGAATATTGGCCTGCTTGCCGTATTGCCGTAAGGCCTTTTCAAAAGACGGCAGGTAGTCGCCCTTTGCCACGTTGACGGTGATCTTGTCCGTCAGGAGCCCTATGTTCTCCCTGGTTACTGTAGCCATATATTGTATTTATTTAAAATCGGGGGGCAAAGGTACGGAAAAATTCCCCATAATTGACGTGGCAGGTCGAGGACGGAAGGCGGGCTATCGGATTAGATAGTTTTTGTTAAATGCTGCTAAAACTGCTAATATTCGTTAAGGGAAGGTGAAAACTCACCCGTTAATCACAAATTATTTCCATTATTATGAAGGACTGTTAATTTTACCGGATGAAGGTTAGAGGACCCCTATTGTTCATTGTGATAGCCCTGTTGATCGGCAGCCGCCTGTCGGCCCAAAGGACTCCCGGAAGCGGGGGCATCATTGCAGGTAATGTTTTGGAAGAGGCAAGCGGCAAGGCTGTTGTATCGGCTACTGTAGAATTGATCTGTCCGGCCGAGCCCTCCAAGGGGCGATCCGCCGCCACCAATAGCAGCGGAGAGTTTAGTTTTTCCAACCTGGATATGGGTGTTTATCAGCTGCGGATCTCTATGGTAGGGTTCAATACCCTCTCCCTCGACAGTATCCGGCTGCGGCCCGAACGCAGCGATTTTAGCCTGAATGACCTCAAGCTATCCCCAAAGACGACGGAGATGCAGGCTGCTGTGGTGTATGCGGAAAAACCGCTGGTCCAGAGCAAGAATGGGAATATCACCTTCAATGCGGCCGAATCCCCCCTTAGCGCCGGCTCCAGCGCCAGCGAGCTGCTGAAAAACGTACCGCTGATCAGTACGGATGCCGATGGGAATATCACCGTCCGGGGGAAGCAGCCCAAGATCCTCATCGACGAAAAACCCGTCAATCTCAATGCCAGCCAATTGCAGGATTTCCTGGACGCCCTGCCGGGCAATATGATCGAACGCATAGAGGTAATGACCAATCCTCCGCCCCAGTATGCGAATGAAGAGGGCGGGGTGATCAATATTGTCACCCGTAAAGGGAAGATCGGCATCGGCGGAAGGCTCAGCGTATACGGCGGCACCCGGGGCGAAACGGGCGCGAATTTCAACGGCAATTATCGTGACAAACGACTTGCCATCAACCTCAGCGGTGGAGAGGGATACAATTTATATAAGGGGGAGGGATGGTCTAAAAGGGAGAATATCTATCCGGACTCCATGAACTATCTAAATACGACCAGCAACTATAAAAATAAAAATACCCGTCCCAATGCCCGCCTCAGCGTCGATTACGACCTGGACAAGAATAATTTCCTCAATGTAGTGGCGCAGGTGAACCGGAATGATTTTCACAATTATAATTTTATCGAGTACACGAATATCAATAACTCGAACAGCATTTACCAGATCAGCGACCGTAACAAGTTCAGCAGGGGTACGAATGTCAACCCCAATTTCAGTGTTACCTACCGGCATAAGGGTGATGAGCCGGGCGAGGATTTCCAGGTAATAGGATCTTACGACTATTCGTCCAACCTGGTCCACCGGGATTTCAATCAGCCGTATTTTTTCCCTGACCATACTCCCACGGGGGTAGATTCCATCCAGCAGCAGGACAACAACAGCTGGATAAAGGGATATAATATCCGGGCGGATTACAATAAGCCGCTGATAGGCCAGAAGACATTCCTGTACCTGGGTTCCTATTATAATTACAGCGGGAACCTGGTGGATGTACGTACCCAGTTCCTGAGCAAGCCCGACAGTTCCTGGGTCACCAGCGATCAGTTGAGCAGCCACCTTCGGTTTGTGCAGACCATCACCGACTTCAAGGCATCCCTCCGTCAGAACTTTGGCAAAGGTTTCTCCTTTACGGCGGGCACGGCGTTGGAAAGGACGGGCGTCAGCTTCGATCTTTATTCCCTGAAAAGAGATACGTCCAATCATTACTGGAACTGGCTGCCGTTTGCCAA
This sequence comes from Puia sp., assembly GCA_035545935.1. GTDB lineage: Bacteria > Bacteroidota > Bacteroidia > Chitinophagales > Chitinophagaceae > Puia. The sequence continues at coordinate 9,739 of DASZXP010000212.1, read as the reverse complement.
TTTCAATAAGACCTGGGACAACCAGTGGAGCGTCACCCTCGTCTACCGGCGGACCATCCGCAGACCGGGACTGGGAGAGCTCAACCCCAGCGTCGACTATTCCGACCCCTATAATATCCGTTTTGGCAATCCGGCCCTGCAGGCGTCGATGTCCCATAATTTCGACTTCTACCTGGGTAAGAACAGCGACAAGTACTATTTCAACTACGGCCTTGGCTTTAACAGGGTGCAGGATATCTTTAGCCAGATACAGACCTTGCTGGCCAATGGCGTCACGCAGATCACCTATCAGAATATCAGCAACCGCAGCGAGTATTCCACCAGCACCTGGACAGGCTATACTTTCTCGAGACAGCTGCGGGTGAACCTGGGCGCGAGCTATACATACAACCAATACAGCCAGTATGACCATGTCACCAATAACTATCATGACGGAGGGTCGCTGTATTCCAATTTCAACCTTACGTATACGCCTACGCGGCTGTGGAATATTACGGGGAGCTTTTTGTTAAACCGCTGGGCTAATCCACAGGGGACCTCTTCCAGCTATGTGAGCATGAATATGGGCGTGCAGCGGAAGTTCTTCGATCGTAAACTTATCGTGACGCTGAACATTACCGATCCTTTTATACAACAGCATAACCTCAGCCATACCTACGGCACCAATTTCTACCAGGAGAGCTATGGCACCACGCAGACGAGGAATTTCCGTCTGACGCTGGCGTATGATCTGCATCATGTCATCGATGCGGGGAAGAACAAGCTGAGGAAGGTGAGCCATCAGGATATCTGATCAGGGCGGAGATCAGAACTTAGTAAGCCGGGCTTCTTCGAGGTCCAGGTTGTTCTCCATGATGCGGATGACCTGGTCGTCATAGTTTTTTTCCAGGCGGAACCTGTTCAGCCCTTCCCTTCGCAACGTGATGAGCTCCAGCATGATCTTCCTGTACAGCGCCCGTACTGTCTTCAGGGCCTGCTTTTTCTCCTTATGATGGACTGTGCTTTCGGCGGCGGTGATGCTCCTGGACAATTGCTCCTTGATGGCGGCAATGGTCTCGTACTGGTCTATTTCATAGGCGTAGTTGTCGTCGAGATAGGTGATGCAGCGTTTGGCCAGTTCGAGACGGATGGCGTCTATCTGGTCTTCTTCCGGAGCGTGTTCGTCGACTTCTTTTACTTTGAGCACCCGTATGAATAGGGGCAGGGTCAGCCCCTGGAATACAAGTGTTGCCAGTATCACGGCAAAGGTGATGAACAGGATGAGGTTGCGATGAGGGAAATCTTTCCCGTTGTCCAGCACCAGGGGGATAGCCAGCGCGGAAGCCAGGGAGACGACGCCCCGCATGCCGGCCCATCCTACGATAAAGGGCAGCTTCAGGCCGGGACTTTTTTCATGTTCGCGGATATGCCTGCTGAAGATCCGGGGTAGATAGGATGAAAGGTATACGAGCAGTATCCGTATGACGATGACCATGGCGCTGATGAGCAGGGCGTAGTAGATAGCTTCCTTTATGGAATAATTTTCCAGGCCGTCCATAATAACGGGCAGCTCCAGTCCGATGAGAATGAATACGAAACCATTGAGCAGGAAGCCGACAGTGGCCCACACTTCCTTTGTCTGCAGCCGGGTGTTGAAGTTCAGGAAGTCATTTGAACGGAAGGAAAGGAAGAGCCCTCCGCTGACGACGGACAGCACGCCCGACCAATGGAACTCTTCCGCCACGAGATACATAAGGTAGGGGGCTATCAGTGTAATAGGCGTGGTGATGCTGGATGATCTGCCCCAGAACCGCAGGACCAGGTAAAGTACATGTGCGATGGCCAGCCCGACGAAAACGCCCATGACGGACAGCACGAGGAAATCCGTCGCCGCTGTTTTGAACACGAACTCGCCTGTGAGAATGCTGGCGAGGGCAAACCGGAATATCGTCAGTGATGCGGCGTCATTTACCAGGCTTTCCCCTTCGAGGACGGTGAGGGCGCGTTTGGGCACCTGCAGCCCTTTGAGCACGGAAGTGGCTGCTACCGCGTCAGGAGGGGAAATGATGCCGCCGAGCAGGAACCCCAGGGCGGGCGTAAATCCCGGGATGATGCGGGCGGAGAACCAGGCAATACAGGCAGAGGTCGCCAGCACCAGCCCAAAACCCAGGCTCAGGACGGACCTTCTCCATTTCCAGAGCTGGTTCCACGACGAATACCAGGCTGCCTCGAACAGCAAGGGGGGCAGAAAGATCAGGAATACCAGGTCCGGATCTATCTTGATGCGGGGCATAGCGGGTATGAAGCTGATAAGCAAGCCGCCGATGACGAGGAATATAGGATAGGATATCTTTAACCGTTGACTCAATACATATAGTACTGCCATCAGGAAGAATAAGCTGAGCACTGACAGAAGGGTATGATGTATCATATTGAACAGAGTTGGGTATAATCCTACTCCGGCAAATTTGCCTATATATTCATAAAGTAAAAAATAGCGGCCTTTCTTTTTTCCAACATTATAACCTGGCCAGCAGCAGGGGGCCTGCCGCGCACAATAAGGCGATTACCATACAGGTGAGGCTGATCTGCGCCGGTGATATCTCTATACCTGACGTCTGCAGACAAAGACCTACTAAAGAAAGCCCCACGCTGGAGCCGATGGAATAGGTGGCCGATTGCAATCCGGCTGCAATACCCTGTCTGGCGGATGGGACGTCCGTCAGCGCGAGGATCGTGAGCGAGGGATAGGCGATGGAGATGCAAAAGCTGTTGACCAGGAAAAGAGCCACGAGGAACCAGATCAGCTGACGCCCCTCGATACCTGCCAGCAATAGCAACAATCCCACCACCATGCAGGTAAGCGCCAGCAATGCCACCTGCGACACGCGCATACGGGCAAAAAGCCAGGGCAGTATGAATTTCGATATGAGGGCCGACCCGATACTGTAGGGGAACAACAGCAGCCCGATGGATCGTGTATCCCAGCGCATCACTTCGAACAATCCCAGCGTCGATAGAAATACGAAGCTCAGAAAGCTGGCTCCCAGTATAAGGGATGCGCCAATGGCCCGTACGCCGGCCGTGGAAGAAAAAGACCTTGTTCCGAAGAATGGATGTGTCTGTCGTCGATCCCAACGTAGCAGGACGAGTCCGGAAACGATGGACAGCGTCAGCAAAGGGATGCCCTTCCAACCCAGCGCCGGCAATTCATGAATGCTGTAACAGCCGAGGAGCAATGTTGCCGTAAGCCAGCAGGCCGTCAGCGGGCTCAGTGGCGTCTTCGTATCCATCTTTTGGTGGGGGATCAGGAAATAGCTAATGAAGAGGACGGGCAATATGACCGGGATATTGATCCCAAAAACCCAGTGCCAGTTGTAGAAGGTGGCGATCATGCCACCCAATGCCAGTCCTCCGGCGAAACCTACGGCGGCAAAGGCGCCGAAGATCCCCATGGCCGTCTGGCGGGGACGTCCTTCTTCAAAATGCCGGCCCAAAAGAGAAATAGCTCCCGGTATGGCCAGGGCCGCTCCGATGCCCTGTGCGGTACGTGCCGCCAGCAGGGGCGCAAGATCATAGCTAAAAAAGGCCAGGGCGCTGGCGCCCGCAAAGATCAGCATGCCCAGCAAATAGATGCGCTTGCTGCCGGCGTAGTCGCAAAGCCGGCCGCCCAGGAGCAGGAATCCTCCAAAGCTCAGCAGGTACAGGGTCTGCACCCATTGGGCATGCGCGATGGAGATATGCATATCATCTGCGATGAGCGGCAATGCCAGGTTGATGATGGACACATCGAAGGCTTCGAAGAATACGGCTGAACAGGCCAGCCAGAGAATGGCTCGCTGCCGGCCCCCGCCGGCTATTATTGTTGGATGTTGTGTGTGTGCCATCAATGAATGAATGAAAAGTCGGCTCAAAAGTAGGAATAGGCGGCAGTTGTTATTTATTGTTTATAAATTTGGGACGTTTGTTATTTTAGGATACTATTTTCTGGTCATTTGTTACCTTAGACTCCCTTTTTAGCATGAAAACAGAACAAATCGGCTCCGCGGCATTGGATACGGTGGATATACAGATCTTGAACCTGCTGCAGCAGGATGGCAGGCTGTCGGTGAGGGAGCTGGCGAAGAAGATCGGGCTTTCCACTACGCCTATTCACGAACGGCTGCGCAGGCTGGAGTCCTCCGGGATCATCGATCATTATGCCGCCGTGCTCAACACCAATCATCTTGGGCAGTTCATTATATTCTTCGTGTATATCACGCTGAAAGAGCATGGCACGCGGCAGGGAGGTCTTTTTATCGAACGGATACGATCCTTTCCCGAGGTGGTGGAGTTCCATGTCATCGGGGGAGAGCACGATATGATGATCAAGGTCATCGTTCCGGACATGGTGTCTTACCGGAAGTTCTTTGTGGAGAAGCTGGGGGAGGTGCCTAATGTGGCCCGTCTGCAGAGTGTCATTGTGCTGGATACGTTGAAGCGGGAGAGCAGGATACCGTTGTGAAAGTTGCTTAGCGGGAAAGATCAACCTTTAGCAAAAAGTCCCGTAAATGCAGTTGTTGGATACCCTTGAATGTATGAGCGGGAATGAACTCATCCAAAGTCACCACATATTTAGGGTAATTGTCCCGAATAGCGGTAAGATTGCCAAATTCACGTTTGAGTGTACTTTCATTCCCTAATAGATATGCGACCTGGATATAAAACCTTTCTCCATTTTTTTCCGCTATAAAGTCTATTTCCCTATCGCCATCTTTTCCAACAAATGCTTTGAACCCATTTCTTAGCAAATGAAGATAAACGGCATTTTCCATGAGCTTGTTAATTTCTCCCCGATAGTTAAACGTGCGTATGCAGTTGCGGATACCCAAGTCTTCAAAGTAGTATTTTTCTCCGCTCTCGAATATCTTCAGTCCTTTTATATCGGCTCTCGATACTTTATGAACAAAGTAGGCATTCGTCAAGGCTCTAAGATAATTGACTACAGATTGTACCGGGATAGATATATGTTGAGATTTGAGATATTTGCTTATGTTCTGTGCCGAGAAAAGTGAGCCTGTGTTATCAGCCAGATAGGCGACGAGATTTTCCAGGAGAGCTACATTGCGAATTCCTTCCCGGCTGACTACATCTTTTAATAGGATGGAGGCATAAACATTTTTCAGGTACTCAAATACCAACGTTTTGTCCAATCCTATATTATGCTGATAAGGCATTCCTCCGATAGTGAGATATGCATTCAGATTTTCGTTGCTGTCCTCCGTCTTATTAAACTTCAGGAATTCCGAATAGCTTAGGCTATGTATGGGAAACTCCATGTATCTGCCAGCCATTAAGGTAGCGAGCTCTCCCGACAGCATGTTTGCATTGCTGCCAGTGCAATAGATATCGCATTTTTGTTGATTTAACAAACTCCGTAGACATCGTTGAAAGGAATCGATTTCCTGTATCTCATCTATAAAAAGGTAGTTCTTCTTTTCTGCAGAAAGTTTTTGGAGTACATACTCGTTCAATTGCTGATGGTTGGTGATAAAGGAAAACTCTTCCAGCTCTTTATCGATGTAGAGGATATTGGCTTCCTTATCGGAAGCTTTGATCTCTTCCATTATCGACTTGAGCATATAGCTTTTCCCGACACGTCGTTGCCCGGTCAATATTTTGATGATATCATTACCTATAAAGGGTCGGATGCTTTCGAGGTAACCGGGGCGTTTATGTAGTCTATTTTTATCCAGTATAATTGACATTTATATAAAAATATGAAATTTGTCTGTAATAATAGACAAAAAGGTTAATTATTATAATTTTGTCCAGTATAATTGACAAAATTGATAAAATAAAAATGGCTATTCAATGTTTGAATAGCCGTTGAAATAAGTGCGGGCGATAGGAGTCGAACCTACATGCCTTACGGCGCTAGATCCTAAGTCTAGTGCGTCTGCCAATTTCGCCACGCCCGCATAATCGGTTGGGTTTCCTGTTCATGTTCGGCAGGCCGGGCCCCCGGAAGGGGTGCAAACCTACGCCTTTTTTTTGTAAATTCGTAGGGTATGGACATGGAAACAGTAGCTGCGACGCCAAAATATAATCTCACCGAAGAACAGGAAAAAAAACTCATCCTACGGGAATACCGTGCCCTTCTCCGAAGCCTCAAGCCCAAGCTGAAGATAGGGGACAAGGAATTGCTCCGGATGGCCTTTGAAATGGCCGCGGAGGCGCATAAGACCATGCGCCGCAAGAGCGGGGAACCTTATATCCTCCATCCGCTGGCGGTGGCGCGTATCTGCTCCGAAGAGATAGGACTGGGGGTCCGCAGCACCATCTGCGCCCTGCTGCACGACACGGTGGAAGACACGGATATTACGCTGGAAGACATTGAAAGAGAGTTCAGTGGCGAGATCGCCCGTATCGTGGACGGGCTCACCAAGATCTCCAATGTCATCGATGTCAACGCCTCCCAGCAGGCGGAGAACTTTAAGAAGATATTGCTTACGTTGACGGACGACCCCCGGGTGATCCTTATCAAACTGGCTGATCGTCTGCATAATATGCGGACCCTGGACAGTATGAAGCGGGAAAAGCAGCTGAAGATAGCCTCCGAGACGGTGTATGTCTATGCTCCCCTGGCCCATCGCATGGGTCTGTATAATATCAAGACGGAGCTCGAGGACCTTGCCATGAAGTATCTCGAGCCGGAAGAATATCGCGAAATAGCCCGTAAGCTGTCGGAGACCAAGCGGGAACGGTCCCGGTACATCAACGAATTTATCAAGCCGCTGAAGGACAAGCTGGACAAAGGGGACTTCAGTTTCGATATTTACGGCCGCCCCAAGAGCATCCATTCCATCTGGAACAAGATGCGTAAAAAGGGGGTAGCCTTTGAAGAGGTGTATGACCTCTTTGCCATCCGGGTGATCCTGAACTCCACCCCGGAAAAGGAAAAGGAGGACTGCTGGAAGGTCTATTCCATGATCACGGATGAATACAACCCATCCCCGGAGCGTCTGAGGGACTGGCTGAGCAATCCCAAATCCAATGGTTATGAAGCATTGCATACCACGGTGATGGGACCGCAGGGGAAGTGGGTGGAGGTGCAGATCCGGAGCCGCCGCATGAACGAGATAGCCGAAAAGGGCCTTGCCGCCCACTGGAAATACAAGGAGGGGACGGCGGACGAGAGCAGGTTCGACAAATGGTTCCAGCAGATAAGGGAAGTGCTGAACACGCAGGACAATGATTCCATCGACTTCCTCCAGGATTTCAAGACCAGCTTTCTGGCGGAAGAGATCTATGTATATACTCCCAAGGGCGATGTGAAGATGCTGCCCGTGGGGTCTACCGCGCTGGATTTTGCCTTTGCCATCCACAGCGCCATCGGGGTGCAATGCATCGGCGCCAAGGTGAACCACAAGCTGGTCCCTCTCAGCCACAAGCTGCGCAGCGGCGACCAGGTGGAGATCATCACGTCCAGCAAGCAGAAGCCCAATGAGGACTGGTTGTCCATCGTGGTCACTGCCAAGGCGAAGAGCAAGATCAAGGATGCCCTGAAGGAGGAGAAGCGAAAGATAGCCGACGAAGGGAAATATATCGTCCAGCGAAAGCTGGAGAATTTCGGGGCCGCCTATAATCAGCATAATATCGATGTGCTGACGGCTTTTTATAAGCTCAATTCTTCTTTGGACTTTTTTTACCAGGTGTCGGTGCGCAACATCGATCTGAAGGAGCTGAAGGAATTCCAGCTGCTGGGGGACAGGCTGGAGCCTCCCAAACCCATCAAGCCGGCGGTGACGGAGATCAAGCCTCATGATGCCACGGCCCCTGCCGTACCGAGAAAGGACACGGAGCTGATCATCTTTGGAGAAAGCAGCGACCGGATAGTCTATACTTTGGCTAATTGTTGCAAACCCATTCCCGGGGATGACGTGTTCGGATTCGTATCCGTAGGAAAGGGGCTTACCATCCATCGTACCAATTGTCCCAATGCCGCCAAGCTGATGGCTAATTACGGTCACCGCGTGGTAAAGACAAAATGGGCCAAGAATAAGGAAATATCCTTTCTCACCGGTGTACGTATCGTGGGTATGGACGATGTGGGTGTCGTCAACAAGATCACCAACCTCATTTCCGGGGAATTGAGGATCAATATCAGCGCCATGACCATCGAGGCGAAGGAGGGGCTTTTCGAAGGGAATATAAAAATATACGTCCACGACAAGGAGGAGCTGGAAGAGCTGGTCCAGCGGCTCAAGCAGTTATCCGGCATCCATACGGTAGACAGATACGATGCAGAGACTACGGCCTGACGGCCTCTTTTTTTGAAGAAATTCTAAAATTTTGGTTTGGGGTTTTGCCTTAACTTCGCCGCTTCAAAACGGGCCGGAGGTCCGTTGGCCTTAGCCGAGCATTGCGAAGGCTACGCCCGAGGTAACCGAGATGGGTCCAACAGTGTTGGAACCAACGAAGGTTATGGGTGCAGCCCTGTGGCGAAGCAGGTCCCCGACGAAGGACTCAGACATTAGCGTTTTGCGGGAGATGCGCTAATTTTCTGACAGTGCATCTCCCGCACATAATATTAATCACAACACTCAATGGTTGATGTAATCTTAGGCCTCCAATGGGGGGATGAAGGAAAGGGAAAGATCGTAGATTATTTCGCGCCTCGCTATGATCTGATCGCCCGATTCCAGGGGGGACCCAATGCCGGACATACCCTGTATGTAAAAGACAAAAAGATCGTTCTGCACCAGATACCTTCCGGGATCTTTCATGAAAAGACCGTTAACCTCATCGGCAACGGGGTTGTACTGGACCCTGTGACCCTGAAAAGAGAATGTGAATCCGTAGCCGCCTTTGGGGTGGACTATCGTAAGAACCTTTATATCTCTCAACGTACGCACCTGATCCTGCCGACCCATCGCGCATTGGACAAAGCGTCGGAAGTATCGAAAGGGCAGGAAAAGATCGGCTCGACGCTAAAGGGCATCGGACCTGCCTATATGGACAAAACGGGCCGGAACGGACTCCGGGTAGGCGATCTGCTGGACAAAAGCTTCACCACCCAATATATCAAGCTGCGTCTCAAGCATCAAAAGCTGTTGGACGGCCTCAACTTCCATGAAGATATTTCCGCGTGGGAAGAGGAGTTCTTCGAGGCGTTGGAGTTCATGCGGCAATTCAAGATCGTCAACGGGGAATATTTTATCAATGACAAGATCGCCCAGGGCAAAACGGTGCTGGCAGAGGGCGCGCAGGGGAGCATGCTGGACGTGGACTTCGGTACCTTCCCCTTTGTGACTTCCTCCAATACTATTTCCGCGGGCGTTTGCACCGGATTGGGAGTAGCGCCGCAAAAGATCAGGGATGTCATCGGGGTCAGCAAGGCGTATTGCACCCGCGTGGGCAGCGGACCTTTCCCCACGGAGCTGGAAGACGCTACGGGAGAGGAGCTTCGGAAGGTAGGCAGCGAGTTCGGCGCCACTACCGGCAGGCCTCGTCGCTGTGGGTGGATCGATGGCGTAGCCCTGAAATTTGCCTGCATGATCAATGGAGTTACCAAGATCGTAATGACCAAGGCGGACGTCCTGGACAGCTTTGGAGAGCTAAAAGTGTGTACAGCCTATAAGGTAGGTGGAGAGGCTACCAGCGAGATCCCCTTCCAAATGAGCCGGTTGCAGATCGAACCTCTGCTGGAATCTGTCCCAGGCTGGAAGTCCGACATCACTTCTTTGAAGAAATATGGGGATTTGCCCGAAAAAATGAA
>DASZXP010000211.1:0-22231 GCA_035545935.1 Puia sp. | reverse complement strand
AAATAATCATTATGAACCTACTCTATCAGGACCAGCAGCAATTGATCGAGATCACCGGTTATCTTCCCGCCGTGAGCCTGATCATGCCTTTCCATCCAGTGATGGCCTCCAAAAGAGATTTGGAGCACCAATTGAAGAGGGCGATGGAAAAGATAGAATCGCAATTGATGGGACAGTATCCCCGGGACCAGGCCATTCCGGTGATCGAAAAGATCAGGAAATTGATCAATACATTGAATTACAATACGCATAAGAAAAGCATAGCCATCTTTGCCAGTCCGATGATCGAGAAAGTGTATTACCTGGATGTTGCGGTGGAAGAAAAGATCGTAGTCGACAGTTCCTTCGAGATCAGGGACCTGGTATATTCCCAAAAGCAGGTGATCCAATACCTGTTGTTGCTGCTCAGCGCTGAAAGATCGAAGATGTACCTGGGGAATTGCTCCTCCTTCCTCCTGATAAAATCCAATGTACCCACCAGCGTACATGCGTATGAGAACGATGTGCCTGAAAAGGTAGGAAAGTTCTCGGATCCGGCTGCGCGCAAGGAGGTGTTGCTGGATAAGTTCCTGCTGCACATGGACCAGGGATTATCGTTGGTGCTCAAGGCATATCCATTCCCTGTCTTCGTTCTGGGGGCGGAAAGGGTGCTGGGGCACTTCCGGCAGATCACACACAATGAAAAGAATATCGTCGGATATGTCCATGGCAATTTCCTGGATGCAACGGAGATGGAGATCAGGGGTGCGGTGCGTCCATACCTGGATAATTGGCAGCAGGTGCGCGAGACCGATCTGATCCATAAGGTCAGCGCGGCGGAGGGCGAGAACAAATTGAGCAAGGGCATCCGCGAGGTCTGGAAAGCATCGACAGGACGGAATGCGAGACTGCTGGTGGTGGAGAAAGGGTTCGGCTATCCTGCCCGTGATCCGTCCGGGCCGGAGAACGCTTATCGCGAACCTGCTCCCGTCAACAACCCCTTCTATATAAAGGATGCTGTGGATGATGTCATGGAAAAGGTGCTGGCAGGCGGGGGAGATGTGCAGTTCGTGGAAGACGGAGTATTGAAGGAGTATGGTCGTATTGCACTGATACGCTATTACTAAGGATAAGGTGCATTTTGATAGGGGGGCCGGATGTCTATCCGGCCCTTTTTATATCGATGGGCAGGATCAGCGTTTTGAAAATGTCAGTAAGGGCGCGTGCGTACGGAATGCATATTTTTCCGTCCGGCTGGGATAGAATATTTTCTCGAAAAGGGTGCGTTGCTGGTCGGTGAACATCGCCACCAGGGATGGTTTCATCTTTTGGATGAATTTATGCAGGTTGGCCGCCAGGGACATGGTCTCGTCCATGATCACCAGATGGATAGGACATTCCATATGGAATTCCTGTTTGATGACGTTTTCGAACAATACTCTGTCCGGCACGCGTTCGTCAGGACCCACCAGGTGGAAGATATGGAGCGCTGCCTTGAGATGCCGGACCAGAGGAACGATCTTTTTCAATTCTTCCTCGTAGTTATTCAGGTCGGAAGCATACAGCAGCTGCCGGATGGCCTTGGCGCGGTAGCCCTTCGGCACAACGACCACCGGCGTTGGAGAATGCGTGATCATATTACCGGAATGTGTGCCCCACAGTCTTTGGACGCCGGCGGCGCCATGCGTACCCATGCAGATGAGATCTATGTCCTTATGCTTTCTGCAATAATCCTGCAAGATCGTTTCCGGGCTGATGCCTTCCACAATGATACATTCATAATGCTGAGGCCAGCCGCCGGCGCGTGCAACTACGTCGCCAACCAATTGTCGCAGCCTTCGCTGGCGCATGTCCAGCTCGGCAGTTCGATAGGATTGGTACTGTTTATCGCTCCACCGAGTGAGCCCCGGAATACAAGCTGCATGGAAGAAGATAAGCCGTGCTTTTTGCTGTTTGGCCCATTGAATGGCAAATCGCATGCCGGACCGCGACTCCCGGCTGAGATCGGTGGGGATCAATATCTTTAACATAACTGATCGGTTTGTATAAAATTATTCTTTCGTGAGCTATCAACGGATGATATGGATCATTTGACGGTATGACAGGCCTCAACGATGAGTGTGGCCGGCAACGCTAATTTTAGTTTTTACAATCATCTTGCATGGATCCCGTGAAGCTGCAAATATCTGTGGAGCTCCCGCCGGGGCTGAGTTCGGCCGAGGCGGAGTCATTGCGTACCAGGTATGGGAGCAACATGCTTCATAAGCCTCGCGGCAGAGGTATATGGACCATTCTTTGGGATGTCCTGAAGGAGCCGATGTTCATCCTGCTGATGGTGGCTACTTTGTTATATTTTATCCTGGGCGAGCAGGGACAGGGGATGCTGATGCTGGTCGCGATGGCGCTGGTGGCGGCCATATCCGTCTTTCAGGAGCTCCGGTCCTCCCATGCGCTGAAGGCGCTGCGAAAATTGACCGAGCCGCTGACCACCGTTCTTCGGGATGGCAGTTTTCGACGATTGGCTGTGGAAGACATCGTTCCGGGAGATATCATCCGGGTCGAAGAAGGGGAACGGGCGCCTGCCGATGGTCTGATCCTTCGCTGCCATGATCTCAGCGTCGATGAATCCATTGTCACCGGTGAGTCCATTCCTGTCGACAAGGCTGTCACCACAGGTCAAAACATATTATACCAGGGCAGCACGGTGAATGCCGGCATGGCTTATGCCAGGGTTACGGCGACGGGGAACAATACGCTGCTGGGACGTCTCGGTCAATCGATAGCGTCCATACAAATACCTCCTACGCAGCTACAGGCGTGGATCTCGAAATTCGTGCGGGCTATGGCTGTTTTTGGGATCGGCGCTTTTGTGCTGATATGGCTGATCAACTACCTGCATTCCGGGGATCTGGCCATGAGCCTTCTGACGGGGCTGACCCTGGCCATGTCGGCCATTCCCGAGGAGGTGCCCGTCGCATTTTCTTCCTTTATGGCGCTGGGAGCATTGCGCCTGACGGCGCTGGGCATCGTTGTACGGCATCCGCACATCATAGAGAACCTGGGGGCGCTCAGTGTGCTGTGCCTGGATAAGACCGGTACCCTGACGGAGAACAGGATGCAGGTAAAAAATGTATATGACGCCGGGACCGGGCAGATGGAGGAATACGCCGAAGGAAGCCTTTGGAAAAGCAGCCGCGTGTTATGGTTCGCCCGTCTGGCGTCCGAAGAGGAGCCTTTCGACGTCATGGAAAAAGCCATCATCCGGGCGTTCGAAAGCAGCGTAGAGCATGAAAAATATCCTGCTTTGCGCATGGTACATGAATATCCGCTGAGCGGACAGCCGCCCATGATGACGCATGTATATGAAGGAAAGACCTTACCGGTGGTGGCAGCCAAAGGCGCGCCGGAAAGGATCTTACGGGTATGCGGGATGCCGGAAGAGGATCGCATACGATGGAGGAGGCAGGTGTATGAGCTGGCTGCGGAAGGCTACCGGGTGCTTGGTGTTTGTTCGGCGGAGGGCCGTGAATTTCCTGCTGAACAGGATGAATTCGACTGGCATTTTGAAGGATTGGTCTCTTTGTATGACGCCCCCAAGGCCGGTCTGGACAAATATTTCGACGAATGGCGCAATGCCGGGGTGCGTGTCAAGATCATTTCCGGCGATTACGCCGGCACTGTCATCAATATAGCAAAAAGAGCGGGGCTTGACGGAGAACTGGCGGCGCTCACAGGGGATGAGGTAATGGCGCTGTCGCCTGTGCAACTGGCTGAAAAAGTAAGGAATATAGACATATACGCCAGGATGTTCCCCGATGCAAAGACCCGCGTCATCGATGCATTGAAGGCCAATGGCGACATCGTTGCCATGAGCGGCGACGGAGTAAATGACGGTCCGGCCCTTCGCAGTGCGCATGTGGGCATCGCCATGGGAAAAAAGGGCACCGAGATAGCCAGGCAGGCGGCGGACCTGGTCCTTTCCGATGACAATTTAGAAAAGATCACCGAAGCCATCCGGCACGGACGAGCCATCCGCGCCAATCTCCGAAAGGCGATACGATACCTCGTGACCATACATATCCCCATCATACTGACGGCCTCGATGCCCTTGCTATTGGGATGGAAATATCCCACGGTGTTTATGCCGGTGCATATTATCTTTCTGGAGCTGATCATGGGGCCCACCTGTTCCATATACTACGAACGGGAGCCTGTCGGGGACGATGTCATGACAGCATCCGGCAAACCCTTGCCGGGCGGGCTATTACAGGGCAGCGACCTGGTCATTACGATCATACAGGGAGCTGTCGCCGCCTGCGGACTGCTGGGGCTTTATTATTTTTTCATGTCGCACGGGTATGACCTTCCCTATACGCGGACCCTCGTTTTTATCACGCTACTGATAGACAATGTGCTGTTGACCCTGACAGGAGGCCGGCGTAACCCGCTGACCGTTCCCGTCCTCCTTTCTTCCGTTGTCTTTATTGGCTGTATCTATTTCCTTCCATTCGCAAAAGATCTTTTCGGGCTGACAACCGTAACGGGGGGCCATGTATTGTTAGCCGCGGCTGTCAGTTTGATAACCATCGGCTGGATCAAGGTCTATACGTTGGCTGGTATGACCAATATGGGAATATGACTGTGATAGCTCATCTTTTGGGTTTGACTGGGATGAAAGAGCCTCTCCCAAAATCCTTTTTTATACGTGATCATTACCAGGACATCGATATGTTTTTTGTCGATGTGCGCCTGTAAGGATGTTTCCAGATTGTTGCCATATAACTGTGTCATACTAAGCTCACGCTCGCCATACCGCCGTTGGAGCTGCTCTTCATAATAAGGCGTTTTGTGCGCGTGTTCGAGAAAAACAGCCGCTTCTTCCTTGTCGGCGGTGAAGACCGCGGCCTCTACCTGAGCCATATATAATCCGGCCAGTTCGAATATCTTATCCAGAATAGGAGGGGCCAGCTCAAAACGCTCCGTAGCAATGAGGAACCTGCCGGGTTTCGTCCAGGCATAGGCATGTGGAACGACGAGGAGCGGGCATGGTGTGACCTCGATCACGCCTGACGTATTGCTGCCCCATATTTTTTCCTTAAGGCCTCCGGCTCCAGAGGTGCCCATGACGATGAGATCGAAGCTGGTGTCGGCGGCGGCCGCTAAAATGGCTTCTTTCAGAGAACCCACCAGGACAATGGCATTCACGACAATGCCTTCGCGTGCCTGGATGTCCTCTTTCAGAACGGTCAGTTTATTCTTCATCTCGTTGAGCTGCGATTGCCGGAATTCCCTGTTCACGCCCATATAGTCGGTATAAAGACTGCCATGGAGATAAAACGCATGTAAGAGAATTATCTCTGCGGGAAGTATTTTGGCTGACTGGACCGCGAAGTCGAGGGCGTTCGCGGCACAATCCGAGAAGTCGGTGGGGACTAGTATCCTTTTCATTTTTTTTGCCCAAAGTATCATATACCGAGGCAGGATCATATGACAGTTCTCATCCCGTCTTTTGAGACTGGTCATACTATTGCATCGGATATTGCTATAATTTCATTTTATAACAAATCTTCAGAATATGGTCGTACTGGTAATGGGATTGCCTGGCAGCGGCAAAAGCTATTTTGCCGTTCAGCTGGCGCTTTGGATGGGCGCGGCGTACATCAGCAGCGACAAGGTGAGGTCGATGATAGTCGAGACCGCGACTTATTCGGACATGGAAAAATGGATGGTCTATGATGAAATGCTGCGGCTGGCGCTACGTGAAGCCAAAGATGGGAGGGATGTAGTCCTGGATGCCACCTTTTATACCCGGGCATTGAGGATCGCATTCAGCCAGGCCCTGGAGAGCATGGGCAGAGTAGCTTTGATCGAGGTCGTGGCAGAAGAAACGTTGATACGGGAAAGGCTAAAGAGGCCCAGGATGGACAGCGACGCCAATTTCGAAGTTTACATGGAGATAAAGGAGTTGTGGGAGCCGCTGTCAGAGCCGCATCTGATCCTTCGATCCACCGACGAGAATATAGATAACCTGATGGATCAGGCGATGGGATACATTCAACACGAGGCGTATGAACAGGGAACAGATCGATAGATTGATGGCCTGTTTTTCGGAACAGTCTGCCGGCGACAGTCCCCGGCTCATCGAGACGCATATATCCTGGGTTATCATTGCCGGCGGATACGCATACAAAATAAAGAAACCGATGCAATACAGCTTCCTGGATTTTTCCACCCCGGAAAAAAGGGAGTTTTATTGCGAACGGGAGGTGATGCTGAACAAAAGGCTGACGGAGGATGTGTACCTGGGAGTAGTGCCGGTAAGGTGGAACAAAGGACAATGCTCCATCGGACAGACAGACGGAGACGTCATCGATCATGCGGTAATGATGCAGGAGATGGAGCCGGGCCGGAGAATGGACCTCCTGTTGAAACAGGATAAGGTGGGCTTTACGGATATCGCCAGGCTTGCGGAAAAGGTCGCGGGATTCCATGAAAGGACGGAGATCATCCATGACAAGGATATTTTAGATATACCATTGAAGTTTGCCGATCTGGCGGACGAGCGGGAATTTTTGAGCAGGCATTTGCCGGTGGCCGCCTATATCGAATGGGCGGATCATGCATCCCGTTCATTTATGGAAAGACATTGGAGACTGGTGGCCGCGCGGCATCGGGATGGGTTTGTCAGGGACTGTCATGGAGACCTGCATACAAAAAATATTTTTTTATTGGAAGACCCGCAGCCTTTCGATTGCATTGAGTTCAATGACGACCTGCGTCAGATAGATGTGTTGAATGAGATAGCTTTTTTATGCATGGATCTCGATGCCTCGGGACGACGCGATCTGTCGGCCCTCTTTCTGATCCGTTATAACGAACTATTTCCTATCATGAGGACGAAAGAAGAAGAAAAGCTGTTCCTCTACTTCGAAAGCTACAGGGCCAATGTGCGGGCCAAAGTCAACAGTTATAGGGCCAGGAGCGCTGCTACCCTTGAAGAAAAAGAGATAGCGCTGGACGAGGCGGAGAAATATCTATGGTTGATGAAGGAATATTTGGAACAATTATGATCAATATACAATATATGCTGAGGGTGGCCGAAAACGCGGCCCTGGATGCCGCCGCGGCCATTATGGATGTCTATCGGCGGGGAGATATCGATTGGACGATGAAGCCGGATGCAAGCCCTTTGACCAGGGCGGACAAGCTGGCGCAGATGGTCATTATCCGTCACCTGCGACGGACAGGACTTCCTATACTATCGGAGGAGGCGGCAGCCATGGAATACGAGGTGCGGAAATACTGGGAACATTATTGGATAGTAGACCCGCTTGACGGAACGCGCGAATTCATCCATCAGCTGGAGGACTTTACGGTGAATATAGCGCTGATGGAAGGGGATAGGCCTGTTGCCGGTGTCATACACGCGCCCGTGAATGGAGTGACCTGGCTGGGCTCGAAGGATACAGGCGCCTGGAAGAAAAAAAGATCGGGTATCCGGCAGCTGCCGCCACAGGGACCCCGGCGCACGATACAAGACCTTACCGATATGGAGCGGCTGACGGTGGTCATTTCCCGATCGCATCACTCGGAAGAGACGCTGGAATTCATCAAACAGTTCGGGGATGTCCATCTTATTTCCATGGGAAGCTCGCTGAAATTCATGGCATTGGCAGATGGTAAGGCCGATCTGTATCCCAGGCTGGGAACTACGATGGAGTGGGACACCGCTGCCGCACATGCCATCCTGCATGCAGTGAATAAAGGTATCTACCGGATGGACCTCTCTGCCGAGCTACAGTATAATCAGCCTGACCTGCGAAACCCTTTTTTCGTGGCTTTTTAGCAATGAGTAATAAACAAGGGCGCCTTGAGCTGCCGCATGAGCTGGTCGGCCAGGCTGGGATGCAGCCAGTTGGACATTCTGTTTCTTTCGTACGCGCCCGCTACCACCAATACTTCCGGGCCCTGTGCGTAACAGAAATTGAGCAACTCCTCTTCCCCTCCCTGTATGACCTTAAAGCCGGCGCGGGCGTAATGCCTTTTCATCCATTCATGGATCAGCTTATTGTCCGGCACATGCAGATTGAGCGTGCCTGACTTTACGGAAAGCACGAGCGCTTCCCTTGCGGACATATCCGGAAAAAGATAGGTGAACATCTTTATGGCGTGCATGGAGGACGGCGAGCCGTCATACAAAAAGATCGGCTTTTCCACCGGCCGAAGTTTTTTGGATACCAGCCATATGGGGCAATGGGCTTCGTGAAGGATATTTTTCAGGAACCATCCTGGTATCTCCTGTTCGATGTAGGAGAAAGTCTCATTGGCGTCGATGACCAGGAGGTCGGCGAATACGCTCTCGTGCAGGAGCTCCCGCCGGGCGGATCGCCTGTCCTTGTGAATGCTGTAAGGGACCCCTGCTTCCTGGCAGGCTGCTTCGAATGTATCGATCGATGCACGATAGGTAGAGGCATCTTCTTTTTCCAATTCCTCGAAGAGGTCTTTTTGACTGCCTGCCTGTCCCATCAATGCTTCGTATACGACAAACCCCCGGGCGGTAAATTCCTGCAGGAATACGCCAACGAGATGTGCGTCATGTTGTTTGGCCAGTTTTACGGCTTCCTCCAGCGTGCTTTCGGAGAAGTTAAGACCGTCAAAGGCCGCGATGATCTTTTTCATAATGCTGTTTTGTATCAAATCAAGAAAAATTCCGGCCGGGATACAATGACGACGCTCAAAGGATGGACTGAATGTGGTCAGCCTGACAATGATCAGGGATCGTGTTGACACCTGTCAGCCCGAAGGCAGCTGTTTTGGGCTAGTATTGTTGGATATAATAAGGTGTTATGGCCATTCCTGCGAAAATGCGGCAATTCTTTGAAATGACAGGCGACCTCAGCAGGTTCACCGTCCGGCTATTTGCAGAAGGAGTGAAGCCGCGATGGGAGTTTGCGGAACTCTTGCGGCAATGTTATGTCATCGGCAACAAGAGCCTGGGCTTGATCGGTCTCACCGGATTCATCATGGGACTTGTCCTGACCATGCAGCTTCGGCCATCGCTGGTGGAATATGGGGTGGAATCACAGTTACCGGAAATGGTTGGCATTGCCATTGTCAGAGAGATAGGACCTGTGATCACTGCCTTGATATTTGCCGGGAAGATAGGCAGCAGCATTGGCGCGGAATTGGGCTCTATGAAAGTGACGGAACAAATCGACGCCATGGAGGTCAGCGGCACTAACCCGTTCAAATACCTCGTCGTCTCGAGAGTGACAGCGTCGACGCTGATGCTGCCTGTGCTGGTAGTCCTCGGCGACGGCATATCGTTGATAGGAGCGTACATCGGCGTAAATATCCGCAGCGTTACCAGCTTTCATCTCTTTTTCAGACAAGTGCTCGACAACCTGGCATTTGGGGATATCCTCCCTGCTTTTATCAAGACATTTCTTTTTGGATTTGCCGTGGGTATCATCGGATGCTATAAAGGGTATTATTCCAGCAAAGGCACCGAGGGGGTAGGAAGGGCCGCCAATTCGGCGGTGGTCATCTCCTCCATCATGATCTTTATTATAGACCTCATCGTCGTCCAGGTGACGGGCATCCTGGGTATAAACTAAAGGATATGGAGCCTGTGATCACGATAGAACATGTATACAAGCGGTTTGGGGACCATATCGTCCTGGAGGATTTTTCCATGACAGTGGACAGGGATGAGAATGTGGTGGTGCTCGGAAGGTCAGGGGTCGGAAAGTCCGTGCTGATAAAATGCATCATTGGTCTCCTGCACGTGGATAAAGGAAAGATCACGGTACTGGGAGAAGATATAGAAAGCCTGGATCATGAAGAGCTGGATAAAATGCGGGCCCGCGTGGCCTTCCTCTTTCAAAGCAATGCCCTGTATGATTCCATGACGGTGCGGAAGAACCTGGAGTTCCCCTTGAGAAGACACTGGATCGACCGTACGCGGGAAGAGATCGACGCTCTGGTGGAGGAAGCATTGAACAACGTGGGGCTGGCGCATACCATCGACATGATGCCCGAAGAGCTGTCGGGGGGTATGAAAAAGCGGATCGCGCTGGCAAGGACGCTGATACTCAAGCCTGAGATCATTTTGTACGATGAGCCTACCACCGGTCTTGACCCAGTGACGGGCAAGGAGATCAGCGGCCTGATCATGGAAATACAAAAGAAATACCATACTTCATCCATCATCATATCCCATGACATGCATTGTGTCCGGCGGACTGCCGGACGGATCGTACTCCTGATGGATGGGAGGAACTATTGTTCCGGCCCCTATGAAGAGCTGGCCCGATCCAATGATCCGGCCGTCAAACAATTCTTCGAATAAAACAAAAAATATGCAAGCGCCAACAAAGAACAATATGAAACTAGGGCTGATGGTGCTGGCCGGATTGGTGCTTTTGATACTGACCCTTTACGGCATCGGGAAGAACCAGCATCTTTTCGGATCGAACTTTCAGCTAAAGGTCAGGTTCACGAATGTCAGCGGGCTTACCACCGGGAATAATATACGCTTTGCGGGCATACAGGTCGGGACGGTGAAAGCTATAAAGATCGTGAACGATACCACCATCGAGGTGACCATGCTGATCGATCAGGGAATGAAGCCGTTTATTCACAGCAATGCGGTGGCATCCATCGGCACAGAAGGATTGATGGGGAATAAAGTGATCAATATAACGCCTTCTCCCGGTACGGCGCCGGTGGCGGAGGCCGGCAGCATGCTGCCGGCGCAGCGGAACATCAATACGGATGAGATGCTGCAAACGCTCTACAGGACCAACAACAATATCGCCGACATTTCGGAAGGGCTGAAGAATACGGTCCATCGTATCGAGGGCAGCGTGGCATTATGGACGCTTCTGAATGACAGCGGCCTGGCCATCCGGGTCAGGTCGTCGCTTGCCCATATCGATCGGGCGGCGACCAACGCCGAATCCATTACCAGGGATATAAGCTCACTGGTAGCGCATACCAGGGAAGGCCAGGGATCTGTAGGGAAATTGCTTACTGACACGTCCTTTTACCGGGACCTGGACCAGGCCGTCCGAACGATCGATAAGGCAGGGAAGGAGGCAGCGGGCCTTGTGGGACATTTTAACGAGATGACGGCAAGGGTGCAGGAATATATGGACAGCGGCAAGGGCGCCGTACATGCCCTGCTACGGGATTCCGCCATTGTGATGAAACTACATGCCAGCCTGGACAATATCCAAAAAGGCACGGATGGTTTCAACCAAAATATGGAGGCATTGAAACATAATTTCCTCTTTCGGGGTTATTTCCGCCGGCTGGAGAAAGAAAAAAAGAAACAAAGCGCTAATACCGTTGTACGATGAAATACATATTGAGTATCCTCACCATCTGGATATCGATAGGTCTGCGGGCGCAGGCCGACTGGCCTCGAACCATTGTCGGGGACGATGGGGGCCTGCTATATGTCTATCAGCCGCAGCCCGATAGCTTTTCGGAAAATTTATTGCGGTTTAAAGCGACCTTTTCTTACCTGGCCAAGGGTAAGGGCGAGCCGAGATATGGGTCCTTTGAAGCGCTGACCATGGTGGACATCGACAAAGATCAGCGAAAGGCAGGCGTTCTGCTGGCGAATGTATTATTGCTTTCCGTGTCCGGGCCTCCCGATCCGGCCCTGACGGAATACCTGAAGGAGACGCTGGAGTGCGGCATACCGGGAGCTGCGCTGGATATACCGCTGGACGACCTGGTCTGCGCATTGCGCCTCACCGGTAGGGAGAAGCCAAACCTGAAGAACGACGCGCCGCGGATCATTCTGGCCTCGAAACCCTCGATACTGGTCTTTATCGACGGAACGCCGAAGCTGCGCCGGCATCCTGTCTGGGGCGTCGACGTAGTGATGAATTCGCCCAACCTCATTCTGGGATCCTTCGACGGATGGTATTACCTTTATGGCGGTCGGCACTGGTACCTTGGACCTGAACTGTCAGGACCTTATAACTACACCGGCTATATTGCTCCCGATGTGCAACGGGTCCAACAGGACCTTGTCAAAATGCTGGCGCTACAGTCCGGGCACGTCGATACGCTGCGGGAAGGCGCCGGCATCGTGGAGAACATCATCGTAGCCACCTCTCCGGCGGAACTGATCCAGACCAGGGGGACGCCTGTCTATGAAGCCATCCCGGGCACGCAACTGCAATTTGTATCCAATAGCAACAACGATATTTTCCGGGACAGCATACAGCACCGCTACTATGTGCTGCTGTCGGGCCGGTGGTACACCGGCACGTCCCTGGAAGGTCCCTGGACCTATACTCCATCCGGTGAGCTGCCTGCCGGGTTTGGAAAAATACCAGAAGGGTCTCCAAAGGACAATGTGCTGGCGAGCATAGCAGGGACGGAGGCTGCCCGCGAGGCGCTCACCGATGCGCTCCTTCCCCAGACGGCGATCATTTCACGTAACAGCGTCCCGCCTGTCGTGACCTATGATGGGTCGCCCAAATTCATCGATATCCCTGAGACGGGTCTGCAATATGCGTCGAACACCGTTACCGTTGCTCTGAAGGACAAGGTCCGGTATTACTGCCTGGAAAAGGGGGTATGGTTCTTCGCATCGGGACCAGCGGGTCCATGGACTGTTTGTACGGAGCGGCCTGCGGGAGTAGAGCTGATCCCGGCGGACTGTCCGGTGTACTTCTGCAAATATGTCTATATCTATGGCACATCGCCGGACTATATATACACCGGGTATACATCCGGCTATCTGAATGCATACGCCGATGGACAGACCATGGTATACGGCACAGGCTGGAATTACCCTTCCTGGATAGGCAACTTCTACTACCCAAGACCATGGACCTGGGGCTTCGATATGGCCTACAATCCATGGTTCGGATGGTGTCTGGGGCCAAACCTGGACCCGGGATGGTTCAATAGCTATCTCGACAACGGGGGCGGGAAAGCCGGCTGGTGGGGAGCAGGTTATTACCAGCCGCCCTATATATGGCACCATTTCAGCGGTCACGGATTGTATGAGCAGGATCTACGGCGGGTAGAAAATATCTCGTATGGCAACAGTCTTTATCATCTTCGGCCGGATCATGTTACCCGGCAGGCAGCCGTATCCTTGTATACGGATACCATCGGCGATGTGTTCACGCATAAAGCCGACGGCTGGATGAGGAGAGAGGATGGGCAATGGAAGGCTGTGGATGACGCAGGCCAAAAGGCCAGATTGGATCTCATCGAGAGGCAGCGGCAGCGATCCGTCATGCGGCAACGGAATTTTCTCCGTCAAAAAGGCGAATAAACCGACAAGTTATGAAAAAGGGTAAAAAACATCATTGGGCCTGGCTCTATCTGCCCGTGGCGGTGGTATTGGGCTTGCTGTATTTTTTTAAGAACTATCACAGCAGTACGCCAAAGACCATTACCTGGAATGAATTTGAACAGAATATCCTGGACAAGCATGCTGCCGACAGCATCGATGTCGTCAATGGGCAGGATGCACAAGTATATATCAAAAAAGAATTGGCGGACTCGCCTTATTTCAGGCCGGTGATGCGGCCATGGGGAGGCAGCCAGCTTAACTACGGACCGCATTATACATTCTCCATCGGCTCCCCGGAGACGCTGGAAAGGAGGCTGGATGAGGCGCAAAAAGGAATGAAGCCGGGGGAGAAGATTAAATTGTCCTATTCGAAGAGAACCGATTATTTTTTCAACCTCATCGGGTGGCTGTTGCCATTGGTGCTGTTGTTCATACTCTGGCGACAGGTGGGGAGATCTTATGGCCCCACGGGAGGTGAAGGCTCGAGCGTATTTCGCTTTGGGAATTCCACCGCCAAACTGCAAAATGGCGATAGGAAGAGCAATATCACCTTCAATGATGTGGCCGGCCTCGAAGAAGCGAAGCTGGAGGTAAAAGAGATCGTCGACTTCTTGAAGGAGCCGGGCATATATACGCGGCTGGGCGCCAAGATACCACGGGGAGTGATCATCGTGGGCCCGCCGGGAACTGGAAAGACGCTGCTGGCAAAGGCGGTGGCGGGCGAGGCGCAGGTGCCCTTTTTTTCGCTGTCCGGATCGGAATTTGTGGAAATGTTCGTGGGAGTCGGCGCATCGCGTGTGCGGGACCTGTTCAGGCAGGCGAAGGAACAGGCGCCCTGTATCATCTTTATCGATGAGATAGATGCCGTGGGAAGGGTGCGCGGAAAAAATGCCTTTTTCTCGGGGGCGAATGATGAACGGGAAAGTACGCTCAACCAACTGCTCACGGAGATGGATGGTTTCGGCACCAACAGCGGGGTCATCGTGCTGGCCGCTACGAATAGGGCCGATATGCTGGACCCGGCCTTGCTGCGGCCGGGCAGGTTCGACAGGCATATTTACCTGGAGCTCCCGGATATGAAGGAGAGAGCGGCCATCTTTCAGGTACACATGCGCCCGCTGGCGCTGGGGCAGGATGCGGCGGACATATCTTTCCTGGCCGCGCAGACGCCCGGATTCTCGGGAGCGGATATTGCCAATATCTGTAACGAAGCTGCCCTGTTCGCCGCCAGGAGGAAGAGCGGCAAAGTAGAGAAAAAGGACTTCCTGGATGCCATCGACCGTGTCGTGGCGGGTCTGGAGAAAAAAAATAAGATCATTTCCCCTGAAGAAAAACGGAGAGTGGCTTATCATGAGGCCGGACATGCCATCGTAGGCTGGCTGCTGCAGCTCGTAGACCCGCTGATGAAAGTATCGATCATTCCAAGGGGCAAGTCCCTGGGCGCTGCCTGGTATCTGCCGGAAGAGCGACAGCTAAGGACGGCGGAGGCCTTTACGGAGAACATATGCGCGGCGCTGGGTGGGCGTGCAGCGGAAGAGGTCGTATTCGGAGACCTTTCTTCCGGCGCCCTGGATGACCTGGAAAAAGCGACAAAGGATGCTTACCGGATGGTGACGTATTACGGTTTCGATGCCGTGGTGGGACCCGTCAGCTTTTATGACTCCACGAGCAATCCCGATGCCGGCTTTCAAAAACCCTATAGCGAAGCCACCGGACAGCTCATCGACGCGGAAGTACGGAAGATCGTAGGGGATGCCTACCAGCGGTCGAGATCCATCCTGGAGCAGCATCGTTCCGGCCTGGATGAACTGGCGGGGCTGCTGCTGAAAAGGGAAATGGTATATAAAGAAGATATTGAAAAGATCATGGGGCCGAGGCCGAAATGAGACGGTCCTTCCTGCGATAAAACAGTCGTTTGGCCAGCTCCGCCGCTGCCATATAGCAAACTACGATGAGGGTGAGGTTCGAATAGAAGTAGAGCGGCAGGCGGGTGAATCCCAATAACCCCGCCAATGGGGTCAACGGCAGCAACAGGGTGGCGATAATAATGCAAAATGTCGAGAGGAGAAGCCACCTGCCCGGCCGGTGACAGTAGAAAATACCGGATGTCCGGACTACCAGGACGATCAGTGATGCGGATACTACCGACTCGATGAACCAGCCTGTACGAAATTCCGCCGTGCCGGCATGTAAACCATATAACAGAACAGCGAAGGTGATATAGTCGAACAGAGAGCTGATAATCCCGAAAAGGATCATGAATTGGCGGATAAAATGGATATCCAGCCGTCGCGGCGCCTGTACCATCGCGGTGTCCACCGTGTCGGTGGCGATGGTCATTTCCGGGATATCCGTCAGCAGATTGGTAAGCAATACCTGTTTAGGCAGCAGCGGAAGGTAGGGCAGAAAAACTGAGGCGCCCGCCATACTGAACATATTGCCGAAATTGGCGCTGGTGGCCATGAAGATATATTTCAACGTATTGGCGAATGTCTTTCGGCCTTCTACGACCCCTTCCACCAACACATCCAGATCGTTGCCCAGCAGGACGATGTCAGCCGCTTCACGCGCCACGTCGGCCGCTCCGTGGACGGATATGCCTACATCCGCGCTGTGGAGGGCAGGGGCATCATTGATGCCATCTCCCATAAATCCCACGACATTGCCTGCTTTTTTCAGGGCCAGCAGTATCCTTTCCTTCTGGTTGGGCTCGATGGCGGCGAATATGGAAGTCCGGGCAGCCTGACGGATCAATGCTTCCGTGCTCATTTCCCTTATCTGCGCGCCTGTAAGCATGACAGGCTCATCCAAACCCACGGCCTTGCTCACCTGCCGGGCGACGAGCGCATTATCCCCCGTAATGATCTTTATCGCAATACCCATATTATGCAATTTGTTCAGGGTGGCGGCGATGCCTTCTTTCGGAGGATCTGTAAGGAGCAGCAGGCCGGCGAATATCATCTCCCGTTCATCTTCTTTTTTTAATGCGCCGGCATCCGGACCAGGTTGTTTATAGGCCACCCCCAGCACCCTGAAGCCGTCTTCGCTGCAGCGGTTATAGAGCGTCGTAACAACGGGGCGCACGCCGCTTATGTCGAGGATATGACCCTGGCCATCCCGTGCATAGCTGCAGACGGAAAGGACCTGTTCGAAGGCGCCCTTGGTGATCAGGGTGCGGCGGTCATTTTCACCTACGAGAATGCTCAGCCGCCGCCGTATGAAATCGTAAGGGATCTCGTCCAGCTTCACGACGCCCTGTACATCGGGTCTTGCATATCTTTTGATGGCTGTGTCGATGGGATTATTGAAGCCCGTCTCGAAGGATGCGTTAAGCCAGGCGAGCCTGACAACTTCTTTATCCTCTCTGCCCTCTATATTCAATGCCTGATGAACGATGATCTCGCCTGTGGTGATGGTCCCCGTCTTGTCTGTACAAAGGACATTCATGCTGCCGAAATTTTCGATGGCGGACAGTTTTTTTACGATGACGGAATGTTCCGCCATGCGCGTGGCGCCCTTGGCCAGGTTGATGCTGATAATGGCGGGAAGCAGCTGCGGCGTCAACCCCACGGCTATAGCCAGGGAGAAGAGGAAGGAATCCAGCACCGGCTTGTGGAGAAAGATGTTGAGGGAGAATATGATCACGATCAGCAGCAACGTTACTTCCAATAGCAGGTAGCCGAATCTGCGGATGCCTCTTTCAAACTCCGTCTCCGGTTGAAGCTTGCGAAGATGGCGGGAAATATTGCCGAATTCCGTGTCGCCGCCTGTGTGGACGACCAATGCCCTGGCCGTGCCGCTGATGACATGCGTGCCCATGAAAAGGATATTGCGCTTTTCGGAAAGGCCGGCCTGTGGCGGGACAGGACCGCATTTTTTTTCGGCGGGAAATGTTTCCCCCGTCAGGGAAGCTTCATTGGCATAGAGGTCTTTGGAGGAGAGGATCCGGCAATCACCCGGTACCATTTGACCGGCATTGAGGCTGACGATGTCGCCGGGGACTACTTCTTCCACGGGAATGCTGCTCTCCTGGCCATCCCTTATTACCGTGACCCTTACCTGTACCATTTGCAGCAGACGGCGTAGGGCGGATGCGGCGCCTCTTTCCTGGTAATATCCCAATATGGCTCCGGCAAGAAGGATAACAAAAATAATAAAGGCGTCCGCCCTCTCCCCCAGGAAGAAGGACAGGATGGCCGCCGCCACCAGGATCAGCGTGACGGGACTCTTGAACTGCCTCAAAAAAAGCATAAAGCCGTCCCCGGACGGACGTGCGTGCAACGAACCCTGGTTATTGGTTTTTTGCCGAACGGAGGCTTCATCCGGGGTGAGACCATCCTCGCGACAGGATAGCTCCTGCAACAGCTGTTTTTCCGGGCAGCTCCAATAGTCGAATTGGCTGCGCTGTGCCGAGACCGCCATGGGATCAGGTATGTGCAATGAATACGGGCATGCCATGGTCCGCGATGACCTGTTCGGCAAAGCTTCTTTTCGTCGCATAGGAAAAGGCCGCCCTGCCAAAGGATCCCGTGATCAGCATGACCGAGCTTTTTTCTCCGATCCAGGTGGCGAAGTAATGGGCCGCGCGGAAATGCAGCTTTGAAAAGCCCATACTGCTGAAATGCATGCGGGTGAATTGCTTGAGGTTTTCCAGGTCGGGGATGTCCTCGCCGGGTTCGTCCTTGACAAAGACTACCTCCGTCGGAAGGTCGGTGTATTGGGGGAACAGGTAGCAGAATTGCCGGATGGAATACAGGCTGTCCTTGCTGCCATCATACGCGATGATCAGGTGTTCAACGGGTTTGTATTCTTCGGGCACGACCACGACCGGGCATTCCGACGAATGAAGCGCCTCCTGGAGGAACGCATTCGGTTGTTTTTTTCCGCCATCCTCGCAAAAAAGCTCACCGCTGAGCACTACCAGGTCCGAGAACCTGCTTTCTTTGGCAAATAGCGCTTTATCCCAACGTTCGTCATTTTCATGCGTATGTTGTTTGATATGGAGCTCCTGGCACTGACCGGCGAACAGCGCTTTATTCTTGTTGACGATGTCCCGCTCGTGATCCCTGACCCTCAGATAGGGGGTTGCGATAGGAACATGGCTGGCACTGGCTATGAGCTCATAGTCCAGAGGGCAGAAGAACAGACCTGTGATGCAGGCAGGCTCTTCCTCCACCAGTTGCCGAAGGAAGTCGAACGCTCCCTTAGGGAACTTCTCGCCCGTGGAGACAAATAATATTCGTTTCATAACAGTAAAATTTGATGGTGTAGGATAAAGGTAGCGTCTGCTGTTGTGGGCCCTTGTGACTATTGTCATGTCAGACGCTGTTTGTAGTCATGAAAGCCGGAGAGAATGGCCGGTAACTTTATTGAAAATAAAATCCTTATGCGTACTATAGTTGTTCCCGTCAATTTTACACCTAACTCCAGCAACGCGGCCCGTTATGCCGCGGACATGGCCCTGGTGGCAGAGGCAGACCTTTATCTGTTATACGTATTGCAATTGCCCGTCAGCGTGGCGGAATTCCCGCTGAATGATTATGTATTCAATGAAATGCAGGAATCAGGGGCGGAGGCATTGAAACAGCTGCAGGAGGAATTGTTGAAAAGGACGGAAGGGAAAATAAATGTCTCCACACATATGGAGATCGGCGCCGTGGAAGCCAAGATCGAGGAATACTGTAAAGAGAAGCATCCTTTCATAGTAGTGATGGGAGCTTCGGGGCATACGTTGGAAACGGCGCTGACAGGTAGCAATTTGACGGCAGCGCTGCGTCGTCTGCCATATCCGCTCATCATCGTTCCGGAGAGCGTGACGTTTAAAAAGATCGGAAAGGCGGTGCTCGCCTGTGATCTCGAAGATATTTCCGGGGGTATGCCTGTAAAGCCAACCTTCCTGAAGGAGCTGCGGGATATATTCCAAAGCAAATTCGAGGTGGTCAATATCAATACGGGCAAGCAGGCGAAGACGACGGCGGCTGTCATGGATAACGAGGCCTGGAAGTCCTGCCTGGAAGAGTCTTTCCCCGAAGTACATATCGTGGACACCGGCAATGTGGAGCTGGGCATCGGCCAGTACCTCTTTGAACATGGAGCGGACATGCTGATCGTATTTCCCAAAAAACATAACTTTTTCGAGTTTCATAAAAGTCATGCAAAAAGGCTGGCCCTCAATGGCAGCATACCCATCATGAGCATTCATGCATGAAGGCATTTGCTCCCGCATAAGCTCAAAGAGAGGAGGCATAGGCCGGTCGCCCGCAGAGATCGTTACCCGCACGCCGGGCCCTCTCTGCCCGCAAAAGATGCAGGTCGAAAGCTTTGCACACATGACGCAGAAAGGGAAGCCCCTCCCTGGTAATACGAACCTCATTCCCATCCATCCGCACCAACCCATCCTGTTGAAGGAGGTGTAGCACCGGCAGCGTCCATTCATCGAGGACGGCGGCCCACGCATGGTGAAGAGTCGTATGGCCTTGGCACGCGATATCCAGGATATGCTGCCGGAAGGCCTTGTCTTCTTCGTTCAGAAAATAGCCTTTATGAATGGCCGTTCTTCCGGATGCGATGGCGCGATAATAGGCTGTCAGGGATTTTGTATTCTGGGCATAGGCATTTCCTGTATCGCTGATGGCCGAGAGGCCCAATCCCAACAGCAGCCCCGTTTTTTGAACAGTATAGCCCATAAAATTACGATGAAGGGTGCCGTCGAGCCACGCTTTATAAAGCTCATCGGCAGGCTGGGCGAAATGATCCATGCCAATGTCCGTATAGCCTGCATCCATAAACAGGTCCCTGCCATGACGATAGAGCTCCAGCTTTTGGACAGGCGAGGGGAGAAGGCTTGCGTCGATGAGGCGCTGACTGCAGCTGACCTCGGGGATATGGGCGTAGCTGTAAAAAGCCACCCTGTCCGGGTGAAGCCGGAGAGATTGCCGTATGGAGTGTTGGAGTCTCTTCAGGTCCTGCGATGGTAGACCATAGATCAGATCGAAGTTCACGGAGGAAAACCCTGCCTCCCTGGCCTCGTCGGTCGCCCTTTGTACATTTTCGAATGGCTGTATACGATGTATCAGCCGCTGGACCTCGGGGTTCAGGTCCTGTACGCCATAGCTGATGCGCCGGAATCCCAGCTCATATAGCGTGTCCAGGTGGTTGCGGGTAGTATTGTTGGGATGGCCTTCCAGGCTAAAGCTGTAGGAAGGATGGAGGTTGGCTTTATCCAGTATGCCATTTATAAGTTTCGACAGGTTAGCCGGCGAGAAAAAGGTCGGGGTACCGCCTCCCAGATGCAATTCCCTTATCAATGGCGGATGAGACATGAGGTCGAGATAAAGCTGCCATTCCGCCAGCACCGCTTGTATATATTCTTCTTCCACAGAGTGATTGGTCGTAATACGTTTGGTACATCCGCAATAGATGCAGAGGGATTCGCAAAACGGGAGATGAATGTACAGGCTGATGCCTTCCCGGGAATCAGGCCCTGTCATCTGGTTGGAAAAACTGGTTTTCCAGGGGCCGGGATCATGGATCTCCTTCCAGGAAGGCACGGTGGGATAGCTGGTATAGCGGGGGACGGGAATATTGTATTTGGCGGATAGAGCGGTATCTGTGTGCATAAGATATGTTAAGATCAAAGAATTTCTACAGGCGTTGTGATATGGTGCAGGATAGGGGATAGATGTTCTTTTTTTACATTGTCTGCATCCCTGAGCATCGACGCTTTTTTGGCCGGGTCCTTTTGCAGCCTGGCGCCCATTTTCAGCATGAAACGATCCCGCCAGGACAGTCTGCCGATGATGACCCGACCGGGAAGGAAGAAGACATTTTCCGGTCCGATAAGGTCATGGGGGATATTGGCCCGGGCAATCCTGTCCAGCTCTTCTCTCTCGGATGCCGGTGTACCGCAAACGATGAAAAACAGAAGGTCTTTATCTCCCAGCACGGGATTGTGGATCTTTAACCAGTTTTTTATCAGCAGCTCTCCGATATATACGGAGCTCCCTATGAGCAGGGTATCATAGGATGCCAGGTCTTTGGTAGTCGTTTCTCCTGCATTTAGCAGCGGCCATTTCAGCTCTTCAGAGAGCCATTCCGCGTATTGATGGGTAGCGCCATAGCGGCTGCTGTACAGGATGGCGCCTTTAGTAGATGGGTTCATGTCTGTGAATTGTGGAACAATTATACTATCCGGGGAAGCTTCCAGCCATGACGAAGATCAATGGATCATACGATGTTGGTCATGACGGCGGACCAGCGGGGTAAGTAGCTTGGGACATGGCTTATTTTATGATTTTCAGAGGGGTGATCAGAACATGGGTAGTCGGAATGATAGCCTTGTCCTGTCCTTTGTTCCTGCCGGCCCAATCCCCAACCTTTTATCTGACGGTGGACGATGGCCCTTCAGCAGGCAGCCGCGAGCTGTACGCACTGGTAGACAGCGAGGGGGTGAAGATCAACCTCTTCATCGTCGGCAGAAATGCCGTACGAGCCGACAGCATAGGTTATCTGTTTGGCCGGCGCCACAAGGACAGCCTGATGCTGGTATGCAATCACAGCTACAGCCATGCCGGGGGACATTACAAACAGTACTATCGGGATCCTTCATCGGTGGTAAAGGATTTCGATCTCAACAGGGATACCTTGCAGCTGCAAAATGACATTGCCCGGATGCCGGGAAGGAATTACTGGCGCCTGGGGAAGACACGATGTGGAGATATTCCCAGCGGAGCCGAGGCGGCCGACAGCCTGGCGGCGCACGGATACAGGGTATTCGGATGGGATCTGGAATGGAAATGCGACAGCCTGTCGGAAGGCGGGATCACAACGGGCCGGGAAATGCTTGCGCGGGCGGAAAAGATGTTGCGTAACAGACAAACCCTTTTCGCGGGCCATATCGTGATCCTCTTGCACGATCCTGAA
>DASZXP010000210.1:0-6660 GCA_035545935.1 Puia sp. | reverse complement strand
CCCGGAACATACGGCGCCAATTCCTGCTCCACAGTCATGGTCTGGTCGGCGTCGGAGGCGTTGAAACGTTGCTGATAATAGAGATCGGAGGTGCCGCTGCGGTTTAAAAACCGATGCTGCTGTTCAACAATGGCAATCTTTATGGGTTTAAAATAGTTTAATTGTCCACTATGATAGTGCCGGCCCATCAGGGTATGCGCCAGAACGGACTTGCCACTGCCGGAGGCGCCGGTAATTGCCCATTGCTGGCCTCGTAAAATATTAAGATCCAGACTCTTAAGTATCTGATGCCCGCCCAGTGTCACCGTTAGTCCTTCCAGGGATAGAAAATTCTCCGCCATGGCACGAATGTAAGACACAACGTGTTATACACAATATGTAGAAATTGAAATAAGCAGGCTCTAAATTCGTTTGCCTATATTTGGCATCTTGATCGTAACAGATATGGCAGAAAAAACTAATTTGTTCGAATACACAGAAGATAGTATCAAAAGTCTTGATTGGCGGGAACATATACGTCTTCGTCCCGGTATGTACATAGGTAAATTAGGGGATGGCAGCAGTCCGGACGATGGTATCTATGTTCTTATCAAAGAGGTGGTCGATAACTGTATAGATGAGCATACCATGGGCTATGGCAAGCAGGTAGACCTGACCATCGATCAAAAGAGCGTCACGATCCGGGATTATGGCCGGGGCATTCCCCTGGGTAAGGTGGTGGATGTGGTCTCCAAGATCAATACGGGTGCGAAATACGATAGCAAGGCATTCCAGAAATCAGTGGGTCTCAATGGAGTAGGTACGAAAGCCGTGAATGCGCTCAGTCAATATTTCAAAGTGACGGCCTTCCGGGATGGAAAGGAAAAGGCGGCTGAATTTGCCAAGGGAGTTCTCACCAGGGAATTCAAGGAGACGAAGTCGGGCGAGTCCAATGGCACGCTGGTGACCTTTATCCCTGACGAAACGGTCTTCAAGCATTTTCATTTCAAGCATGAATACCTGGAGAATCAGATCTGGAACTACTGTTACCTCAACGCGGGGCTGATCATCAACTTCAACAATAAGAAATATGTGTCGAAGGACGGTCTGCTGGACCTGTTGCGGCGCAAGACCAATGAAGATGAGCTGCGTTATCCCATCATCCATTTGAAGGGAGAAGATATCGAAGTCGCCATCACCCATAACAACGATTACGGCGAGGAGATCTTCAGCTTCGTCAATGGTCAGTATACCACCCAGGGAGGCACGCACCAGCAGGCATTTCGCGAGGCGTTCGTAAAGGTGGCAAGGGATTTCTACAAAAAAGATTATGATGCAGCGGACATCCGTCAAAGCATTGCCGCCGCCGTATCGGTACGGGTGGTAGAGCCCGTGTTCGAGTCGCAGACCAAGACGAAATTAGGCAGCCAGTATATGTCGGAAGGCGGCACTTCCATGAAGAACTTTGTGTATGACTTCATGGCCAGGGAGCTGGACAATTATCTGCATAAGAATCCATCCACGGCCGATGCGTTGAAGAAGCGTATCGAGCAGAACGAGAAGGAGCGAAAAGAGCTGGCCGGTATCAAGAAACTGGCGAATGAAAGGGCAAAGAAAGCCAATCTGCACAACAAGAAGCTCCGCGACTGCCGGTATCATTATAATGAAGAGCCTACGGGTAAGGATAAGGACCAGCTGCTGGAAAAACAAAAAGAGAGCACCATCTTTATTACGGAAGGAGATTCCGCCAGCGGCAGCATCACCAAGGCAAGGGATGTGGAAAGACAGGCCGTATTCAGTCTCCGGGGCAAGCCGCTGAACTGTTTTGGACTGACGAAGAAGGTAGTATATGAGAATGAGGAGTTCAACCTTTTGCAGCATGCGCTGAATGTGGAAGACGGGATCGAGGGGCTGCGTTACAACAAGATCATCATTGCCACGGATGCTGACGTGGATGGCATGCATATCCGGCTGTTGCTGATGACCTTCTTCCTGCAATTCTTCCCGGACCTGGTAAAGAACGGGCATGTATTCATATTGGAGACGCCTTTGTTCCGTGTGCGGAACAAGCAGGAGACCATTTATTGTTATGACGAGACGGAGAAGCAGGCGGCTGTAAAGAAATTAGGCAGCAAGCCGGAGATCACGCGTTTTAAAGGGTTGGGAGAGATCTCGCCCGAAGAGTTTGCCCGCTTCATCGGGCCTGATATGCGGGTGCAGCCGGTGATGATCATGCCGGAGACGCATGTACAGCACATATTGGAGTATTACATGGGTAAGAACACCCAGGAAAGACAAGAATTTATCATTAACAATCTGAAGGTCGAAGTGGACCTGGTGGAGGAAAAAGCATGATCCACATAGTTTTTCAACGTCCGGATGTAGACGTTTTGCAAAAGTCTTTTGACCTGGAGCCTGCTCTGCAGGGAGAGATAGTGCAGATAGAGGATGACTTTGCGGTGGGGCCTTTGAAGGATCTCTATACCGCGGAAGGTTGGGAGGCCCGTAAGGAATGGTGGCGTGGCGTATTGGCGGGCGGCGATTACGATGGGAGAGTGGACGGCGGGGATGTAAAGGATGATCTGGCCTCCGTAGCTGCCCTGAAAGAGAAGCTGGAGCAGGATCCGTTGGAGATAGTATGGATCTGGGCCGCGCAGAACAAGCATGATGTCAGCAGCTATTATTGGTTGATGAGCCAGCTAAAGGATTTTCAAGGCAGGATCTTTATCCTCTACCTGAACAACCTGCCTTTTATCAACGAGAAAGGAAGCATTTTTTATCCGGTGAACCTGTCCGACATACCTGCCCGCGAGTTCCTGAAGGCGCGCAAGCTGGCGAGACCTATCACGCTGAGCGAATTCGAGATCGACCCCGATGAATGGAGCAGGATATGCAATGAGGACAAGGGGGTGCGGATCCTGGAAGGGGGTAAGAAGCTGGCTCAATACGGATATGACTATTATGACGAGGAGCTGAAGAAGTTCATTACGGGTGACTGGATCAAGGCCAGCAGGCTGATCCATCAATTCCTCAGCAAGGGCAAACAAACTACCGGGGATGCCTATATACTGTGGAGGCTGAAGCAATTGATCGCTTCCGGAGAGGTAGAGGCACAGGGAGAGATCAGGGGCATGAAGGATTTCGAGATAAAGAAGGCTGCCGTTCCCATCACGGAGCCGACTGCATAAAGACATGCGCACAAGGGTTGTACCATAAGACTATAGCATTTATATGGCCAAGAGTAAAATAGCCGAAGATTTTCACGAGAATGAGTCCGGTGTCACCGGGCAATACAAGAACTGGTTCCTGGATTATGCCTCCTATGTGATCCTGGAGAGGGCGGTGCCTGCCATCGAGGACGGGCTGAAGCCCGTGCAGCGCCGGATCCTGCATGCCATGAAAGAGATGGATGACGGCCGGTTCAATAAGGTGGCCAATATCATTGGTCAGAGCATGCAATACCACCCTCATGGGGATGCCAGCATCGGTGAGGCGCTGGTAAACATGGGACAGAAGGACCTGCTGATCGAGACACAGGGCAACTGGGGAGATGTTCGTACGGGGGACGATGCGGCCGCCAGCCGGTATATCGAGGCGCGTCTCAGCAAATTCGCGCTGGAAGTGGCTTTCAACGCCAAGACCACCGAGTGGCAGCTGAGCTATGATGGGCGGAAGAACGAGCCCGTGACATTGCCCATGAAATTCCCGCTGCTGCTGGCTCATGGAGCGGAGGGGATCGCGGTAGGGCTTGCCACCAAGATCCTCCCTCATAATTTTATAGAGCTTTGCGAGGCTGCCATCAAGCACCTGAAAAATAAGAAATTTGAATTATATCCCGACTTCCTGACGGCGGGGATGATCGATGTCACCAATTACAACGATGGGAAAAGAGGTGGTAAGATCCGGGTACGCACCCATATCGAGGAGCTGGACAAAAAGACGCTGCTGATAAAAGACGTACCCTATGGAGTTACTACCTCGCAGCTGATCGACTCCATCATCAAAGCCAATGACCAGGGTAAGATCAAGATCAAGAAGGTGACGGATAATACGGCCGCGGAGGTGGAGATACAGATAGACCTGGCGCCGGGTATCTCCCCGGATATTACCATCGATGCCCTTTATGCCTTTACGGACTGCGAGGTGAGCATTTCTCCCAATGCCTGTGTCATTGCGGAGGAGAAGCCCCAGTTCCTGGGCGTACGTGAGCTGCTGACCAGTTCCGTGGATCATACGAAGGGGCTTTTGAAAAGGGAGCTGGAGATAAAGCTGGCGGAGCTGCAGGAAAAATGGCATTATACCTCGCTGGAAAAGATCTTCTTCGAGGAAAAGATCTACAAGGAGCTGGAGAAGAAGCACGAGACCTGGGACAAGGTGCTGGCTGCCATCGCCAAGGCTTTCGAGCCCTTCCGCAAGCAGCTGAAAAGGGATATCAGCCGGGAGGATATCATAAAGCTCACGGAGAAACCTGTCCGCAGGATCTATCGTCTGGACATCGACGAGCTGAACGCGCAGATCAAGGGGCTGGAGGCCGAGATCAAGCAGGTGAAGCATGACCTGAACAACCTGGTGGATTATGCGGTAGCCTACTATGAGAATCTGCTGAAGAAATATGGGAAGGGCCGTGAGCGCAAGACGGAGATCAAGCTGTTCGAAGCTATCCAGGCGCAGCAGGTGGCCATTGCCAACGTAAAGCTGTATGTGAACAGGTCGGATGGATTTATCGGTACGGGACTGAAGAAGGACGAGTTCGTGGCGGACTGTTCGGACCTGGACGATATCATTGCCTTTACAAAGGGCGGGAAGATGAAAGTGGTAAAGGTGGCGGACAAGGCGTTTATCGGAAAAGATATCATCTATGTGGGTGTCTTCAGAAAGAACGACGAGCGGACCATCTATAATATGATCTATGTCGACGGGCGGTCGGGCATCAGCTATGCCAAGCGGTTTAACGTCACCGGCGTTACCCGTGACAGGGAATATGACCTGGCCAAGGAAGATCCCAAGAGCAAGGTGCATTATTTCACCGCGAACCCGAATGGCGAGGCGGAAGTCGTCAGGATCATCCTTAGCCCCAACAGCTCTGCCCGTATCAAAGAGTTCGATTTCTATTTCGAGACCCTGGAGGTAAAGAACCGCAGCAGTCTGGGGAACCAGGTGACGAAATATCCCATCCGGACCGTAAAGTTCAAGGAGGCGGGCAAGTCTACGCTCAGCGGCCGCAAGCTATGGTTCGATGCGACCTTTGGCCGCCTGAATACGGAGGAGAAGGGTGAATACCTCGGCAGCTTCGACAATGACGAGAAGCTGCTGGTCATCTATTCCGACGGCAATTATGAGATTACGGATACGGAGCTTACGCAGCGGTTTGACGCGGAAAAGATAGTCGAAATGCGCAAGTTCGATCCTGAGCGTATCATCACCGCCATCTACCTGGACAATGAGAAGCTGCAGTATAATGTCAAACGGTTCAAGATCGAGACGACGACCTTACACAATAAATTCCTTTTTATCAAGGAAGGGGAGGGCAATCGACTGGAAGCAGTCACCCTGCATCCTCAACCCATTGCTCTGATCAAGTCGGGACGGGGCGCGCAGGCAAAGACCCAGAAGATCAAGATCGCCGATTTTGTGGAGGTGACGGGCTGGAAGACGGTGGGCACCAAGCTCTTCGACTTCAGCAAGAGCGTGGAAGTGGAGTGGGGGCATAAGGAAGAAGCGAAAGAATCTCCGCAAACGGAGCTGGATTTATAGACTATTATGAAAAGAGCCCTGTTAAGGGCTCTTTTTACGTCTTATCTGGATGATGGCGTTTTCTGTCAGGCTGCTGCTCATGAACACTTCATACCTGTTCTTGCCGTCCGTGACCACCATGAGGGCGGTGTTGGGCGGGAACTTCCCAAGATTCTCCGCGAACATGCCGATCTCGTTCACCTCCCGGGTGCTATCCAGGTGGAGGTACATGGTCAGGGCCTTGGCGGCCAGTCCCTGGTGGGTGAGGACGACCTCGTCGTTGACGAATATGGAAATGCTGTCCCCGTCTATTTCTCCGTTGTCATAGAAGCTCAGGCGTACGGAGTCGGACTCGACGTCCAGGACCTTTGTAATGACCTCCTTTCTTTGTGAGAAAGACTCCTTAATGACCTTGCTTTCCTCCGCGGCGCGATCGGCGATCGGAGCGGTGATGGCTGTCAGCGGTGTATCTGTTTTGACCACCGTTAACGTATCTATCCTGGCCACCGTAGCAGTATCCATTTTCACCACAGCGGGCGTATCTATCCTGGCTGTTTTCGGCGTGTCGGCCGGGTGATCCGTTTTCACGGCGTCGACTACATAGTCATCCGCCTGTGGTTTCCACATCTTGGGAGCGGCGTTCGTCACCTCCTGCTGTTTGTCGGGCTGGGGCTTCTCGTCCTTGTCCAGCGTGTACACCACTTTCAGGTCGGGACACATATACTTGTACTTCTCGTCGTGGTAAAAGGCGCCCTTCAGGGTGCTCTTGGCCCGGCTGTTTATGATGACGCCTACGAAGTTGGTATTACAGTCGATGCTATTGACGGTGGAATTGGAGTTGAAATAGATGATCGGGATGTTCTGGATGATGACTTCCCTTGTCTTGGGGTTGAAGCGGCCATGGACGAAGAAACTCTGGTATTTGTCACGGAAATAGTAGCCAAAGAT
>DASZXP010000209.1:0-10612 GCA_035545935.1 Puia sp. | reverse complement strand
CGTGATCGTAACCGTAGCCCCGGCTCCGGTGGATACGCTAAATGGCATGTATTTGCAGTCTACGCCGCTGATCACTGTATCGACATATCCTAATGAGCTATAATTGGAGAAATTAATTGACATCGTATGACTCGCTGTGACGACCTGCGGAGGCAGTACACCTCTGCCAACATAAGCATCATGCAATTCATAATTGAATTGTGTATACCCTCCTGTCGGGTAATGGATGCGCGAAAGACTATTTGCCTTACAGTAATTCAGGCTAGGTTCCTTATTGATGAGCT
Source organism: Puia sp. (assembly GCA_035545935.1). GTDB lineage: Bacteria > Bacteroidota > Bacteroidia > Chitinophagales > Chitinophagaceae > Puia. The sequence goes on along the minus strand of DASZXP010000209.1, from coordinate 10,328 downwards.
GATAGTTTGAAATGATGCCAATATCCGTTCCGACTAACTGATAGTCAAGGAAACTGGTCTCATTTTCCGACGATCCATTCCAATATCCCCAAAAGTCTCTTGCCTTGCTGAAAGTTGATGGCAAAGCAGGGCTCATATTGTAGTCGAAAGAATAATTCTTCCCATTGGGAATTCCGGCACTATCCAGTTCCGAGACGCCTTCCAGCATGAGCCGTCTGTTAGACACCAATGTATACCCATTTAGGTATCCGCTATAGGTATTGTCATCCATTGTGCCCGGCCCGTCCGTACTATTATAGAGTAGATTATACCCTTTGATCAATCTCCCATTTGCATCCCACATGGAAATGCTGTTTAACATGGTGTCTCCAACAAGATCGTTTCGTGGTGTGGTGGCAGCCAGATTCAGCGATCCATTGGAAAACTGTATTTGTCGTAGTCGCTTATTGTGAGTAAGGGATTTTGTTACATTCTTCACATATCGCTGTTGATTGGGGTTTGTCATAAAAGTACTAACGAACTGCTGCTCAGAACTCGCTATGTCATAAGTCAACATATAATCATCGTAAATAAAGCGAATGGTATCTCCTGTAGGTGAATACATGTCAGTGAGGTACCAGGCTGTGATATTTGTTGCATTACCCGGTTGAATAACATCGGGCTCATTCCCGATGCTGGCAGAAAATGTGGTCGACCGGGTAGTCTCATGGTCTCTGAACTCATAGACAATGCCATCCTCATCTGTAATACGAAATTGCAAAACCGCATCCAAGCCAATAAAAGGAGGATCCATAGAGCTCCCATTACTTTGAATAGCTTGGATTTTCAAATTTTGATGTGGGGATATTGGTATAATATTGTTCTTAGTTATAAAAAATTTTCCCGATTTTCCATTGAAGTTGAAATAGAAGACATCCGGCTGTGCATCATATTGGTTAAACAGTATCTTCTTCATGTCTCCAAGCGAAGGAGGATTGTTTGTCAAGGTATAAAATGCATTGATGCTAAATTCATCCGGTAGACCATATACTGTCCGGGAAATGGACCCACCCGCATTCAAAGACCAGCCCAGCCCAACCCAGGAAGCCATCTCAGCTACTTTGATTCCGCCCGAATGATAGCTTAAGGAAATAGGTAACTTTAATGCCCCTTCGTGTATTTCATATAGTGGCACATTCACTTGCGTGGTGCCCGTATACAAGCCCACCGGCGTATTGCCATATTGTCCCAATGCCGCTGTCGTAGGAGAAGGGAGTACAATATTCTTTAAATCACTTGACTGATTGGCGTTCTGGCTATAACCACAGAGCCCAATAATCGACAATCCCAAAAGACAAGCAATAGCACGAATAGAATTACTAGATATTTTTTGCATTTTCAATGCTTTTTGAACTAAAAATCATATCCCACCCTTACCAGCACGGCCTGCGTCCTGGGCACCTGCTCGTAGCTTAAAAAATCCCACAACAGCTGTACCTTCGTTTTCTTGAACACCCGGCTCTTCATCGACACCGTCTTGCTCACCCCGATCAGTCCGCTTCTTGTCCATTCGCTCCACTCCCGCAGCTGCTGCACGCTGGCAAACGGCGTTGCATGATTGTACTCATACCCACCCGTCGCCGAAAAGCTCCCCTTGATCTTTACATCCAGGTACGAACGCAACCCGACCCCCTGGCTCGTAAAGGCAATATGCTGGATCCCCGAACCCCAGCCCAGCTTGTAGCTGGCGCCGATGCCAATCGTGCTGCGGTCATTGAGCTTATAGCCCGCCGACAGTCCGAAATCCGTGGTAGTAGGGAAATAGTTATTTTTCGTGGTTTGGAAATTAGCCCCATACTCCAGCCGCCGCCAGAAGGTCTTTGTCTTTTGTGCATTGGGCCGGAAGTCCGGCGCGTCCTGGTCGCTATTGCCTCCGCCCGCTTTGAGCAGCTTGTCCTTGTAGCTGTTGAACCTGGATTGCGCCGCCTGTATATTGCCCTGGATGCTCGCCAACCCTCCCGATCCGGCGGATGTCACCTGCTGACCGATCATAGCCCCCACCTGGTCCCTCGTCTGCAAGCCCGCCAAGGCGGGTGGCGTGGACAGATTTCCACCCGGCAGGTTGAACAACCCCGCCAGCTGCGAGTTCCGTTGCATAAAGGATTGAAAGGCCGGTAATTTGCCCAGCACGGCCAGCGCCTGTTTTTCCAGCTTGTCCGGATCATTCAGCATCTCTTTGTAGGCCCGCACCTGCTGTCCATAGTAGTATACCTCCTGGTTCCAGGCCTGGTAGTCCTTACCCAGCAGGCTCGAAAGGTTCGCATGCTGCTGGATGTATTGGGAGATCTGCTGCTTCCGCCCACGCACATAGGCCTTGATCTGATCCGCGTCCTGCAGCCTGGCCTGTAGGGCTTGTAGCTGTTGCAGGGAGCTTTGCAGCTCCGCCGGGTTCAACGAACCCGGATGCACCTGTAAGTACTTCAACATACCCTGTAATGAGTCCGTATAGGCCTGGTACTCCCCGCTGAGATGCAAATGCATGCTCCCCGTATCGGCCGCCAGCTTTTGTGATAGCGCAGCGTATTGCTGGGCATTCCCTCCAAACAATGATTTCGCACCCGCCGAGTCCACCTTGCTTAATTTCTTCCGCAGCTTCTCTTCCTTCCGCGCCATTCGCTCCAGGTATTTTGCCGTCTGTTGGGTCAGCCGATCATCCAGGCTGGCTACTTTGCTTTGCATCCGGCTCAAGAACCCCGCAGGCAGATGGGGACCTGCTACCGCCGGCTGATCCTGCGCATAACAGGCCCCGGCCAACATGACCACCCACCACAAAAGGACAATCCGGAACGTTCGCATGGTATGCCGGTTTTAGGGATGTAATTGTTTTTTTAGCTTCTCCACCTCTTTGGTCAGCTCCTCCACCTTCTTGTGCTCCTGTATCAGGTACAGCGTCAGCTCTTCCACTTTCTTCAATAACATCGCCTGGTTCTCCGCCAGATCGACGCCCTTTCGCTCGACACCCTCCGCCGAAATGATCCCCGGTAAATGCTGGTTCACCCGGATATACCGCTCCAGCGAGTCCAGTCCTGGTAGCTTATAATCGTTCTTGAACACATAGTCCGGCCAGCTGGCATAGTTCCGTACCACCACCTTCGTAAAGATGGCATTGCCATTCACGGCCAGCTTGAACCCATGCGTGCTCTTCGTACCGATCCCCACCGATCCATCTCCCAGCACACTCACCCGCTCCACGTTATTGGTCCGGATGGCCAGCCGGTTGGTATCCACCGTGCCCAGGAAAAAGCTGTCCGCATGCGTCGCAATATTGCCCGTGGTCGACCAGAAGTAGTTCAGGTTTTCCACCTTGACATACACCGTAGACGTACTGGTATTACCAAACCCATCGATGGCCCTCGCCTTGATCGCATAGCTGCCCGGGTCGGAGGCGATCCATGGCATACTGTATGGCGCCGTGGAATCATCTCCGATCTTCACCGTGTCCAAATAAAACTCCACATGCGATATGCTCCCGCCGCTCTCTGATGCGTTCGCTGAAATGGTCACATTCGCATCTTCCGGTAATGTCACACCCGTGGAAGGGCTTGTCACCAGCACCGTAGGGCTGGCCCCGGATGTATGTCCGCTGACGATGCTGAGTCCGCTGATGCCCGCGATATCCGTTGTCGGTATGGTATTTACATACACCTTGATCTGTCCGCTGGAATTAGGGGCCACATTCTGAAAGACGGCTCCATTGGCCGTATTATACCGGATGTTCAGGTCCACATACCCATATACCGTAGCGCCGATCACCGTATACCGGGTTGGATCCATGTTATAAAATGCATCGCCCCAGCTTCCTGTCATAGACACCGTGTACACGCTGTCGATGCTCAGCCCACTGATGATCAGCTGTGGCACAGCGGCATTGTAGGCGCCCGTCGAGCTGCCCGATTGGAACCAGTGATTGGCCATGACGGCCGCAGGGAAGAAAGTACCACCCGCCATGCCACCCCCGTTATAAGAAGCATTACCGCTCAGACCCGACCAGTTGGCGGTCCCTACGGAACTGATGCTGATCCCCGACGGACTGGTAGCCGAACACACCGCTCCTGCAGGATTGTCCGACACATTCGTCCATCCCGACACGGAAACAGCGGCCGCTGTGAAATTGAATTTCGCGCTCACCTGCGCCCGCAGATACGAAATGTTACACACGCTCACCAGCACCACAAGGAATACTGTCCTTTGTAAAAAGGTCATATGATCAATTTTAGATTGTTGGAAGTAAATATTATCGGGAAAGCATTACCCCTTGCACCGGTAGATACCACCGGCCAATAATGGTACTTCGTCGATGCTTAAAAAACGAGGAGGAAAGATAAAGGACAGCGTAGTCCCTGTCAGGATGGACGCGCGTAGCCGTGTACGCACGATCATTCGGCGGCAATGGTATGCCTGCCCGGGGTCTAAACATGATAGGCCGGTTTAGGGTTGCATATGGCAATACGCCATACGTCGGTAAATGGGAGGAATTAGCTGCTAGTTGATCAGAGTGCCTAAAATAGTGGGATCAATAGATAAGAGTTTAACTATACAGCTAAGTAAGAGAAAAAAAATTTATCATTCCACACTTTCACAAAATATTTTTTAGAAAAGAGCAAATTAGTCCTTACGGAGCATCCGATCTTTCCTCTTCAACTCCGCTGCTTAATGCTTATTTTACCATTCAATCAAACATTGTCTGGCAAACAACGCAGGCTATGAGACTGAACACAATTTCATCGAGAACTTTAAGAACGTGTCCAAATACTTCCCTTATTTCCACGAGTCCTATTTCCTTTACACCGGCGAGCGGAACAGCAATAAGCTGATCATGCGCTTTGAAAAGGAGAAACTGATGGAATATGTCGCCAATGACTTTACGCATGTACAGAAATTTGCCGACCATGCCTACCTGAAAGTGAGCAGGAAAGAATGGAGAGAGGCTTTTAGGGGGAAATAACAAGAAGTATCCATTGTCAGATATCACCGGTATCATATAGGATGGGGGAATCCCCTTTTAATTTATCTTTATCCCATGAAATATCCATCTCTTCTCTTTTTTGCCGGGCTTTTATTTTCCCTGACCGTCCATGCCCAGGTCACCATTGGCCGGATCGACTCCACCCTGAAGATCGGTAAGGCAGGGTATAAAGTAAATTGCCGGAATAAGGATCTCACGCAGAACCAATTGTCGATCAGACCTATTGGCTTTGAAAGCACTGCCAGAGAGATCAACTTTACGTTGAAAGGCCGCGTGTCCAACGCACAGATAGATGATCTTAACCAGGATGGGTTTCCTGACCTCGTACTGTTTATCTATACCGATAGCAACGCGGTCAATGGCACCGTCTATTGCTTTTCTTCGGATGGGAATAAGGAGATCATTCCCTCTATGTTGCCGGATGTCGTACTGGACAGCAAGATCAATAAAGGGTATAGAGGGCATGACCATTTCTCCCTGCTGGAAGGGACGCTGTTGCAGAAATTCCCCGTATACAATTCCGGGGACGATAACGATAAGCCCACCGGCGGGACCAGGGTGATCCAATACCACCTGGTAAAAGGGGAAAATGGTGCCACTAAGTTTAGCATACTGCGTTTTTACGATACGAAATAGATAACGTTGCCCGCCCCCCCAACCATCGGAGTGCCCGGGTTCCGGATCATACGAGCTGCAGCGCCGCCTGGAAGTGAAAGTGCTTCCTAAAAAACTCAGTATCTTACCATATGCAACCACGAATCCAACCAGCCACTCTTTCCCACTCCTTGTTAGTCTTGTGCTGTTATTTTCTTGTATTCAATATACAGGCTGCCTATGCCCAGGATGTTATAGTCCGAACCAGCCAGGGCTATATCAGAGGCCTATCCGAAAGCGGCATTTCCGTCTTTAAATCCATTCCATACGCCCAGCCTTCCACCGGCCCTCTTCGCTACCAGCCACCTGTATCGCATGAACCTTGGCACGATACTTTAAACGCAATCCGGTTTTCCCCCGCCGCCCTGCAGCCCACCGGCCCCTCCGTCACCGGATCCGACGACTGCCTCTACCTCAACCTGTATACGCCGGGCATCGACAACCATAAAAGGCCCGTCGTTATCTGGGTCCATGGCGGCAGCATGACCGGGGGCGCCGGCAAGTCCATGGATGGCCATGCCTTTGCTGACGAAGATGACATTGTAACCATCACCATCAACTACCGGCTTGGCGCCCTTGGGTTCTTATATCTCGGCGATCTGGACCCTAAATATAGGCAGTCCGGCAACCTCGGTCTCCTCGACGTCATTGCTGCCCTCCGGTGGGTACATGAGAACATCGCCGCCTTTGGCGGCGACCCGGCACGTGTCACTGTCATGGGTGAATCCGCAGGCGCCAAGCTACTGAGCGCTGTTATGGTTGCTCCCGCCTCCAAAGGCCTGTTCCAGCAGGCTATCCTCGAAAGCGGGGCAGTCCAGTGTATCCGCGATAGCATTACGGCGAAAAATGCACGGGTCCTATTGCTCCACCAGTTGGGCCTTCGGCCGGACCAGGCCCGGCGCCTCCTGACCCTTCCCGCGGACAGCATGATCAAAGCACAGGCAAAGGTTTGTGCCGGGGTAGGTGGTAATTCTTTCTTCGGTCCCGTGTACGATGGTGTTACCATTCCGGAGGACGGCTACCGATACGCCCGGGAAGGCCATCTGTCCGGAATTCGCGTCATTATCGGGACCAATGAGGAGGAAGGGGCAGCTTTTGTCGGTAAGAAAGACGTTGGGGCCGATCCCAATGGCACTATTTTTCAACCCCTGTTCCGGTCCAATGCACCTATGGCCCATGCTTATTACCAGGCACAGCTGCACTCCGACAGCCCATATGCCGCCCTGGTGAAAACGCTGACCCAGTATATGTACCAGCTACATTCATATCGTTTTGCCAAAGCATTAGCCAGTGCCGGAACCTCCGTCTACATGTATCGCTACCGTTATCAGAATGGACGGGAGCTGGGAGCCCGACATGGTGACGAGCTGCATTATATCTGGGGCGCCTCCCGAATACTTGCTTCTGACAATGATACGACCAAAAAGCAGCTGGCCAGGACCCTGCACGGCGCCTGGGTGGCCTTTATCAAGACCGGGGATCCGAATGGGGATTTGCTGACGGCATGGCCGAAGTATAGTGATGGCGATAGGAGGGTGATGGTCTTTGATGTCGCCAGCGCAGTTATTGGGTTGAAGGAAGTTTATGACGATAAAAAGTTTCCTTCGCCGGTTTTTGTTATTAAGTAAGCTAATAATGCTGTACTCAATCATATAAATCAACTACAAGCATGCGTTGTTTAATAATTTACTTTTTATTCCTGGCCTTTTCTGCAAACAGTACTGCCTTTGCGCAAGAGAAGGCCATAACCTTACGCTCCCGCATTAATGAGTTGATCCGTGGCTTTCACGGTGAAGTAGGCATTTATGTGAAGAACCTGAAAACCGGTGAGACCGCCGCTATCCATGCCGACAGCATTTTCCCCACCGCGAGCATGATCAAGGTCTCTATTCTTATTGGGATCATGGATAAGATCCAAAAAGGAGAGCTGGATTACCATCAGCCGCTTCTATACAGGGACTCATTGTTGTATGCCGGCGAGGATCTCCTTGGCTCATTTAAAGATAATGAGAAGATCGAGCTCAGCAAGGTCGTGATGCTGATGCTCACGATGAGCGATAACACCGCCAGCCTGTGGCTGCAAAGTCTCGCCGGCGGAGGCGCCACCATCAATGCAAAATTGAATGAACTGGGATTGAAATATACACGCGTGAACAGCCGGGTCCCCGGACGTGAAACTGAACGCAACATATATGGCTGGGGGCAGACCACCCCTCGTGAGATGGTCGATATCTTTGAACGGATCTATAAAGGGAAGATCATAAACCCGGCTATATCCGCCAGGATGTTGCGGCTGCTGGGAAGGGACTTTTGGGACGAGGAAGCCATTTCACAGATCCCTCCCAGGATCTTCGTCGCTGCCAAAAGCGGGGCAGTGGATGCCTCCCGCAGCGAAACCCTGCTGGTCATGGCCCCGCATGGCCCCTACCTGTTTTCTGTCATTACAAAACAGCAAACAGACACTTCCTGGGCGCCTGGTAACGAAGGATGGGTCATGGAAAGGAAGCTTTCCCGTCTTCTATGGGATTACTTTGAGCCCGCATTACAGTGGAACGCTTATATCAACACGGATGGAAAACTAAATGATTAGCGCGGGTACATCTCCGGTATAAGATTTTGCAGTCTTTTTATTTCACCCTGGAGATGCTTTACCCGGTGTAGCAAATGGGAGATCGCCTCCAGCCCCTCCATGTTAATCTGCAATTCATAAAAAAAATGCATGTATTTTTCCAGCTCCCCAAGCTGATCATGGGAGATAAAGCGCTGGTCCCCGAATTGGGTTATTTCAAGGAGCCCATGCGCTTCGAGCGACTGAATAAAGGATGCTTCAACCCGATAGAAAAAACAACATTGTTCAACGGAAATACTGTTCGCTTTATTCATTTTACTATTGTTTTTTTCGTTGCTGCATTAGTTCTTTAAATAAGTCTTTTTCTTTGGCAGATAAGTTATTGGGGATTTGTATGCGGTAGGTTACATACAGGTCGCCAAACTCCCCCTCTTTCCTATATACCGGGAATCCTTTTCCCTTCAGACGCACCCGTGTGCCTGTCTGGGTCTCCGGCGCTATGGACAATTTGACCTTGCCACCGAGTGTATCGATGATCTCGCTTCCCCCCAGGACAGCTATATACAGATCCAGCGGCGCCTCCATGTACAGGTCATTGCCCTTACGCTCGAAAGCGGTATCGTTCACGATGTCAAAAGTGATATACAGATCTCCATTAGGGCCGCCATTCACCCCCGGAGAGCCAAATCCTGCTAGTTTTATTTCCTGGCCGTTTTCCACGCCTGCGGGAATGGTGATACGGATGTTCTTTCCGTTGACGGTAAAAGTTTGTTGATGGGTTTTATAGGCCGCTGACAAATTCAGCTGAAAAGAGGCATGAATATCCTGCCCTTTAAAACGGGTCTCTCTTTGTGCTCTTCTTCGGTTGCCAAAAATGGACGCAAAGAAATCCGAATAATTGTCCTCATCCCCATCATAGGAATAGCCGCCGCTTTCAAACGGGTTGCCGCCGCCAAATGGATCTCCGCCGCTATATGCACCAGATGACTGTCGCTGCTTCTTCGCCTGTTCAAATTGTTCTGCCTGTTTCCAGTCGCTGCCATACTGATCATATTTTTGTCTTTTTTCGGGGTCGCTCAGGACTTCATTTGCTTCATTGATGGCCTGGAAACGTTTGCTTGCTTCCGGATCATTGGGGTTTAGATCCGGGTGATGCTGACGCGCCAGTTTGCGATAGGCGGCTTTGATCTCATCGGCCGTCGCGTTTTTTTGTATACCCAGTATCTTATAGTAGTCTACATACTCCATTAGTGTTGTACTATTTTTGTTTCAATGTCCGGCAAATGTAAGATGAGAACTTGATCCGGATCGAAAATTTTCATAAATAACATTACCTATTGTTGTCACCAAATTCGATACTGTTTGGCTAAGATCATCTGGAATAATTATTTATTATTGCTAACAGGTGAGCTTGTGCCGAATCATCCGCACCCCAGCGGTTATATGAAAGGATAATTTTAATAATCATAACAATAAACCGGAATATTATGGGTAAGATCATTGGGATCGATCTGGGAACGACCAACAGTTGTGTTGCCGTCATGGAAGGCAACGAACCCGTGGTAATAGCCAACGACGAGGGCCGCCGTACTACGCCTTCCATTGTCGCTTTTTTAAAGAACGGAGAGCGTAAAGTAGGTGATCCTGCTAAAAGACAGGCTATTACCAATCCGCAGAATACCATCATGTCCGTCAAGCGTTTTATGGGCAGAAAGTTTAATGAGGTCCAAAATGAATTGACCCATATAAGCTACAAGGTTGTTCGGGGTGACAATGACACCGTTCGCATCGACATCGATGGCAGGCTGTATACGCCGCAGGAGATCTCCGCCATCATTTTACAGAAAATGAAAAAGATCGCCGAGGACTATCTCGGCCAGGAAGTGAGCGAGGCGGTAATCACCGTGCCTGCTTATTTCAACGATGCACAGCGCAATGCCACCAAAGAGGCGGGAGAAATAGCCGGCCTGAAAGTGCGCCGCATCGTCAACGAACCTACGGCTGCCGCGCTGGCTTACGGGCTGGAGAAAGGTAGCAGGAGCCATAAGATCGCTGTCTTCGATCTCGGGGGCGGTACATTCGATATCTCTATTTTGGAAC
>DASZXP010000208.1:0-38556 GCA_035545935.1 Puia sp. | reverse complement strand
CTCCGCCATCAAAAATATTTCCAGACCCTTCACGCCCGCATGACCATTCCCTTCCTCCTTGCCTGTCTTTCCCTGCACCAGCCCATATTCCTTCATCACCTGCTTCACCTTGCGCAGCTCCTCCACCGTCCGGCAGAAAGGGATCATCACCACCACATTATCCAGGCCCATCTCCTCCCGCACCCGCCGGATAGCCTTGCACTCCAGCCCAAAAGCCGCCTTGTATTCCGGGGAATAGTAACGTGACGCGCCCCTCCAGCCGATCATGGGGTTCTCCTCATGCGGCTCATAGTATTTCCCGCCCAACAGATTGAAATACTCATTGCTCTTGAAATCCGAGAATCGCACGATCACCTTCTCCGGATAGAATGCCGCCGCGATACGCGCTACACCATAGGATAATTTCCGTATAAAATAATCCTCCTCATCCGCAAAACCGCGGATCTTCTTTTTTATCGTGTCCGACAACGTCTCATCCTTCAACGTCCGGTGGGTCAATAACGCCATCGGATGCACGCCGATGTAATTGTTGATAATAAACTCCTCTCTGGCCAGCCCCACCCCGCAGTGCGGCAGATGCGCATAATGGAAGGCCATAGCCGGCGTACCCACATTCAACATCAGGGGCGTACGGATCTCCGGCAGTCCCTTCAGATCCGTCTCCGTCTTGATAAAAGCCAGCACTCCATCGTAGACCAACCCCTCGTCCCCTTCCGCGCAGGAGGCCGTCACCAATTGACCGCTGGCAAGCAACTCCGTTGCATTGCCACAACCCACGATGGCAGGTACACCCAGCTCACGGGCTACAATAGCCGCATGACAGGTCCGCCCTCCTTTATTAGTGATGATGGCAGCCGCCTTCTTCATGATGGGCTCCCAATCCGGGTCCGTCATATCCGTCACCAGCACATCTCCCGCCACAAACTCCTGCCCATCCGTCACCCGCTTGTCCAGCGAATGCATGATATTCACCCTTCCCGTGGCGATCTTATCTCCCACGGCAATCCCCTTCAGGATGTGTTGAGCTGCCTTTCCCGCATCCGATAGCTTATATTCCGTCAGCGTGCCATGCTCCTTCCGGGAATGGATCGTCTCCGGTCGCGCCTGCACGATGAACAGCTCCCCCGAAAGACCATCCACCGCCCACTCCACATCCATGGGACACCAACGCTGTTTTACATGCGAATAATACTCTTCTATCAGCCCCACCCATTTCGCCAATGTAAGGATCATCGCCTCTTCCAGGCAAAACCGCTGCTGCATCTGTCTTTCCGTCGGTATGACCTTTACCCGCTCGTCCGGATCATCTCCATATACCATCAGCTTGTCCTTGGACCCCAGCTTCTTTTCGATGATGGATGCAAATCCCTTTTTTAAGGTAGGCTTGAATACGATAAATTCGTCGGGAGACACCGCCCCCTGCACGATCATCTCGCCCAGCCCATAAGATCCATTGATCACCACCGTATCCCGGAACCCCGATTCCGTGTCCAGGGAGAAGGCGACACCCGACACGCCCAGATCGCTGCGCACCATCTTCTGCACGCACACCGACAGCCCCACTTCAAAATGGTCATAACGAAAATTCTCGCGATAGCTGATCGCCCTGTCCGTAAACAGCGACGCAAAACAATTGCGTACCGAATCCATCAACGCGGCCGGGCCACGCACGTTGAGATAGGTTTCCTGCTGACCGGCAAAGGACGCATCCGGCAGATCTTCCGCCGTAGCGGACGAACGTACCGCCACATCCGTGTCCGACTGCCCATACTGCCCCGACAGATCATGATAGGACTTGATAATGGCCGCACTAAGGGCAGGCGGGAACTTGCTGTTCCGTATCAGCTGTCGTATCTGCAGCCCCGCACGACGCAACGACTCCACGCTGTCGAAATCGATGGACTTTACCAGCCGCCGGATGTCCGACTCCAGACCGCTGGACTCCACGAACTCGCGGTAGGCGCTCACCGTAATAACAAATCCATCCGGGATCTTTATTCCCAGATCGTCGAGGTTGTTGATCATCTCCCCAAGGGAGGCATTCTTTCCGCCGGCAATGCCGATATCGGACAGGCCGACTTGCCGCAACGGCAGTACATAGATAGGTTGTGTCATATGTGAATCGTTTAGCTTGGCCCGCCAGGCGTAATAATAAATCCCGCGGGCCGAAATGAATGATGCGTATGAGAATAGATGCGTGTTAAATAGCGTGCGCGTGAGAATACTTATAGGGAGATATAGGCCGCCAGCATTTGCATCCGCAGACAGTATCGGGTGCGTTTGTCGGAAAATACTTTAGACGGGTAGTCGGGTCTCATTACAAGGACAAAGATAATAAGCGCCTTGATATATTAAAACAATTCGACGTATGTAAAATGTACATGATAAACCGTTTTAGCTTAACTTTATGCTCTATGAAAAAGCTTATTTGTCTCACTCTCCCCGTAATGATCATTATCCTCGTCTCCTTTACCCATCGCCCCCTCGCCTGGGTCGCCATCGGGGACTCCATCACCTATCTCAATGACCATACTGACGAGACAGGCAGTCGCGTCACGAAAGGATACCTGTCTCGCGTCACGGAGGAATTACCCTATATAAAGTATGTCAACCAGGGGCACAATGGATGGACTTCGCGCGGCATCGCCAGGGCGATCGAGACGCTGGGTATCCCCAAAGCCGATGTCTATAGCATATTTCTCGGTACCAATGACTGGTGGAGCGGTCATCACATCGGCCAGTGGGAGGATTACGACCATGCCACAGGAGACACCACCATCTATGGCGCCTTTCGTATCATCGTAAACAAGATCCGTTCGCTGAACCCCGACGCCGCCATCATTCTTATCACACCCATGCAGCGCGGCGACTTCGTCTATGTCAACGATATGAAGAACCATGCATACGGCTCTTACAAAGACAAGGCCGGCCAGACCCTCGAGCAGGTGGTGAATGCCATCCGTAATATCGGGGAGCATGAACACTTCAAGGTCGTCGACCTCTATCACAACAAAAAACTTTCCATCCCGCACCTCGTACAATACAAGCGTCTCCGGGACCCGCAGACAGGCGAGTACAGGAACTACACCTACCCCGACTATACTTCCATACCCTTCGACCCCGTAAAGGATGAATACCCCTATCCCGTGGATGCCATTGGGATGACGTTTGATGGATTGCACCCTTCGGACAAGGGGAATGAGGTCATCGGCAAAAAGCTGGTGAAAATTATGAAGCGCCTGAAATAAGAGGGTATAAAGGACCTCAGGCGGAAGGGTGAAAACACCCATTTTTACGCGAATGGAAGCATTTTCCGGTCCATCCGCTACTACTTTTAACTAATTATAGATACCTTTCTCAAGGAATACAATCTCGCCCTTAGCATACATCCTTCTTAGCTATTAAATCATTTAACATGAAATGTATACGTCATTTCCTGTACATGGCCGCATTCACTATGTTCATCATCGGATGCAGGTCGAAGATCCCGGTCGAACAGACCATCGCCTATCATCTGGCCGACAGTCTTTGGAGCACGTTGCGGTCCGAGTGCAAGCTTCACCTGCAGGTCATTGCCTCTTCCGCCATTTTTGAAGACCGTAGCATGCAGCTTGTACTCACCGAGCCACCTCCGCATGTGACAAAGTCCCAGGTAAAGAGTACGTTAAAAGGATTTCACTTTCTGATGAAGGAACAAAAGAACAACATTGGGTACGATGGATGGACCAAGGACCTGCTCATCAGTTTCAGCGACGTGGATCGGTCCGACTCGGCCGATCTCATGAAGCAATTATCCAACTACTTGTTCTATACGGATTACAAAGCTTATGTTGTCCCCCTGCCTTTCACCTTCCATGTCGATCCGTATCTGCCCGACATCGACCACCAGATTCAGGCGTCGGAATTGAATAAATGGTTCATAAAGGACACGGAAGAATTCATAGACCTCTCCGACAGCACAAAAACGCTTACCCTGCCTGATCTGCTCAACGGCTCGCAAACAGGCATTATATACAGTAAGAGGCCGGGATTCGTAATATGGCTGCTTAAATTTCAGGATGACATCAGCAGCCAGCAGGAAACTATCCGAAAATTCTGTCTCGATACAGATCTGCTGCTGGGCTGTATCAAAGGCCATTATGGACAGCTCGCGATCATCGGACGGGAGAGGATAGCGGACATTTACCAACTTCCGCCTCTTAGGACGGAGACAGTACAGTTGCTCGCCTCCTGCAACAAAGAACAAATATCCCAAAGCTATGAAAGGACGGACCTTTTCGCGGGCAAGATGGATGGCGGTAAGGACTGGGCCCCTATCTACCTCAGCGATGAGCTCATTAATACGGAATATGGCAGTCTGTTGAATATAACGGATCAGATGTTGAAATCCTGGTCGATGAGCGGTAAAGTGGAATATGAAAAGTTCGACTATAGCGTCCCGGTTGCCTACCCCTTTTACCCTGATGCGATGTCCGAGATGAATACCAGCCAGCTGCTCTTCAACTGGAATACCAAAGGCGCGGGATATACCGTAAGTGAGGGAGATAACGAATTGTTCTGCCTCAACAGGACGGGAGCATTACCCATCACCTACAAGCCTGAGAACAGGGAGGGCATGGGAAATTCCGATAACCTCGACAGAATAGAAAAACATGCTTATGCTTATTATGCCAGGCTCAATAACAAAGACCTCGTGAGGGTGGCAGAATATGCGTCGCTTTACCAGCTGTTTGCACGATATAAGATCACCGCCGACCATCGTCCGACACCCACGGAAGCGCCTCCTTCCAGCGACAATACCGCCAGCTATTCGGATTCCACTGTAGCACCCGTTGCCGACACAACCCCCTACATGGCCAGCGAGCACCCATTAAGCCGGCACTTCGATACGCTGATAGCCCGCCTTCAAAATATGGATGATCAACGCAAGGCGGAGATCGCCCAGCAGTCGCTGGAAGATGACCTTAACAGCTCCAACTCGAAGGTCCGGGATTATGCATTGGATCATCCGATGCTGGATAAACTGCAGACCTTTCTCGATCTGGATAAACTGACATCCATCGTAAATCCCGACTCGCTCACCGACATTTATACCTTTAAGGACTATATCCTCAATCCAAGGAAACATGAATCCGACCTGATAGACCCGTACACCTGGCGTAAAGCCACCCTTTTCACTTCCACCATGTTCAAGTGCCGGCTATTGAAATATATCGTGCCCGACTTTACGATCCGGGACTATCGGGACGCTTACGCAAAAGCCCATAGTGATGCAGGATCCGCCTGGATCAAGACCCCATCGCTGGTCATATCCTGGTCCACCAAGGACTCGGCCATCATGCAGGGAGGACATAACCTGGGAGCCAGGACAACGAAGTTCGAAGTCAGCAGCTCGGTGAGGAAAGGCGAATTGCAGGTGGTGGAGGAGGCGGACGGAGTGAAAAAGGTGCTGATCAACGAATCAGACGTCGCCAGCATCAACACGGATGTACTGCGCAGCATTGAGCTGTCGCCTAACGCCGAGCCCTATATTCATATCAGCAGCGACAACTATATCCCAAGGGAAAGGAACGCGGTAATACCGTCCGTCCAACGCCCTGAAAGAGGAATGCACACCGGCTTCGTTTACATACGGGAACATGAGAATGGATTTACCATAGGAAACAAGACCGTGCAACGCTGCGATCAGCTGGTCGAAGAGCTGACAAAACTCGCGGGGTCGGACTCGTATGAGAAGCTGGAAGTGCATTTTGAGAACATTTCCAGCAATAGGGCAAAAGCCATTATCAAATCCTCCGAGATAAAATATGAAGCGCATCCCGAATGGAGAACAGCGCATATCCTGGATGACCCTGAATTCTTCAAGATCAAAGGGTCGGAATATGACTTTCAACAGGCAAAGATCATTTCCGGGCTCTCCGACGATGTCGTCATCGAAATCCCTTCCGCCGTTAAGGACAACGCCCGTGCCCGCGTCACCCTGAAAAATGTCGCCTACAACATCCGGGATAAGGTTATGCGTGTCATCAATAATATTTTCGGAAGGATGCGCCCTGAAACGGACTTTTATGCCGAGCTCGTCCAGGAATTAAAAAGCTTTAATATCTCCCCTCAAATGATCCGTCTTGAAAAAGACGATTGCATCATCTGCTTCAAACCCGGCTGCACGGACCCCGCTCATCGATATGATTGTTGACGAACCCATATTGCCCCGGGAGTGCCTGTTTGGTATTTGCCTGCCCCTGACAAAAGAGGATTTTCTGGACAGGCTGAAACCGTCATGGCCCGAAAATTTTGTACAGATGAGAAAAAAACAGCTGGCTGTCAATGACAAGACCTTGTGGGACGCGGATTATGAACCTACCGTCCGTCTTTTTGAACATGAGCTGGGCCTTCTCCGGGGAATGGATGTGCACTGCCAAAAAAAATTTTCATTAAAAGACCTTACCTCGATAGGCGATTACAGCGTCACGACCATCATGGCGCACCATGAAGAAGACCAGGGGCTGATCGAGCTATATGACGGCCGGTATGACTTCCCCACATTCCTGGATGCCATACCCTCCGGCTACGATAAGATCTTCGACCTCACGCTGTGCCGGTCCACGGGTCTCCAAATGGCCATCCGGCGAAAATTCCCTGACGCTGTCACAGTCGCCAATAAGCTGGACACGAACCCGGAGTTCCGGCTCATATGCTATAGAAAGGCCATAAGCCTTTTACAGGGGGAGCTGAGCTATGTAGACGCTATTGCCCGTGTCAGACTATTGTTAATCAATTCAGATAAATTCAAATGAGCCAATTAAAAGACCTATTGTTGGAATATCACAATGTCAGCAAGCACCTGGGGCCAGGAGCCACTCAGACGGATGTCGAAAAACTGCAGGCTAAAATGGAAGCCATCAGTAAAAAAAATGCCATCGTATTCTGGATCCTGGTAGTAATGGTGCTTATCCTTTTCCTCCTGTCCCTGATAATGGTCTGGATAAATTTTAGCGATCCCGATAAAATAAAGATAATATTTGCTGTGACGGGTGTCTCGCTGACAGGGCTGATCGTATACATCAACAAATTCTGGAAAGAAAAGAATTATATCGATCTGGTGCTGATCATGATAACCACACTGGATCAGGACAAGATAAACGCAATTCTAAATGCCCTGATCCTTAAGCTGTAGCCCCCATCGGCACCCGCACCGTCAGCACGCACCCATCTCCCGGCTTCGACTGTATATCCACCTTCCCCTTGAACAGCTCCGTCCGGCTGATGATATTGGTGATCCCTACCCCCTTGCGATGCCGGGATATATCGAACCCTATCCCATTATCCACCACCGTCAGCACGATATCCTCCCCCTCGATGGACAGCCGGATCAACACCTCCGTCGCCTTGGCGTGTTTCATGATATTGTTCAGCTGCTCCTGGATGATCCTGAACAAGGTCAGCTTGCGCTGCTCATCCACTTCCGCCTCGACGATATTATGTATATCCAGCTGGATCTGGATCCCCTTCGCCACCTTCATATCCTCCGTAATATCCTCGATGGACTCCAGCAACCCTATCTCCCGCAGTCCCGGCGTGATCAGCGACTTCGAGATCTTTCGAATTTCATTGATGGCCCGGCTGATCAGCTCCGTGCTTCGCTCCAGCAGCTCCTGTCGCATCTCCTCATCCGTCATGGCCGTATTGACATAGAGATTGCTGGCTCCCAGGATCTGGTTTACATTATCATGCAGCTCCTTGCCTATCTCCGTCCGCTCTTTCTCCTGCGCCAGGATCACCGCCTCCGTTATCTGCCGCTGACGCGTCATTTGCTGCTCGTTGAGCTCATTCTCCAAAACGATCCGTTCCGTCACGTCATTGGCCACAGCAAGAACGGCCGGATGCCCCATATAGTCTACATTATGCCAGGCCAGCTCCACGAAGATGAGATCTCCATTCTTCCGCACATGCTCCCGCAAACCCATTTGCTGTACAGCCCCATCCTTCTGCAGCGCGACCACCTCCTGTTTTAAGACCTGCAGGTCTCCATGATGCAGCAGGTCCGCCGGCGTCAGACGAAGGAACTCTTCCGCTGTATAGCCATAATGCTCCACCGCCGCCGCATTCGATTCGAGGAAATGCATAGTATCCACATCGAAGACCCACATCGGCATCGGGTTGTTATTGAACAGCTCCCGGTATCGCACCTCGCTCTCCCGCAACCTTTGCAGATTGCGCTTACGTTCCAGACTGTAACGGATGGCGCGTGACAACAGCTTCTCGTCGAAATCTCCCTTGACAAGATAGTCCTGCGCTCCCATTGCCAGCGCCTGGAGAGCGATATTGGTATCCGAAAGACCCGTCAGCAGGATCACAGGCAGATGCTCCGCCGCGGCGCTCAGACTGATATAGCTGTCCAATCCAAAGCTGTCCGGCAGGGACAGATCCAGGAATACCAGGTCGATGGGTTGCTCCGCCAGTATGCGCTTGGCCTCCGACAGCCGGTCCACCTCGAAAATATGCGCGATACCCAGGTCCGTGGCGTGCAGGAACTCCTTCAGCAGGAAAATATCCCCCGGATTATCCTCCACCATCAAAAATGAAAGTTGTGTATTGATCCCCGACATTATGCCGTTTTTGGAAGTTTGACAATACTGATCCAGAAATCCTCTATCGTACGGACCACGTCCATAAATCGTTCGAGATCCACTGGCTTGGTGATATAACAGTTGGCATGATTGTCATAAGAGGTCAGTATGTCCCGCTCCGAAGAAGAGGTCGTCAGCATGATCACAGGGATGCGTCTCAGCTCCGGGTCATGCTTGATGATACCCAGCAGCTCCGTGCCGTCCATACGGGGGAGATTGATATCCAGCAGGATCAGGTCGGGTGAATCCTGTCCCATATAAGGCGGCTCTTTTTTAAGGAAGCTCAGGGCCTGCATCCCGTCATAAGCCACCGAGATGCGATTGACGATCTTCGCTTCCTCCAGGGCTTCCCTGGTAAGGAGGACATCGCCCTCATTGTCGTCTACGAGAAGAATGTGGATCTCTTGCATAAAAAGGATAGATTTATTGTTGAGTTACTATCGTGAAATAGAATATGCTGCCCGTCCCCGGCGACGACTCCACCCAGATCCTTCCCCCATGCCGCTCCACGATCTTCTTACAGATCGCCAGTCCGATGCCCGTCCCCGAATAGTCGCTTTTATTATGGAGTCGCTGAAAAATAATAAAGATCTTATCGAAGAACAGGGGGTCGATGCCGATGCCATTGTCCTTCACCGAGAACTTCCATCCCCTTTCCACCTCCTCCGCCATCACCTGTACATGAGGCGGCTTCTCTCCATGATATTTCAACGCATTGCTCACCAGGTTCTGTACCAGCTGCGTCAGCTGCACTTTATCACCCAACACCACCGGCATTTTCCCGATGTCGATCCGTCCCCGGCTGGCAATGATCTTGTCGTGAAAGATCTCGCTCACCGCCTTCACCACTTCGCACATATCCACCGGCGCAAAAGCCCCTTTGCCCGCACCCGCCCGGGAATACTCCAGCAGGTCTAGGATCAGCGCCTTCATACGCTCCGCGCCATCCACCGCATAACGGATATATTGAGTGGCTTTTTCATCCAGGTGACCATCATACTTTTTCTGTAGCAGCTGCAGGAAGCTGCTCACCATACGCAATGGCTCCTGCAGATCGTGCGATGCGATATAGGCAAAACGCTCCAGCTCCGCATTGGAAGCCGCCAGCTCCGAAGCCCTCTTTTGCAGGTCGGTATTGAGATGCCGCAACATTTCCTCCGATCGCCGCCTTTCCGTAATATCGTTGATGATGACCATGCGCGCCTTCCGCTGACCATATTCGACGGCATGAGCCGTCAGCTCCACGTCGATGACCTCTCCGTTCTTCTTTATATGCCTCCAATTATTGTCCGTGTAGGTCCCTCCCGAGGTCCGTACATTCTCCAGGTCTTCCATCAGCCGGGGCACATCGTTCAGGGGGCGAATATCCCTGATCGTCATACTCCTGAACTCGTCCTGGCTATATCCATAATGCTGTATGGCCGCCTCGTTGACCTCGAGGAATTGGAGGGTTTCCTGATCATAGATCCATTTGGGGAGGGGGCTCTTATAGAACAAGGTCTTATATTTCTCCTCCGAAGCCGCCAGGTCCGATGTCTGTGTCTTCACCGTCTCCTCCAACGCCTTGTTGAACTGATTGAGCCGGGTTTTCAGCCGCCTTTCCCGGATGACGTCGACGCGTATCTTTTTCACGACAATAAAGGCAAGGAGGATGGCGGCGGCAATCAGCGCCCATAACACATATTGCAATTCTGATGCCCTCAGCCGGTTGTCCTGCCGGCGTAC
Source organism: Puia sp. (assembly GCA_035545935.1). Taxonomy (GTDB): domain Bacteria; phylum Bacteroidota; class Bacteroidia; order Chitinophagales; family Chitinophagaceae; genus Puia. The sequence goes on along the minus strand of DASZXP010000208.1, from coordinate 28,201 downwards.
GTCCAGCAGGCTGTTTTCCTTCGTCTTGAATCGATCCGCCACATTCTCGATCTGGTAGGAATAGCCTGCGGCGGTGCTTTCCGTGATCATCCGGCCTGCCCCCACGATGTCTCCGCGCTGGCTTAAGTGTATGGCGCTATCCAGGGACGCACGGTTGAGGGCGGCGTATTGGATCAGCGTGTCGATGCGCAATTGTTGATCGGGGTTGTCGGCTGTCAGCTGTTTTATATCGGCCAGACGGCGATGCAGCCGGGAAGTGAGTCCGACTGAGCTGTCGAGCGAGCTGGTGATGCCCGTAAGCAGGAAGTTCTTTACCCCCAGCTCATACCGGAGGTTGAGGTCCAATACATCCTCCACACCTCGTAAGATCTGGTTCGTATGCCTGACCCAGTTGGAAGTGTCCTGCAGACGCCTGGTTTGCCAGAATGATATCAGCACGAACGCCACTACACAAATTGTCACTGCGATAAGGCCTCTCACCAGCGTGGTCTCGATGGTTTGTTTTTCTTTCATGGTCTATTTGCGACAGAGGGTCAGGAAATTTACAAAATTTTCATCGATTGGCCATCCCCAATGAATGCATTGCCAAAGAAAAGGCCCGCTCATTTTCCGCCAGTATCAGCAGCCGGTCGTCGCCCCTGAGCACCGTCGACCCCACCGGCGTAATATAATCCTTCCCACGCATCACCAGCAGGATCTTGGCCGTCTTGGGAAAATTGATCTCCACGATGCGCCGCCCATTGACCACCGCATGATGCGGCAGCACCACCTCCTCCCGCACCGACATGGTCGGATCGGTAAACTCCAGGTCACTGCCCGTCCGCCGCTTGGCTCTACCGGGCACCGTCAGATGTAGCATTTTTGCCACAGCCGGCAAGGTCGTGCCCTGCACAAGGACAGAGGACACCGCGATAAAAAAGACCAGGTTGAAGATCATATCGCTCTGAGCAATACCCGCTATCTTGGGATAGGTAGCGAAAACGATGGGCACCGCCCCGCGAAGACCCACCCAGGAAAGAAAAAGCTTGCTGCGCCGGTTGGCCCTATGGAAGAGCAGGCTCCCGAACACGCCTATCGGCCGGGCCACCAGGATCAGGAAGGCCGAGATCAGCAGCCCCTGCCAGCCCACGGCCAGCACCTTGGAAGGGAATACCAGCAGCCCCAGGGTCAGAAAAAGGATGATCTGCATCAGCCAGGCTATCCCATCATAGAATTGGATCAGGCTTCGCTTGTGTATGAAATTGGAAGAGCCCAGCACCACCGCGCAGATATAGATGGCCAGGAAACCATTCCCCCCCAGGAACTCCGTAGCGGAGTAGCTGAAGATCGCCAGCCCCATCAGCAGCACGGGATAAAGACCCTCGCTGTGAAGATGTATGCGGTTGATCAGCCAAAAGCTGAACTTGCCCGTACAATACCCCATGGCGCCCCCGATGATAAACCCCTTTATAAAAAGGATCAGCAGCTCCCCGGCGGGGAAATGACCTTCCTTTACCACGGCCGTCAGCGAAATGGTAAGGAAATAAGCCATCGGATCATTGCTGCCGCTCTCCAGCTCCAACACCGGGCGCAACGCGCCCTTTAGCCCGATACCCTTCCCGCGCAGGATGGAGAACACCGCCGCCGCGTCCGTGGACGATACGATGGAGCCCAACAGCAGCCCCTCCGGCAGGGTGAAGCCGAGGAGATAATGTACAAAGATCCCCACCGAGAGGGCCGTCAGCAGCACCCCCAGGGTCGACAGGGCCAGCCCCGTGCCCAATACAGGACGGATGGACTGAAAATCCGTGCTGAGCCCTCCGGAAAAAAGAATAAAATTGAGCGCCGTGATGCCGATGAACTGGGCCGTATGCATGTCGTCGAAAGGAATGCCGCCCACCCCCTCCGATCCGGCCATAACGCCTACCAGCAGGAAAAAGATCAGCGTGGGGACTCCCCATTTGCTCGTCGTCTTCCCGCCGATGATGCTCAACAGCAGAAGGACGGAGACTACCAGTAAGCTATGCTCTGCGGTGATATGCATGACCGCAATTTAAGTCTTATCCCCCAAATACTTCTTCGGATTGAGCTCCGTTGGAAGGTAATCCCTCGCCCGGCAATGCTGGCAGGGACCAGTCACGTATAGTGTCTCCCAGGCTCCTGTCCCGCTTTTCGGTCCGGACAGGCAGGTCTGTGTAGGAAATGGTATGACGATGGTCGATGACGGGACGCAGCTTCCGCTGCAGGTCCTTTCCGTCTTTGTCGATGAGGTCTCCGTACTCATCCAGGATGGGATGTACCGCGATCTCGATATATTTTCCGGCGGGACGCCGCTTCTCCGGCAGCTTCAGCCAGTCGCATACGCAACCCGAAAGATCGGGACCGCAGATCCCCGGAAGTCGTGCGACCAGTCGGTTGAACAGCCGCCGGTAATGCCCCCTGACCCCACGCATCTCCGGACCCATGCTGCGGGAAAAACGTACTCGCGGGATGCCATATTCACGCGCCAGCGACGCCAGCGCCGTGGCGATGGGCCATTGCCGGTGAAGAGAATGATGTATATCCAGGTGACTGGGATGGATACCCGCCAACAGGGCCGTCTCCAGCTGGGTCCTCATCTCTTCATACACCGCCTGTTTCTCACGCTTGTTCAAAACCAGCAATCGGCTGCTTTCCTTTAGTATAAAGAAACCCGACACATGACAAAAGGAAGTACAATCACGGATGCCCGAAGTAAGCGAGAAACCCTCGGTAAGGTTCAGGCGAACGCCTATTTTCCCCGAAAAGATGGGATGGGCATGGGCCATCTCGACGGCCCCCTGGAATCCGGGCATATTCACCAGCAGAGAGGTGCTGGTCACCAGCCATTTTTGAAAACATTTCAGGATAGCGCCATTCACGGCATCACTATACCCGAAATCATCGGCGTTAATGATGATCTTGTTAGTTACGTGCATACAGGGTTACAGGTGATATTGGATCTTGTATGAGAAAAAACGTAATATGGCGGGAATTATTTCAACAACCTCTTAAAAAAAGATAAGTGTTAGCACTTACATTCTCACCCTGAACCTCCCATCCTTTATCACTACCGTATTATTCGTATTCGACTCCTCATAGATCGTACCCTCGAACGTACCCTGTATCACATTATTCGCCACCGACGTCACCGAGGCCTTCACCGCGCTGAAAGGATAGTCCAGATAGATATAATAGTTCGGCTGATTGGTAAAATTCTGATACTGGCCATAATACAGCAACGCCAGGTCCTTCCGCAGCAAGGCCGTGTCCGAACGGGCGCCCGCGGCGATAGGGCTCCCATGCGCATACCCGATACGCAGCAGTATAAAATCCGACAGGGTCTGCTGAAATCCCCCCGAATAGATCAAAGTATCCATCCCCGGCACGCCCCTGTAGGCCGACAGCTCGATCAATTGCACCGACGAATCCACCAGGGCCGTCACCAACGTATCGAACTCCACATGCACGCCGTTTATAGTGGCCTCTATATAGCTCTCCGGAGGCCTGCGTACATCCTTCTTACAAGAATAGCACACCGCCAGCAGCAGCAACCCCGCGAACCATAATTTTTTCATAGCCCTGCCATTTGACATGATCAATTTTTTATCCAGATCTGATTGATATAATAAGTGACATACCCTATCCCGAAATAATAGCTCAGCGACAGCGAATCCTTACCCAGGACCCGCACCAACGCCAGATCCCCATAGGCGCTCATGATCGTATCCTTGCCCACACTGCTCGTCGAATCCCTGTAAACCTTGAAAGTGATCGTGTCCGAACCGTAGTTGATATCCCGCCCGGGTATTACCCACTCTGGAGCCGGATCCCTTCCCGACTGTATAAAAGAAATGACATTGATCGTGTCGGTGAACAAAAGATCGTTCGGCACGATGGACCCCAGCGTGGAATGATCCCGGATGATCTGCCCGGCAAACTCGGTGCGGGTAGTATCTCCGGGCGGATAATATATCGACGAATATTCCGTGACGTGATAGCTCCCTATATATTTTTTAGCTTTGTCCTCGGCAACGGGAATGGAACGGGCAGGCGAATGATCGGCGGACTTCTTACAGGACGCAAAAAGCAGTAACAACACACATGCCCATCTCACCAATGAGGCGGAGGGCGGAAGCAGTAGTTTCATAAACAATATTAGGAGTCCCTGAATATACGGAAATACCCCCATACCAGCAAAGAATTCGCGACAGCCATGCCCTACCCATTACGCTATCCACGATAGAGGTCACCGTGATGGTGTATCTCATATTATTCGAATGTCTGCGCAAAGCTTATCTCGTTCCCGTCCGGGTCTTTCACGACAAAGTCCCTCAACCCCCATGGATGGCTCACCGGCTCACCCTGCACCAGCGCTCCCCTGGACGTCAGCTCCGCATGCAGCTCATCCGCATTCCGGATATAAACGCAACAGCTGCCCGTGGAAACATCCCCCTCTTTCCGGGCCACCAGCAATACCCGCACTTCATCCCTGTCCATCACCCCCAGATCGTCTTGTTGATAGTTCACCGAAAAACCCAGCACATCTCTGTAATAAGATACAGCCGTCCCCACATCTACACAGGGCAGGGCGGGCATTATCTTTCGCAGCTGTCCTGTCCCCGGCGGAGTATGAATATCCACCGCCTCCTCGTGATACGACTGCCCGAACCATAGCCGGTTCCCATCCGGATCACGCACCTCCAACATCCTGTATTTTATCCAGTTGATCTTCTCCGGCATCGTCGGCCCCGCATTATGGACATACAGCTTATCCCACCAGCTGTTCAGGTCATCCACCTGAAAGAATACCATCGCCTCGCCCGCCGGCGGCAGCTCACCCGTACTATCCACGGCAGTACTGTCCGTATGAAAAAAGAGCGCCGCGGGACCATATGCCACCGAAGCCTCGTCCACCTTCTCGAAACCCAGCGTCTCCGTATAATATCGAAGGCTCCGCGCTATATCCCCCACGACCAGATGCCTGCTCACAGCGCTGAGGATAAGGGTTCTACGACCCGCAGCATGTCTGAGTAATACTTTTTCCATCTCCTCCCACACGGCCGGTTTCACATCCTGTAAACCTCTCCACCAGGCCAATGTCCCCCGCCACACCACCGACCCCGCATCTATCAAAAGAGCGGCTATCGCCGGATAGTCCGCATCCTGCTTATTACCACCCCAACCTCCCGCATTGTTCGAAGCGGACCAAAGCACCTGCCCCAGCACCGTGCCGCCATGACAATTCTTTAGCTCCAGCGGTACCCCAAATGATAACAGGAACTGCACCAGTTCCACATGCCCCCCATGCCCCGCCCAATGCAGCCCCGTGTAGCCGTCGTCATCCTGCACGCCCGGATCGACACCCCGCTCGATAAGCCAGGCCGCGACAGCCGTTTGCCCATATATACAGGCATACATGAATGCCCGCATCAACTGCCGCTCCGGATCCTTCGGCACATGAAATACTTTTTCTTTCGTGGGAATATATTCGCCCGTGGGGGTAAAAAAACTGCGTACCAGCGCTCTCCGGCCCAAACCCGCTGCCGCCACCACCGTCATATACGACCCCCTATCCGCCAGCAAGGCCGCTGCCGCCGGCCGCCCATTGGCCAGCGCCGCCATCATAGGCTGCCATCCATTTGGCAAACCATCCACCGCCGCACCCGCATCCAGCAATAGCTCCATCAGTTCCAGCTGCACCCCCTTCCTCTCGGAATGTATGCTGGTAGCCACCATACCCAACGTCGTACCGTTGCCTCCATCTATCAACGGCGCATCCACTTCCGCACCCGCCTCCAGCAACAGCCGTGCGATGACTACGATATTGGCCGGCGTCCGCTGACGATAGCCCTCGATGCCATTGGCAGCTGTGTAATGGAGTAAAGTAGCCTGGTGTACACGAAGACTTCGGGCCTGCGCCAAAGAAGGGTTCTCCCGCAGCAGTCTGGATAGTGCTTGTTCATCGCCGTTAATAATGGCTTCTACCGCATCCTCGAAAGCGCGTACCGGCGATCCCGGCTTGTTCATCCCCTCGATAAAAGAAGATATCGTGTCCCAATCCGTAAAACCATATTCTCTCGCAACAATAGCCGCCTCCAGCGAAGTTGAAAGGTCTGATGTCTGTCCTTCGGACAACGAACCTTCGGTCCGTTCTGGCGGTCGCTTGTCCTTCTTCTCCCTGCTCATGAAGCGGTTGTATCGATCCAGACGTGCTTTCGCGTCAGGATCATCTTTTCTAAGCGCGGCGCCCAGCTCCGATACCTCTTTCGTCACCAGCAGCATGGAATACTGTTGTGGAAAAGGCTTTATGGTAGTGGTGTTTGCCATGGCGTAAAGGTCATGTTACCCGAATGTTAACAGCTCCCGATGACCGTCGGATACTTAAACCCGCTGGTCCCGCAGCCGTCCAATCTGTAAACTTAAAATTATGAAAAAGCTTCCGTTAATACTCATCGCCTTCGTCATTGCAGTCGGCTTCAGCTCTTGTATGGTAGAGACCCATCCCTACGGCGCCCACTGGGTTCCGGGACACTGGGCTCCCGGATACTATCACTCCCATTGGGTGCCTGGTCATTATGCCTAAAAAATTCGTACCTTGCCCCACTTTACAGCCAGCCGGCGAGGCGTCATTTTATGTTTGAATTCCACAAGGACAGGAAACAATACTTCGACATCCAGGTAGCCAATACGGCCAAATACGTCATCCCCTTTATACGGGAAAACCTGCCCCTTCCAAAAGGATCGCGTGTATTGGAGATCGGCGCCGGCGAGGCGGGCGTACTGAAAGCCTTTATCGACGAAGGATGCATCGGCGTCGGAGTGGAATTGCTGGAAGAACGTGTCGTCAACGGCCGCAAATGGCTCGGCCCCGAGCTGGCGGCAGGCAAGCTCACCTACATCGTCAGCGATATCTATAAGGTGGATGTCGAAAAAGACCTGGGTGGCAGGTTCGACCTCATCGTCCTCAAAGATGTCATCGAACACATCTACGACCAGGCCAAATTGCTGCGCAAGCTGCACTCCTTCCTCCTCCCCCACGGAGCGATCTTCTTCGGCTTCCCCCCCTGGCAGATGCCCTTCGGCGGACACCAGCAGATCTGCACCAATAAGGTCCTTGCCAAGATGCCCTATTATCACCTGCTGCCCGAAAGACTGTATAAATTCATATTGAAGAAATACAACCAGCCCGTCAAGGACCTCATCGAGATCAGAGATACCCGGCTGTCCCTGGAGAAGTTCGAACGCATCCTGAAAAAGACGGATTACCGCATCGTACACCGGCGGCTCTTCCTTATCAACCCCATCTACCAGTACAAGTTCGGCTGGAAACCCCGCGTACAATCATCCCTGATCAGCCGCATACCCTGGTTCAGGAATTTCGTGACCACCACCGCCTATTATCTGGCGGCGCCCTCCACCGTGGCCCCGACAGCATCCAGGATATAGTTTATCTCTGCATCCGTCATCGTAGGATGTATGGACAATCGCACCCAGCCCGGCTTGCGCCACATCTCTCCGGCTTGCAGCGATCGCAATATTTCGTACGACCGCGCCTCACCTATACCTAACAATACATGCCCATACGTACCCGCGCAGCTGCAGCCGCCCCTCACCTGAATGCCATACCGGTCGTTGAGCGTCTTTACGACCACGTCATAATGTACATCCTTCACGGTAAAAGAGATAATGCCAAGCCTCCGCGTGCGCGGCCCCAATATTTCGACACCCGCCATCTTCTCCATACGTTCAAAGATCAGCTCCAGCATCTCCTCCTCCCGTTGCAACATCTTCTCCACGCCCATCTCTTCCTTCAACCCGATACACATCGCCGCCTTGATCCCCTGTAGGATGGGCGGCGTACCACCGTCTTCCCGCTGTTCGATATCATCGATATACGCATGTACCTTCCACGGATTGCTGTACAGCAGCGTACCACCGCCCGGCTGATCGGGCACGCGATTCTTATACAGCTTACTGTTGAAGATCAGAACACCCGGCGTACCCGGCCCTCCCAGGAACTTATGAAAAGAAAAATAAATGGCATCCAGATCTTCCTCCGGATGCCCTCCGGGATGCATATGTATAGAGACATAAGGCGCGGAACACGCATAGTCTACAAAACAGAGACCTCCATAGGCATGCATCATCGCCGCGATAGCATGCACTGGCGTTTCGATACCCGTGACATTGGAGCAGGCTGTCACTGCCGCGATCTTGTTCTTCCGATGGCTGTACTGCTCCAACAGCTCTCTTAGATGCTCCAGGTCCACACTCCCGTCCTCCGCCGGACGGATGATCTCCACCGTAGCCATCGTCTCCAGCCAGCTGATCTGATTACTATGATGCTCCATATGGGTCACCAGGACCAATGGTCTTTCCACCTCATCTATCTCCATACATGTTACATAATCCATAAACCGCTCAGGTAGCCGGAGACCCAGGATCCTTTGCAGCTTACCTACAGCCGCCGTCATCCCGCTCCCGCAAAAGATCAGCACGTCTTCCTCACCAGCATGGACATGCTCCTTGATCAGCGCCTTTGCCTCCTCATATGCCGTGGACATCGTCTCCCCCGTAATGGTGGACGTCGTATGAGTATTGGCAAAAAAAGGCAGTATCTCATCCCGCAACCTCGACTCGATGGGCTCATACGCCCTCCCGCTGGCCGTCCAGTCCGCGTATAATATCCGTTGCAGGCCAAAAGGAGTAGTAAACGACTGCCCGGCGCCGATAATCCTCCCTCGGTATGGCGAGAAATATTCCTCCAGCGGACTTACCCTGCACATGCTTGTATCCATGGCTTATTTGGTTTTTTCGGACACCGCAAACAGATCGTGCGGCTGTTTGCTATAATACTTATCCACGAAGACCCCCAGCAGGGCGGTAAAAGCGACAAATAAAAAGACAACCACCAGCTGGGATGCCGAGGTTTTTTGAATATCCTGTCTCGACCGCACGTCGCAAACTTCCCCCGGGCAATATTGTACCTTGTCTTTAAAGAAAAGGGGATAGAACTTACACCCCAGACAGATCCCAAAAGCCGATTCGAAAAAAAGAAAGATCAAACAGACAAGACAAATAATACCCGTTATGGGACTGTAGGAATTTACCAGCACCATAAACACGAACATCGTCGCCGACAGGATCAGGCCAACGATCCAGGCAAATCTTTTTTGACGGGCGCCCACATACTCGGGCGTTTGTCTGCCTACGATCAGCCGGCCGATGATCAGGGTGGGAGACCACCGGGGGCTTATAAAGACCCGGATGACAAAGTCGGTAAAGAACAATGTTATGACATATTTTATCGGCAGGAAATTACCTTTGAACAGGATGAACATCAGCGACAGGAAGGTCGCCAGAAAGAGGATCCCGGCCGCCGCCCTGATCTCCCGCTCGTTCAGCACCCGGATGTCATAGCCGGTGACGTCTTCGCCAAATTGTATAGTCTTATTCATGGCAGTACTTTTTTATAATACTACCTAAATAATTCACACGCTGCAAGTTACGGCAACAGAAAGAGGATGCTGGTATACCAGATCGCCTTTCGCGTCAACCACCGGACGTCCTTGGAAAGGACGAAAAGATTTACCGATATTTAACGAATGAAGCCCCTTCTGGACATACGACGGTTCAAACTATACATCTGGATCGGCCTCGGCTTTCTGTTGCTGGGCCTCCTGTCCAATCTGGCGCAAAGACCCACGGAAGTGCAGGAACGATTTCTGGATGATGCCTGGAGGATCCCCTATGCCACCATCCTGAACTATATATTGTTTGAATACACGCTTCCCAGGCTCCGGTGGAATAAATTCATACGATCCGCTCTGCTCATCATAGCACACCTCTTTTTATATTCCGAGGGCTTATATCTTTGGAGAGAGGTAGGCATCGCTGTCAACGTCTATACGCCTTTCCCCGCGGGGTCCCATGAAGTCTCGCCGCAAATGGAATACAGCGTGGGGACCATCTTCTTCTTTGGGATCATCCGCCATATCTATAACCATATCAGGCTAAAACAGACTACCCAGCAGCTACGGATCGAAAAGCAGGCGGCTGAACTGAACTATCTCAAGTCGCAAACCAACCCGCATTTCCTTTTCAATACGTTGAACAACATCTACGCGCTGGCAAGAGACAAATCCGATAAGACACCGGAAACGATCTTGCGATTGTCCCAGATCTTACGGTATATGCTGTACGAAGCCGGAGGCTCCTATATCGCCATCGGACAGGAGCTAAAGATCATCGAGGACTATATCTCCCTGGAGATGCTACGTTACGACGACTCTTTACGGATCAATTTCAATTACGACATTGAAGATATGAAACAGGCCCTGCCGCCATTGCTGCTGATACCGCTGGTGGAGAACGCTTTTAAACACGGGGTCTCCGAAACAAGACATCAGCCATTCGTCGACATCCATCTTTCCGTAGCCCGGCGGCAGCTGGCCTTTTTTGTACGCAATTCGGCGGAAGGCCTTCCGGGTGATGGGAAAGTAAAAGAGAACATCGGCCTTTCCAACCTCAAACGTCAGCTGGAACTGCTCTACACCGACTATGAAATAGTGTTGGAACAACGGGACACGGAATTTTCGGCTACCTTAAAGATCAACCTCGCAAGCCATGTTTAAAATAAAATGTATCGTGATAGAAGACGAACCGCTGGCGGTAAAGGTGCTGACGGATTATATAGCGCAAGTGCCATTCCTGGAATTGCAGGCGTCTTTTAAGGACGCGATCCTGGCCACCGACTATCTCCGGCATACCGGCACCGATCTTATTTTTTTGGATATCCATTTGCCCCGGTTAAAAGGCATGTCCTTTTTAAAGACCCTTTCCAATCCCCCTGCCGTCATCATCACAACAGCCTATCATCAGTATGCCGTGGAAGGTTTTAACCTTAATGTGACGGACTATCTGTTGAAGCCCATCGAATTCGAGCGATTTCTCGTAGCCGTGAATAAGGTGAGGACAGCCGGTGCGGCAAAAAAGGAGCCCGTGGATGACGCCGCGCACAAAGACTTTATCTTTATCAATGTTCAAAAGAAAAAAGTAAAGATCCTCTTTTCGGACATCGTCTACATCGAGAGTCAGCGGGAGTATATCAGGATCACCACGACGCAACAGGAGTATATCTCGAAGATGAGCACGCACGAGATCGAGGCCCTGTTACCCACCCATCTTTTTATACGGGTACACAGATCGTTCATCGTCAGCATACGCCGGATCGAGTCCTACACAGCCGAGATGATCGAGATCAACGGTGTGTCTATCCCTATTGGAAAGGGTTATAGAGACAGTTTGACCAAATTATAGTCACTCCGTGCGGAGCGACCTCACCGGATTCGCCAACGCCGCCTTCATCGCCTGCAGGCTGATAGTCGCCAACGCGGTCAGCAAAGCCGCCCCCGTCGCCAGCGCAAACACCGTCCAATTGATGCTCGTCCTGTACGCAAAATCCTGCAGCCATTTATTCATGATCCACCACGCCAGCGGCGACGCTACCAGGATGGCGATAAATACCAGCTTTAAAAAATCCCTCGTCAGCAGGGTGAGGATCCCGCTCACGCTCGCCCCCAGCACCTTGCGGATCCCTATCTCACGCGTACGCTGTTCCGCCATGAACATCGCCAGCCCCAGCAGCCCCAGACAGGCGATAAAGATCGCCAGCACCGCAAACGTAATGCAAAGCTTGCCCGTCTCCTGCTCCGTACGGTACAGGTTGTCGAAATCGTCATTCATAAAAGAATAATGGAACGGCTGACCCGGCGCCATCACCTTCCACTTCGCCTCTATCTGCGATATAAGACCGGGAACATTTTGGGTGGATATACGCGCCGCAATGCGGCTGTTCTCCCTCCGCCATCGCATAGCCAGCGGCGTTACCTGATCCCGCAACGAATTGAAGTTGAAATCTTTTATCACCCCCAGCACATGCAGCCGCGTCAGATCAGGCTTGGGGAAATTATCCAGGGCATAAAGGTCCCTGCCCACCGCGTCCTTCCAGCCCAGCTGCCGCGCGGCCGCCTCGTTGATGATGATACCCGTGCTGTCCGTGAGGAAGTCGCGGGAGAAATTCCTGCCCTGTACCACCTGCATACCCAACGTGGGTATATAATTCTCATCCACATTCCACACCTGCATCGACGCCGCCTTGGAAGCATCTCCACTCGCGTCTGTGAACAAGGGATAATCGCTCCGCCACTGGGACGTAGGCAGGAAACCCGTCATCGTTGCGCTCTGGACGCCATTGATCTTCAAAATATCCTCCCGGAAGGCGGCCGTCCCACTATTCAATGCATTGGTGTTATCCAGTACCAATACCTGCTCCCGATTGAACCCGATGTTCTTATCATGGATATACTTCAGCTGCCGGTAGATAACGATCGTCCCCACCATCAGGATCACCGAGATGCTGAACTGGAACACCACCAGCCCGCTGCGCAGCCACCCGCTTCGGAAACCCGCCGCCAGCTTGCCCTTCAGCACCTGCGCCGGCCGGAACTTGGAAAGGAAGATGGCCGGATAGCTCCCCGCCAGGAACCCTACCAGCAAGGTCAACCCCAACAGGGCCGCGATCAACGATGGCCTGCCGAACAGGGACGGGCTCAGACTCTTGAACGCCAGCTGATTGAACAGCGGCAGCAGGGAAATAGCGATCAGCACCGCCAGCGCCAGCGCGATAAAGCATACCAGCATCGACTCCAAAAGGAATTGCCGGATAAGACTTTGCCGGGTCGAACCCAACACCTTCCGTACACCCACTTCCTTGGCCCTGCCCGCGCTCCGCGCGGTCGACAGGTTCATAAAATTGATACAGGCTATCAGCAAAATAAACAACGCAATCGTCGAAAAGATATACACGAACTGCATGCTCCCATTGGCGCCCAGCTCCGCCGACTTGTTGGAACGCAGATGGATATCCAGCAGGGGCGTCAGCGAATACTTTACATAATTGCCGCTCTTATAGAACTGGTCCATATCCACATGCATGACTGCCTGCGCCTTCGGCCCTATATATTTATCCACGATATGAGGGAACCTCGACTCGAACCTGTGCGGGTCCACCCCCTTCTTCAGCACGATATATGTATTGAAATTATTGCTCAGCCAGTCGTCCAGCTCCCAGTTTTGAATGGACTTATTGGCCGAGATAAAGAAATCGAAATTGAAATGCGACTGCTCAGGTATATCCCTGATGACACCCGTCACCTTTAAATTGGAAGTATCGTTGACGACGAGATATTTACCCACCACATCCGTCGAATTGAAATACTTATGCGCCATGCTCTCCGTGATGACCACCGACATAGGCTCCACCAGCGCCTGTTTGCGATCACCCTGGATCATCGGCAACGTGAACACATCGAATAAGGTGGAATCCGTATAGATCACCCTGTCCTCTTGCAGGTTCTGCTGCCCCTTCTTTACCAGCAACCCGCCATACCGGCGAAAACGCACCTCCTGCTCCACATCCGGATAATCCCGCTTCAACGCGGCGCCCATCGGCTCCGGTACAGACGCGATGATCCAGTGGTTACCGGCGAATTGCATATTCCCATCCACCCGGTAGATCCTGTCCGCCTTTTCATTGTACTTGTCGTAGCTCAGCTCATCCACCACATACAACAGGATCAACAGACAGGTAGCCAGCCCGATGGCCAGACCCGAAATATTGATAAAAGAGAAAACCTTATTATTTTTCAGGTTTCTCCAGGCTATGATCAGGTAATTTGAAAGCATGGCAGGTGTTTTGGCGTAAAAGCACGAAAAAAAGTGCCGCGTTTTCTACACACTATAAATCAGCCAAATATACAGCCATTCCCCCATCGGATTGTACGGTTTCGATACATTCCCTGTACGCATCGTAATCGTGTCTTTGCCCCGAAAGGCCATCATGAACACGACAGGCCCGCACACGAGCTAACCATCGATGGAAGAAGGAGACAGCTGTAACAGCGCGTGAAACTCCAGCGGCGTATAGTCGGTGGTCCTGTCCAGCAGACCCCTCGCTTTTTCTATTTCTTCCCTCAACTCGTAATAAGGCAGCATCGCAAAGATCTTGTCGGACATCGCTTCAAAGGACATATCGTCCCGGATGACGACAGGCTCGATCCCATCCAGCAAAAGCTGCTCTTCCACTGCCGTCATCTCCTCGGCGGTACGCGCCAAACCCTCTTCGTCTCCCAGCAAGTCATACACGGCCAGCTTGCCATACAGCGCCGGCGGGAATGCTCCGCACCGGTGGAAACAACGCAAGGCTTCTTGTGGATCATTATTTAGCCGGAAAAGCTGCCCCGCATAATACTCCTCCATCGGCTGTCTGTCCGCATCGGACCTGGTCGTCTCTTGTCTGTCCGCTACCCTCCCGGCCTGTTCGATAGCATAGGTCAATCCATTATCAGGCTCGCCAAAATCCATGGCAGACAACACCAGGTAATACTGATCCCGCAAGGTCAATGACCAGGGATGCTCGTCCGAATCGAACTGCGTGTCGAATATGCGATAGGCCGTTATGGGATCCCCCATATAATAATGCACGATAGCCTCCAACGCATAATATGCTTCCGGATGCGTAAGGGGATGATCCGTCCGGCGCAGGCGATCCAGGAACCCATCCCATGTCTTGCAGGTAGCCTCCAGCCACTGGACAGTAGTAAGATTGGCCTCCATGCCCTTGTCATCCCCGGCGCCGGCCAATATGGCCTTTACGATATAGGGCGCTGGGAATTTCTCCGTAAAGACCCTTGCCAGCTGGATTTTGTCAAAACCAAAAAAATAGGCGCGCTTGAAATGGATAGAGGCGAGCTCTAATTCTTGCATGGCTTCGTATACGATGCCCAGACCGCAAAATGTTCTTCCATAATTGGGTCTAAGCGCAAGGCTCCGGGTATAGTCCGCAATGGCATTTCGATATTCCCCTTTCTTACGCCAGGCCGATCCGCGGTTGTGGTAATGGTCGTATCTGTCAGGCTCCAGCTCGATGGCCTTATTAAAGATCTCGATCGCCCGGTCATAGTCATTTGTCTTCATGAGCGCGTCACCAAGATGACGATAGGAAGAAGGGTGATTGGGCCGCAGCTCTATGGCGCGGCTCAGGTCTCCGATGGCTTTGTTATATTTCTGTTTAAGGGACCAGGCGACACCCCTGTTCTGCCATGCCCGAAAATAGTCCGGCTTGAGATCCGTCGCCCTGGTCAGGTCGTCGATGGCCTCATCATATCTGCTCAGCTGTAAAAAGGCGATGCCGCGAAAGAAATAAAATTCAGGATGGGAGCTTTCTTCAAGGATGGTTTGATTCAGCAGCTCGATCATTTCCTTGTACCGGCCGCCCTGGTATAACTGGTCGGCCTCAAGCAATACGTCATCTGTCTTGATCATAAGTAGGTAAGGTTTAAATGTTATCCGTAATATACGAAATTTCCATCGCATCTGGCCGCCCCTCACTCCGCCCCTCCCTCCGTGCGCAGGCTTGTTTTACGGGTCGGGCCTATTAGCCGAATGTAATCCCTCCCGTAAAACGGCTAATGTCTGGAAAGCCTCTCACTCCGTGCGCAGGCTTTCGACAGGATTGACCCTGGCTGCCCGAATGGACTGATAGCTGATAGCCAGCGCCGCCACTATTATCGCTGCTAATCCCGCCACCCCCATTATCCATATGGGAATATTTGTTCGATACGCAAAATCCTGCAACCATCGGTGCATAAGCATCCAGGCGACAGGGAAGGCTATCAGCATGGAGATGAACACCGGCCGCAGGAACTCCTTCGACAACAACCCCACGATGGACGACACTCCCGCCCCCAGCACCTTGCGTATGCTGATCTCCCGCGTACGCTGCTCCGCCGCATAGGCCGCCAGCCCCAACAACCCCAGACAAGCTACCACGATAGCCAGCGCCGTGGCGGCGATAAACACCTGCCCCATCTGTCGTTCATTATGATAAAGGCCGTCGAAATCCTCATCCATAAAGGAATACTCGAACTGCTGTCCCCGGGACAGCGTCTTCCACCGCTCCCGCACCGCAGCCAGCACCGCGGACACATCGGCAGAACGTATCCGTATGCTCAGGGCATCCGCGCCCTCTCCTTTTGCCGGGTTTTGCATCAACGGCATCACCACGGGTGATATAGGATCGCGAAGGCTGCTGAAATGAAAATTCTTTACTACTCCGATGATATGATACTCCTTATCATTCCCATAATAGATCTTTCCGTGCAGCGCATCTGAAGGATGATCCAGGCTGGCCGCCGCCGCCTCGTTGATCACCACCGCCGTCGAGTCGGTAGGCATATTCTTTAAAAAGCTCCGGCCCGTCTTCAGCTGCATGCCCATGGTAGAAATATAATCCTCGTCCACCGGCCAGAACTCCGTCTGCAAAGGATGATGATCCGCGCTCAAAAAATTGGCCCACCTCCGCTCACCCGTCGGGAGAAAGCTGCTGAGCGTAGCGCTCGCGACCCCCGGCAGACGCAGCGCCTCTTCTTTCAAGACCAGCTGTTGCCGCTCCAGCACATGCACGTTCTTTATGACCAGGACATGATCCCTGTCGAACCCAAGGTCTTTGGACTCGATATAATGCAGCTGACGATGGATGACCAGTGTCCCGAAGATCAGGGAGATAGACAAGGTGAACTGAAGCGCCACCAGCGAGGTCCGAAGCCTGCTGCCCCTGAATCCCGTGGCCAGGCGGCCCTTCAACACCCGCACCGGCTGAAAGGAAGAAAGGAACAACGCCGGATAGACACCCGCCAGCAATCCCACGCCTATACCCAGGACCATCGACAAAGGCGCCCACCACGCCAGGACAGACAAGGTCATCGTCAGATCCTTTCCTGACAGCTTGTTGAACAACGGCAACAACGCCCAGGCTCCCGCCAACGCCAGCAGGCTAGCCACCAACGTTACCAGCGCCGACTCCGAAAGGAATAAAGCCATCAGCCGGCTGCGGGACGAACCCAATACCTTCCGTATACCCACCTCCCGGCTCCGGTTGGCCGAACGCGCCGTGGACAGATTGATAAAATTGATACAGGCCATCAGCAGCACGAACAGCGCCACCGCCGAAAATATAGAGATATACCCCGCACTGCCATTCGCTTCCAGCTCCCGCAGCCGGTGCGAATGGAGATGGATCTCCGTCAGGGGAGTAAAGCTCGTCCGCATATAATTACCATCCCGCTCAAAGGCGTCCATATCCCACCCCCCGGGCTGCTGACTTAGCGCATTCCTCATAAAAGACCCCATCTTCGCTTCCAGGTCCTTGTATCGCACCCCCGGCCGCAGCAGGAGGTAGGTGGACATATTGATGACATTGAAATTAAGCCCCTTGCTCTGCGACTCGTCCTTCATCGAAAGAAAGATGTCGAAATGGAAATGGGATGGGACAGGGATCTTCTCCATCACGCCCGTCACCCGGTAAGCCTCCTCCGTCCTGTTCTCCATTTTCAACACCAGCTCCCGGCCTACTATATCCGTCACGCCAAAATACTTTCGGGCGATGTCCTCCGAAATGACGATGCTATGGGGTTCATTCAAGGCCGTACGGCTATCTCCTTTTATCAACGGGAGGGTAAACACCTCAAAAAGCGAGGGATCCGCGTACGTGATCCTGTTTTCCCCGATCCATTCATCTCCTTTTTTGATCTGGGTCTCGCCCGACAGCAGCCGTACCGCCTTTTCCACCTCGGGGAATTGCCGGACCATGGCGGGCCCCATGGGAGGGGACGTCTGCGCCATATCCGCGACGCTGGCGCCAAATTTTACTTCCGTATTGATCCGGACGATGCGGTCCGCATGCTCGTTCCACCGGTCGTAGCTCCATTCGTTCCGGACATAGAACAACATCAGCATACAGGTAGCCAGCCCCAGCGCCAGACCTATGATATTGAGTAAGGTAAAGGCCTTGTTTCGGATGAGATGCCGAATGGCCGTAGAAAGGTAGATTTTCAGCATTTGGGTAAGATGCTCCCGAAAAGATTTTCCATAAAGTCAGGCGCCCGCCTGCGTTCACACTCCCGGCTACGGCCCGATCAGCCGCCCGCCGGCATCCACACCACCTTCTGTTCACTCACATGAGGCTTCCCGATGATGTCCCCGTACAGCTCCGGCCTGCGCGCCATGCGATACCGGTGACCGCCCGCCTTTTCCAGCTTGTCCGGTGTCAGCGTGGCGATGACAAGATCATTTCCCAGCGTGCGGCATTCCGCGATGACATCCCCATAAGGATCCACCACCATGGAACACCCATTCTTCAGCTGGTCGTCATCCATGCCGATGAAGTTGGAGAAGACGGCATAGATGCCATTGTCATAAGCCCTTGCGGGCAGCCATTTCATCAGCCAGGCCCGTCCCTTGAGTCCGTCGAACTCGATCCGCAGCGAGGTAGGGTCCGACTCCCGGCGCTCCCACAGGACAGGGTCCACAAAACCCGCACCCGGCCGCGTAGACGGCGTACACATGGTGACATGTGGCATAAAGATGATATCCGCGCCCAGGAGCGCCGTCGCCCGCACATTCTCGATGATATTGTTGTCGTAACAGATAAGGACTCCGCACTTCCAGCCCAGCAGGTCGAATACTACATATTCATTCCCCGGTGTAATATGAGGGTTGATAAAGGGATGTATCTTCCGGTATTTGGCCACCAGCCCGTGCTTGTCCACGCACACATAGGTCTTGTAGATCTTCCCATCGGGACCCTGCTCGAACAGTCCCGCCAGCACCGCGATATCCGATGTGACGGCGATTTCCCTAAGTTTTTGTATACCAGGTCCATCCGGAATAGGCTCCGACAGCTCCCATAATTCTTCCCGCGACAGGCGACGGGCATGACTATAGCCCGTAATGCTGCACTCATGGGTGGCGATGACATCCGCCCCCTCCGCCGCCGCCCTTGCCGCCAGCCCCGCGATGACGCCTAGATTATATTCCTTATCCGCGCTGCGGCTCTCGAATTGAGCGGTTGCGATCTTCAGATTTTTCATAATTTAACGCCCGTTATTGGCGTTATAAAATTACCGATTACCAAAACCCCTAAAACGTTAAAACTTCCCAAAGGGAGGAACACTAATACGCCTCATACAACCCAAACTCACTCTTGATCTCTTCTATCTGCAACACATGTCTCGCTGTATGCGCCGCCTCCAGCAGAAGGAACTGATACAGGTTCACCGTCCCTACAAAAGGATGGAACGCATGCCGGTCTTTCAACCCATCCCCGGTATGACGTACATAGTCGATAAGACGATCCCGCTGACGGACAAAATGCGCCAGCGCCGCCTCCATGTCGGTAAATCTACCCGCAGGCAGCAATCCCGACAAAGAACTACACTTCTTGCTGCGGTCCGACAGGATGCAAATGATCCGTTTGATCCCCACTCTGATCGATGCCCGCTTCTCCGGCGTCGGCTTCTTCTCCAACTGCTCATGCAGGATCTTCCAGGTGATATCCCCCGCCAGCGCCAGATGCTCGATATTCTCCGCCATGCTCCATCTGCCCGGTTCCGTCCGGGCATCCATGGCCGCCTTACTAAGCCCCGCCACGCTATCCAGCACCAGGTTCTTTGTAAAGCTCAGATACTCACAGGCAAACTCCCGCTCACCCCTCGTAAGGGACGAAGAAGGCAGCACCTCCTGGTTGTGTAGCCACAAAACTTGCATAGTTTTAAATTTTAGCCAGCGTCCCGCAGTCCGCTGCGTGATAATTCCAGTAATGACTATTATATCACCTCGAATAGGACAAAAAAATGAAAATAAATTTGGGCGTGCCCCTCACGCCATCTGCCCAAACAACCTCTCCACATCTTCCATGTCATTATACAAATGCGGTGCTATCCGCATATTACTCCCCCTGAAGCTGATATATATTTTATTTTCGACTAACTTCTTCTGCAGACCCGCTATCCTCTCCGGCTGTATCCGGATTCCCACCATATGCCCGACACTTCCCCCCGGCGCCACCTCCAACCCCATCTTTCGCGCCCTTTCCACGATAGCCCCCGTCAGCACCGACAACGACTCCTGTATATTATCTACACCCCAGTCCAATAGCTGCTCCAGCGCCGCCCTCGCCATGGGAATATGAATAAAGCTGGCAAACTCTCCCGCATCGAACCTCCGCGCCCCCTGCTTGTACCTTTCCGTATAATCTACCAATCGGGTAAAATCATCACTGCCCTCCTTGACCATCCAGGACCACTCGATAGGCTTCCCCTCCTCATGACAGGCCGGCGCCGCATAGAGATATCCCAGGTTGTAAGGCCCCAGCAACCATTTATACCCCACCGTCACTACGTAGTCGGGTTGGATCTTTCGTACGTCCAGGGGATAAGCCCCCAGCGACTGACTCGCATCGATGACCAGTTTCGCCCCAACCGCTTTTACTTTTTTGCCCACCTGCACCAGGTCGATAAAGCTCCCATCCGTCCAGTGACAGTTCGGTATAGCCACCAGCCCCGTATGTTCATCTATCCTCCGCACGATGGCCTCCGCCCACGACTCACCGCTTTCTCTTTTCACCGTGTGGATCACCGCCCCCGACGACAACGCCAGTTCCTGCCAGGCATAGACATTGGAAGGATATTGCTGATCCAGTATCACAATGGTCTGACCAGGACGCAAGCTCATATTCCTTTGCGCGATCGACAACCCGTAACTTGCGGAAGGGATCAGCGCCACATGATCCTTCTCCGCCCCGATGATCCGGGCAAACAGCATACGCAACTCTTCCGCCGGCTCGAACCATTGCTCCGCACCGATCGTCCAGGGCTGCCGCCTTTGCTCGATGGCGCGAACACCCGCCTCCTCTACGGTACGCAGAAAAGGAGCCATATTCGCACAATTCATATAGGTCACTCCCTCCGGAATGGAGAAGAGCCGCTTTTGATTTGGGATGATCATGTTCGCCGATTTTCTCAGTGGTGCTACAGTCAGGGGATTCTCAAAGATAATTACATCGCTGTTCCGATAGGGGTGGTAAACGCGCCAATCTCCGGGCAATTCACGACATACATCCTCCCACCGCCTGACAAAGTATAAAATTGGGGAATTACAACGGTAGTAAATTGTATAAATGCGACGTTCTGATGTACGAGCTGCATTTTTTAAGTATGGGCAGATGCCTGCCCGGACATCGACCTCTCAAATAAATGTTAAAACCCCCGACCCCGCTCAGCCCTTTACGAACCAATTCGTATTTTCATTTGCGCCGGGATGCTGGTGGCATCTCATAAATCTCCTGCTATGCAAAAGACAGTTCTTTCCTTGCTACTCATCGGCGGTCTGCTGGTAGCCGGCCTCCACACCGTCGCACAGAACCCGACTTCCAAACTGGGCTGCATCAGCTTCAACGAGCTGCTTACCGCCATGCCCGAATTCAAAAAAGCCGACACCCTGCTCGAAGCATACAGGGTCACGCTCGAACAGCAATTCGACGCGCTAAAGACAGAATACAATGAACAGCTTACGGTGGTCACGGGCCCCGACTCCGCTAAGTTTACCAAACCTCAGCTCAACCTGAAAAAACAAAACCTCACCGAACTGATAGCCAAAATACAGGGCTTCGACCAACAGGCGGGCGTAATGCTCAATCAAAAAAGGTCTTCCCTGCTCGAGCCCATCCAGAAAAAGGCGGAAGATGCCATACAGGCCGTCTCGAAGGACAATGGCTATGCGTTCGTATTCGAGAAGGACAACCTTCATGTATACCCTCCATCAACGGATATCCTGCCTTTGGTAAAGAAAAAGCTGGGATTGCTCTAGCATGTATTGAGCAGGAGCATTACCTTGCCGGAAAACGCCCCCTTGATGAAACCGGCTTATTTCCTTCTTGCCGCCGTGGCCATTGGTGTCTTCCTCTATGCTCGTTCCCGGCGCCGGGCAAGCGTAACATCCACGCCTGTCACCAGGGATTCCATTCCCGGTAATAGTTATAATGATCTGAAGGCAACGGCCTACTCCACGACCTATGACCAGCTGACGAACAAATCCCTTCCTCATTCACCAGCCGGAAGACTATTCGAAGCCACCAATGAGCTCATCGGACAATTCCGGGAGGCCGGCAATAAAAAAACTGATCGTACCTAACCCCGCTGCGGCAGGAAATTATTCGCATTCACCGGATAGCTATCGTATTTCTGATACAGCTTCAGGAACTTCCCGGGGTCCACCGGCTGCTCATTCAGGATCTCTCCCATGCCCCTGAAAAAACCTTCCCTGCTTTGTCCCGGATTGAACAGCAACATGACCACCGCCTCTTCATCGGACTTATTGCTAAACCCATGCGGCGTCATCCGGGGGATATAGACAACGGAACCCTGCTCCGCCGTTATCTCTTTTCCACCCAGCTGAATGGTCATCTTCCCTTTTGTTACGATAAAGGTCTCGTCCATATACCGGTGATAATGTAGCTGCGCGCCCGTCACGCCCGGCATAATGCGTATCTCGTAAAGGCCCAGCTGATCCTTCGTCAGGTCGCTGGTTATTTTCAAAATGATCTTCCCGCCCGGAGCGGCAATATGCTCGCCTTCTTCCGGCAGTACGACGACAGCCTTGTCTTCCAATACGTCTTCCAGTGCATGATGTTGTTGCATAAAGATGTTTTTTATGCAAACCTACCGTCGCGGGAGAAGGCAAACATTTACAAATGTTGAGAAATGCTATAAATTACACCCATGCACCTCACCATCACCGGCTACTCCACCGCCCTCTTCTCCACCTGGTACTTCATCGAGGAATGGGGTATCCTTTTCGACGCCGGAGAAGGCCTGATCTCTTCCCTCCTGCAAAAAAGCCGGAAAATAGACCAGGTATTCATCTCCCACGCCGACAGGGACCATATCACCGGCCTGCTGCAATTCAATCAATTGAACGCCCGTCCCGGTCTCCCCATCATATACTATCCCAAAGACTCCGGCTCCTTCCCCGCCCTGGAAGCATTCTCCAAACAATTCGACCCGCAGGTGGCCCGCACCGTCTGGACACCCGTCACGGAGGGCGATGAGATCCCCGTTGCCAAAGACCTCCTGGTAAAACCGCTGCGCAACGGCCATGTCCCCGTAGACCAGCACATCATCAAAAGCCTGGGATACATGGTCGTCCGGACACGAAAAAAACTCCGGCCCGAATTCGCCCATCTCTCCGGCCCCGAGCTAAGGCAGCTGGCCGGGCAACAAGGCAGGGACAGCTTTTCCATGGAACTGCGGGAGAACCTGCTTGGCTACTCCGGCGACACACCCGTAGAAGATGGCGCCAAATGGGACAATACAAAGATCCTCATCCATGAGGCCACTTTCCTGGACAATGGAGAACCCGTAAAGGCCAGAGACTATGGAAATAAGCACAGCACCCTGGAAGAAGTCATGGAAATGATCAGCTCCATTCATATCGAACAGCTTATTTTGGGTCATTTCTCCTCCCGCTATTCTCCCGAGGACATCGACCGCGCCATCAGGGACCAATGCGAAAAATACGCCATCGACATCCCCGTTCGCCGCCTATTACCCGGGGTCACCGTACACGATCTGCTAAGCCAGCCCCCGATTAATGGATAAGCCAGCGCACGAAATCTTCCCATCGGCGCCCAATCCATGATTTTTCGTGGTAGCTTCGGCAAAACCATCCATATGACATCAGCCAACACACTTTCCGGCCGGCGGAAGTTCTTAAAAGCCACCCTCGGCGTAGCCACCGGAGCCACCGCACTATCCATGCTGCCCTCCGCCACATTCTCCCAACCCTTTTTTCCTCCCGCCAGCCCGGTAGCCGATGACCTCAATATCATCGGTCCCAAAGAAGGCTATTCTCCCCAGATCGGCACCCTCGTATCCATGATGACCTGGATGCGCACCACCATGCTGTATTCTGTCAAGGGAATGACCGCCGACCAGCTCGACTTCCTCATCGACAACAAGGCCAATACCATCGGAGCCCTGCTCTTTCACCTGGCGGCCACCGATGCCTTCTATCATGCGCATACTTTCGGCGGCGTGGATTGGGGAAAATGGGACAAAAGCGTGGAAGACAAGTTCGGCGCCGCCATGGAGCTGGGAGACGGCGCCCGCAAGGCCATCAAAGGCAATAACCTCGACTTTTACCTGGGCCTCTTACAGGACACAAGGGAAAAGACATTGGCGGAATTCAAAAAGAAAGACGACAGCTGGCTGCTGACAGTGGACTCGAAATGGCCCTGGGGTCCGACCAATAATTACTGCAAATGGTTCCATGTCTGCGAACATGAATCCAATCACAACGGACAGATAAAATTCCTTAAAAGCAGATTGCCCGGAGCCAAGGCAGGCAATGAATAAAGCCGCACCCTTAGTTCAACACCATATACTTCACATTGGTCATTTTCCCATTCGTGAGGGAAAGGACAGTGGTATCGGTATTGAAATCCTTCAGGGTCGTCTGGAAGGTCCCGGATACGGTGGTATGTGCGCTGTCGCAGGCGCTGATGGTAAACAAACCATCTTCATTGTAGACATCCGTAAGCCAGCTGTTATTGCCAAGGGAAGTGCTATAGGTAGAGAAACCCTGTGTAGTCATGCTTTCATCTACATCCGGAGTGCCGGGATCATCTTCCGGGAAGGGATTGAGCACATAGGGCTTCACCGTCATGCCATTGCCCTGATCCGTCTCGATCCCCAGGGTGATGATCACTCTTTTGGTATTGTCCGTGGATATGCCCCCGATGTCCATCCTTTTTTCATGCGTGTCCGTGCTGCGGATGAGGGTGGCCTGGAAGATATTGAAGGTAGTCTCCTTGCCGTTGACAGTAGCCGTAAAGGTAGCGTCGGTGGTGGGAGTGGAGCTGTTGCTCTTTTTACAGGCCGTAAAGCAAAGGGCCCCGAGCAGGAACATAGCAGAAATTTTTTTCATAGCTTCAGTCTTATGGTTATTTAATGGTTAGTATAACGTAACGTCCCCGCACTTAGTATTTATCCATACCCCACCTTGCCGAAACCCGCCTCAACCACCGTAAACGTCTCCCACCCCTGGGCCGTAGCACGATTGCAATTCATGGCCTTCGTACCATCGTTTCCGCGTACCCATTGACGTAGTGCATGACAGTCCGGCCTCGCTACGGCATGCATGCTGCGTAAGAAGCTAATGTAGAGGCCGCATAGGAGTTTTTGCTTATTTTTATCCAACAATCTACCTGTTCATGAGAGAGCACAGCACAAAAGATGGCCAAAAATTCATCATCCGTCAACCCACCGCCGAAGACGCCCAGGACATCATCGACTATTCCAAAATACTTTTCGCCTCCACCGACCAGGTCTTGACCACGCTGGAAGAATATACCGTCACCGTCCAGCAGGAACGCAACTGGATCGGGAACTTCAACGACGACCCCAACTCCATCATTCTCATCGCCCGTACACAACACCGAATGACAGGACTCCTGTTCTTTGTCGGCGGCTCCAAAAAAAAGAATGCACACACAGGAGAACTAGGCCTCAGCGTACACCCGGAATTTCAGGGACTGGGCATCGGGCGACAGCTCATCGTGTCGCTGATAGAATGGGCGGAGAAAAATCCCACCATCGAAAAAATATTTCTCAATGTATTTGCCACCAACCAAAAAGCCATCCACCTCTACAGGGACCTCGGCTTCAAGGAAGAAGGACGTTTCATCCGGGGCATCAAACAATCGGATGGCGAATATGTCGACATATTACAAATGTATTTGATGACCAGGCAATAAGTCCAATCCTGGTAAGTGTTTCACCATCGATCCGACCCCATCGTTCCCGGCCATCCAGCCCCTCTACCGCCCATCCCGAACACCCATTTCCACCGTTTCATCCATCAAATATTTCGCGGCCATTTTAAGGCCATTTACCGACATTTTAACCCCTTTGGCCATATTCGTCTGGACAGGCCCGTATTCTCGCGGTAAATTTGCACATTAAAAATAAACTTCTGTGAGAAAGCTGCTTAGTACATTATCATTTTTCTTGTCGTTTGCACTAGTGAGTATGGCCCAGGCCCCGACCGGACAAGGGGGCGGCGCCAAACCTGGCGCCCCTGCGGGTAAACCAGGCGGTCCCGGTGGACCCGGAGCGGGTGGTCCCCCGGCTATTGGACGTGCGTATGGAAAAATTACCGACTCCGCCGGTCAGCCCATGGGACAGGCATCCGTCCTGGTAATGAAAGCCACCGTCGACCCCACTACCAAGAAGAAAAAACTCGTCCTGCTCAAAGGCTCCGAAACAAAGCCCAATGGCGAATTTGACCTGGAAGATCTTCCCATCGCTTCCCCGCTCGTGCTGAAACTCTCAGCCACAGGCTACAAGCCCCAGGATGTTCCCTTTGTCATCGTGCCCACACAAGCCGCGGCAGCACCCGGCGCGGATAACAGCAACCCTATGGGTAATCTTCCCTCCTTTAGCAAGGACCTTGGTATCATCAAATTGACCATGGACAGCAAGGAGCTGAGCACCGTCACCGTTACGGCCAAGACACCCGCCATGCGCCTCGATATGGATAAAAAAGTATTCAACGTGGACAGGAACATCGTCAGCGCCGGCGGTACCGCACAGGACGTCATGCGCAACGTACCCTCCGTCAACGTGGACATCGATGGGAATGTCTCCCTCCGTGGCGCAGCGCCCACCATCTTCGTGGACGGACGTCCCACTACCCTCTCGCTCGACCAGATCCCTGCCGACGCCATCGAGAGCGTAGAGGTCATGACCAACCCATCCGCGAAATACGACGCCTCCGGCGGTGGCTCCGGCATCATCAACATCATCTTGAAGAAGAACAGGAAACAAGGCTATAACGGATCCGTCTCTGCCGGCATGGATTCACATGGCGCACCCAATGCCCTCGTAGGGCTCAATGCCCGTCAGGGGAAGGTCAACGTCAGCCTCAACGGTATGTATATGGGCATGAATCCCAAGACCGTAGGCACTACGGACCGGACCTCTTTGCTGAGGGACACCACCACGCATATCCTGCAGGACGACCTGCAAAGAGGTAAAGGTCATTTCATGTTTGGGCAGTTAGGCTTTGACTTCTTTATCAGCAACAAGACCACCATCTCCGCCTCTTATATCAAGGTGGGCGGTCGATTTACACCCACGGACATCTCCAATCTGGCATCGGGTTATAGCACGGCCAACTGGGACACGACGATCTATTCCCTTAGGAACTCAAACTCCGTCCGCAGCTTTGACGTCAATGGCGCACAGGTAGGTATGAAACACCTTTTTGCAAAGGAAGGTCACCAGTTGACAGCCGACGGTTCATATTTTCACGCTACATCACACTCATCCTCGAAGTATACGACAGACTATTATACAGGCACACCCGGCACGCCCATCAGTCACAGCACATACCAGGAGGTGGATGGCACCGCCAGCCCATCCTTTACCACTATACAGACGGATTATACCAACCCATTCGCCAAGGTCAAGCTGGAGGCAGGATTACGTGCTTCTTTCCAGACCCTGAACAACTTCCTGGATACCTACAATACGGACCAGGACTGGAAGAATAAGAACATCACGCCCTATGGCACCAGCAATTACAAAAGCACCAGCCGGGTATATGCCGCCTATGTAAACCTTTCCCATACCTATGGCAACTTCGGCTATTCGGTGGGCCTGCGGGCAGAGAGCTCCAACTACTCAGGCGATCTGCTGAACACCGGACAGCATTTCCACAACAGCTATCCCTTCGCCTTCTTCCCTTCCCTGTTCCTGAGCCAGAAGTTCAAGAACAACCAGGAGCTGCAGCTGAGCGCCACCCGTAAGATCAATCGGCCCGGATTCTTCCAGCTGATCCCTTACACCGACTATTCCGATACCTTGAATATCACCCGCGGTAATCCTGACCTCGTACCCGAGTTTACGTATACGACCGAAATGTCGTACATGAAGACATTCGCGCACAGCAACACCCTGCTCGTGTCCGGGTATTACAAGTATACGACCAATCTGATGACAAGATTCCAGGACAGCGGCGTCAACCCCATCGGGCAGCCCGTCCTGATCAACACCTATGAAAATGCCAACAACACGTATACTGTAGGGGGTGAGATCACGTCTACCGACAATATCACCAAATGGTGGGATATCACAGCCAACATCAACATATACAACTCGCATATCAATACGGAAAATCTGAAACAGGTATCCCAGGATGCCCTCTGGAGCTGGTTTGGCAAATTCAACAGCAACTTCAAGCT
>DASZXP010000207.1:0-47307 GCA_035545935.1 Puia sp. | reverse complement strand
CGATGGGCAGGTCTATCTCTTCCAGCGGAATGGAAGTTTGTATGAATACCCGTTCGGGAACTTTAAGCTGGGGGGCTGGGGTGAAGGGGGGCTGGGACTTTTCCAGTATGCCGGCGCCTGTTACGGGATCGGCGACCTGGCCGGGCGACCGTTTTAATGACTTTATGCGTACTACCACGCCTGCGCGGCGGCCTTCTTCCCGGACCGCATGCTCCTGCTCTGCCGACAGTGCCAGGGCATTATTTTCTTCTCCGTGATGGGCTGACAAACCATTTTTTGGCGGAGCCTGCGGCTCTGCCTCCATGGGAAAATCGAATGCCATCTGGGAGACTTCTTTCTTCAGTGGGGGAGTCTGGTCAAAAATCGTTCCTTTATTGATTGTTCCTTGGCCGGTCCATTGATCGGGTCCATTTTGGACCGCCGGGCCCGGCTCGGTTCATGTGTGAAGATACGCAGGATTAGTCAAAACTTTGGTTACTGGATGCGGCTAACTTCAACAGCCTGTCATATTGTTCAGGAGTGATATCGTTATAGAAATAATATACGGGATCCACGGGATCGCCGTTGCGGTGTACCTCATAATGACAGTGGGGGCCTGTGCTCTTACCGGTGCTGCCTACCCAGCCGATGATCTCCCCCCTTTTAACATGCTCCCCCGGCTTTACTTTTACCTTGAACATATGCCCGTAGAGGGTGCCATACCCATATCCATGGTTGATGACGACGTGATTGCCATAGCCGTTGCCCGTATTGCCGGCTACCTCTACCGTGCCATTGGCGGTGGCGTAGATAGGCGTGCCCTGGGGGGCTGCGAAGTCAAGTCCGGCGTGGAACTTGGTGGTCTTATATACGGGGTCTATCCGATAGCCAAAGCCTGAGGCTATACGGCTGAGGTCTTTGTTGCTGACGGGCTGAATAGCCGGTGTGCAGGCCAGCAGCTGTTCTTTATTCTTTATAAAGTTGTCGATCTGCGTATAGGATTGGGATTGATTGATGATACGGGCGCTGAGCTTATTGAGGGTGGTAGCGACCGACGCATAGAGGTTTTCCTGATCCATGCCTTGTACCATCTTGATTTCCAGCTCCTGCTGAGCGGCCTTGGCCCGGGCGCTGTCGGGAATGGGCGCGGCTTCGAAGATGGCCCGATAGACGTTATTATCTCTTTTCTCCAACTCGGCCATTTGTTCCTGCAGCTTTTGAACTTTGTCATTCAGGACGTAATAATTGTCCTTTAGGGCTTCATTGCGCTGCATGAGCCTTTTCTCGTTGGCGGAAGGGAAGTATTTATAAGCCAGGGAGACCAGGATCAGGGCTGTTACGACGGCGGCCGACATAAAACCCAATACCCGTAGCAAGGTCACCCGCAGGGGGGTCTCCAGCTTCTCATACCGGAGGGTATTGGTGTTATAATAGTACTTGATCTTCTTCATCGGAGTCCGTCAGCCGGCATGAGACAACGGTAAAACAGCTTGATTTAGTGTACATTTGCACTGCCCAACCTTAACCAAGCGTACAAATATAATCGGTGAAGACCAAATAAAATCAAAAGATTGCCCCGTTTTATGATGACCAGTGCTGAAATCAGATTAAAATTTTTGGATTTTTTTTCATCTAAGGGCCATATCATTGTCCCATCCGCCCCCATTGTTGTAAAGAACGATCCCACCCTGCTGTTCACCAATGCGGGGATGAACCAGTTCAAGGACTATTTCCTGGGAAATAGGACACCTCCCTATACCCGGGTGGCTGATACCCAGAAATGCCTTCGGGTCAGCGGTAAACATAATGACCTGGAAGAGGTGGGTGTGGATACTTATCATCATACCATGTTCGAAATGCTGGGTAACTGGAGCTTTGGGGATTATTTCAAGACCGACGCCATTGCCTGGAGCTGGGAGCTATTGACGGGCATCTATGGTATCCCCAAGGACAAATTGTATGTCACCGTATTCGAGGGCGACGCCAAAGAGAATTTACCCCGCGATACGGAGGCCTATGATGAATGGGAAAAATGGATCGCTGCGGACCGGATACTCATGGGCAATAAGAAAGATAATTTCTGGGAAATGGGTGATACCGGTCCTTGCGGACCCTGTTCCGAGATCCATGTGGATTGCCGCTCCGATGCCGAGCGCAGCCAGGTCGATGGAGCAAGCCTGGTAAATAAGGACCATCCCCAGGTGATAGAGATCTGGAATAACGTCTTTATGCAATTCAACCGGCTGAAAGACGGGAGTCTGCAGCCCCTGCCGGCAAAACATGTCGATACGGGCATGGGGTTGGAAAGACTGGTAAGGGTATTGCAGGGTAAAAACTCCAATTACGACACGGATCTTTTCACCGGGACGATTGAAGCCGTAGAAAAGATTGTCAGGAAGAAATACGGCAACACGGACAGCAAACAGGACATTGCCTTCCGCGTCCTTGCCGATCATATCCGGGCTATTTCTTTTACCATTGCGGATGGACAGCTGCCTTCCAATACGGGAGCCGGGTATGTCATCCGTCGCATCCTGCGTCGCGCCGTACGATATTATTATTCTTACCTGGATCATAAGCAGCCATTGCTCTTTCAACTGGTGCCCCTGCTGGCGGGGCAGTTCGAGAAGGTGTTCCCTGAATTGCACAAGCAAGCCGATCTGGTGGCTAGGGTGATCAAAGAGGAAGAAGATGCTTTTCTCAGGACGCTGGACAAAGGGTTGAAGCGAATGGAAGATATTATTGGGGCTGCCGGGAATGGCACCATCGACGGACAGGCTGCTTTTGAACTATACGATACGTATGGCTTTCCCATCGATCTGACCCTGCTTATTGCGGGGGAGAACAGCCTTGTGGTGGACGAGAAGGGTTTTGAAAAAGAGATGCAGCAGCAAAAGGACCGCAGCCGGGCCGCCACGGCACTGGACACGGAGGATTGGGTGGTATTGGAAGACAGGCCGCTGTCGGAGTTTGTGGGTTACGATATGCTGGAGACAAAGACCCGTATCGTCAAATACCGCAAGATAAAGGCGAAGGGTAAGGAGTCCTGGCAGCTGGTGCTGGAAGCGACGCCTTTCTATGCGGAGAGCGGCGGACAGGTAGGAGATACCGGCGTGATCGAGGCGGGTGGTGAAACGGTGGCTGTCATCGATACGAAAAAAGAGAATGCGCTTATTATACAGTTCACGGACAAGCTGCCTGCACAGCTTCAGGGAGAGGTGATCGCCCGGGTGGACAGGACGCGGCGCAAGGCTACGGAGATTCATCACTCTGCTACGCACTTGTTGCATGCGGCATTGCGTACCGTGTTAGGGACGCATGTAGCGCAGAAAGGTTCGCTGGTGAATGACGAGCAGCTGCGTTTCGACTTCTCTCATTTTGCCAAGATGACGGAGGAGGAGATCGTAAAGGTCGAGGAGCTGGTGAATGCCAGGATCCGGGAGAACATCCCCGTTGTGATAAAAGAGATGTCCAAGGACGAGGCGTTGAAGCTGGGGGCCATGGCTTTATTTGGGGAGAAATATGGGGATGTAGTGCGTGTGGTGATCATCGATCCATCCTACTCGGTGGAGCTTTGCGGAGGCACGCATGTAGGAGCGACGGGAGAGCTGGGTTTCTTCAAGATACGTCATGAGAGCGCCGTGGCGGCGGGTGTTCGCCGTATAGAAGCCGTCAGTGGAAGGGCTGCGGAAGCATTCATCCAGGAACAGTTTGCTTTGCTGCGTGGCGTACGGGAGACCTTGAAGAACCCAAAGGAATTGAACAAGGCGATAGAGGGGTTGGTGACAGAGGCTGCGGAGCAAAAGAAGAAGTTGGAGAGGATGGAGGCGCGGCAACTGAAGGATATTGCGGAGTTGCTGATAAATGATGTTCAGGATATAAATGGAATTAAGTTTATTGGGAAGGTGGTTGGGGTGGAGAATGTTGACCAGTTGAAAAAATTAGCTTTGGAGTTGAAATCAAAAGTCAATCCTTACTTTTTTGCTTTAGGGGCCAGGGCTGAAGGTAAAGCGTATTTTGTTTTGGCTGCGGAAAAGGACCTTGTCGATAAAAAATTTATCAATACAAATGCCATATTTGAAGCGGTAAAAAATTCCTTCGATGGTAAGGGAGGTGGGAAAGAATTAATCAGTAGTACAGGAACCAAACCAGATGGATTAGAAGAGGCCATAAGGATTACCAGGTCAATGCTTGAACAGGATCAGAAAATGCAACAGGCTATTCAAGATTGGTTTAATGCAAAGTGAAAAAAACTTACAGATTATACAAAGCAATAACCTTGAATATTTCAAGGAAGAAGGAAGACGTTTTGGCTTCTCCTGTTTCGATTCGGGAATTGCGAAAACATCGTCATCATTTTCAATTTGATTTTATATCCGGAGCAAAGGATTTTGTCGTTTACAAAATTTATCTCGAAAATCAAGCGGACATCATCCAGGGATTGGTTGCTTTCAGGTCGCAACAAGGCTTTTTGGATTGTGTAAACATGGAGATTAACGAATTCAATAAGCATGGAATAGCTTTGTATTCCGGGGTTGGTAAAAGTATGGTAGCGTTGTGTTGCAAAGTTTCATTGGATGAAGGCATGGAAGGTTATATCTCATTCGAAGCCAAAAATAGGCTAATGCCTTATTATCAACGACTTGGGGCTCAAAGAATAGGCAATAGCAAGCGGATGTTTATTGATGATACAGCAGCCCAGAAGCTGATTGCATTGTACTTTTAATTTTGTATATTTATAATATGAAGGGTACCATTAAAAAGGCAATAAAGAAAAGCATTTACTCTCCGGAGAATGTCGGTGGCGCCTGTATGACGGGACGGGTAATGAGTGACTCTGAAGCCAAAAAAATATCTTCTTTCCTTTCTCAATACAAAGCCAAGAAAAAAGGCTCATTAAAAAAATAGCCTTCACAGCATAATCTCACATGGAAGAACTTCCTCAGCCCAACCCCGAACTTCTCATGGACCTGGTGCGCATGAAAATGCCTTTTGGCAAATACAAGGATACTGTCCTCTGTGATCTTCCCGTATCCTACCTGGAGTGGTTTCATCGGGAAGGATTCCCCAAGGGCAAGCTCGGCATGCTGCTGGGAACACTATATGAGATAAAGATCAATGGGTTAGAGAAACTGCTTCAGCCCCTGAGAGAAAATCGATAACTTGTAAGGCACCCAACTCATCATTTATGGAGCCTTATCTTTCCAACCCTCGATTCGAGGAGGCGGTCGATGCCCTTATTGCCGGCGATGCACCGGCGTTGCAAGCTATGCTACGGGATGACCCGGAATTGATCAGGGTCCGATCGACACGATCTCATCATGCCACCTTGTTACATTATATCGGCACCAATGGTGTGGAAGACGAGCGTCAGAAATATCCACCCAATGCCCTGGAAATGTTGGATCTGTTATTAGCGGCAGGAGCCGATGTGAATGCCGAGGCAGATCTCTATGGCGGAGGCGCTACTACGCTTGGTCTGGTAGCTACCAGCATCCATCCTTCCAAAGCAGGTATCATGATCCCGTTGTTGGAGAGATTACTGGAGGCAGGGGCTTCTATCGAACATCCCGGGTCGGGAGGTAATGGACAGCTGGCTGTCAATGCCTGTTTGCATAATGGGCGTCCGGAGGCGGCGGATTTCCTTGTGCGCAAGGGCGCCGTATTGGACCTCGAGGCCGCGGCGGGTACGGGACGTCTCGAGGTGGTGAAGACCTTTTTTAACGAGGATGGTTCCCTGAAAGACGGGTCGATGCAGACACAGCTGGAATATGGTTTTGCCTGGGCCTGTGAATTTGGACATACGGATGTAGCAGACTGGCTGTTGGACAGAGGCGCCGATCCGAACAAGCAGGTAGATGGCGTCGGTGGACTGCACTGGGCCATTCTAGGCGGGCATATGGATACTATCCTGCTATTGATCCGACGGGGAGCCGACCCGTATGCGAAGAATATATATGATGGGGATGCGCTCGCCACGGCTGAATGGGCATCGAGAAATAGTGACCCTGTATATCGCTGGCCGGAAGAAAAGGTTGATTACGAGGAGATCATGCGGGTGCTGCGGGAGGCTGGCGCGAGGGGGAAGCCTGCCGGGGATATTTCATGACTTTAACATTTCCGAAAACTTTCGTATTTCGGAAAAAGCATTATATTTGATCTACGAAGATAAACGTAGATCATTTAATTTTTTAAAAACCGCAATGATGAAGACATATCTCCTTAAGACCGCCGGACTGGCAGCGATAGCCCTGATGCTGCATGGATCTGGTTTTGCACAGGATCAGAATGAGGATGACAAGGACACTACCAAGCTCGAGGGCCAGGACGAGATCGTTATCAAACGCAAAGGTGATAAAGATGCCAAGGTAGTCATAGAGATCAAGGGAAACCAGGTCTATATCAATGGCAAGCCGGCCAATGATTACAGCGACGATAACATATCGGTGCATAAGAAAAAAGAGATGGGCCAGACCTTTAGCTGGTCGGGCGACGGCGACTTCCCCGGAGGCATTACCATTGCACCTTCTCCCTTCCGTAAACATGGCGGTACGATGAGCATCGACGGGGATGTGTGGTCAGGGAATTCCAGCAGGGCATTCCTGGGTGTGACGACGGAGTCCGTTGAAAAGAATGGCCAAAAAGGCGCCGAGATACGTGAGATCTCCAAGGGCAGCGCGGCATTCAAGGCAAATCTAAAAGAGGGGGATATCATCACCCGCGTGGATGAGATAAAGGTCGACGGGCCTGAGTCGCTGGCGGATGCTATTCATAAGTACAAACCCGAGGATAAGGTTGCTATTACGTTGCTGCGGGATGGCAAGGAGCAAAAGATGACGATACCGCTGGGCAAGGCGCCTGGCGCGACATTGGGCTCTTTATATAAGATGCCGGATATGCGGAATTTCAACTATGACTACCGGGTAGCTCCCCGCGCCTATGGTTTCTCCTATGGCGCCAAGCCTCGTTTGGGTATCAAGGCCCAGGATACGGAAGATGGCAAGGGGGTGAAGGTGCTGGAGGTCGGAGACGAGAGCGCCGCTGAAAAGGCCGGTATCCAGGAAGGGGATATCATCACCAAGTTCGACGGCAAGGAAGTCAACAATGCCACCGAGCTGGCGGAACTGGCGCGTGCGGGTAAGGACAAGCCTTCCAACAAGGTCACCGTTATTCGCGACGGCAAGACGATGGAGATCGATATCCGGATACCGAAGAAATTGAAGACAGCAGATCTGTAACATATTGGGCCGCCTGATGGCGGGTAATCATGAAAGCTCCCGGCAGGGAGCTTTTTTTATTTGCACACGCGCGCAATGCTCGCATGCCGGGGAGCAGGCAGTTCATCTGTCCTTCGGGAGTAATAGTTGCGCCAGGCGTCCGCCGGCTCCAGGATCTGTACGGAAGAGAAACCCCGGGCAATAAGCTTTTCCTTCAGCTCTTCGGGGGTAAAAAAGGTTTGCCAGGGCTCACCCAGCTCGGCGGCCCGGTGGCTCAAAAGATGGTTTTCTCTTTTTTGAGTAAAGGTGAGCACCATTTCACTACCGGCCGGTAATGAGATCATCCAGTCGAATACGGCATCGATGGCTTCCATGCTGAGATATACCATGACGCCCAGCCAGGAGATAAAGCAGGGGGCATCCGGATCAAATGGCTGTTCGCGGAGGGCTTCGGCGATGGTAGTGCGTTCGAAGTCAATCGGGGTAAAGAACAAGTTTGCGGGAGTCTTCAATCCTGCCCTGTCCAGCATTTGCTTTTTTTGTTCCTGTGTGGCGGGATGATCCATTTCGAAGATGCGGAGCTCTTCCAGCTCCGGTGGCTGTCTCCAGGCGTAGGTATCGAGCCCGGCGCCCAGCAATATGTATTGACGGACCCCTCGGTTGCAGGCAGCAGCCAGGCAGTCTTCCGCGAAGCGGCTGCGGAGCAGGACATGGGATCGCAGTCCTATGCTGGCGGGGCTCCGGAAACGGTCGGCGTTCTGTCGAAGCTGCTCTTCGAAGGCGGACCCCAGGAGCCGCAGGATCACCGGGTCGAACAATAGTTTGGGTTCTCCGTCCAGGACCTGGTGCGCGGCTCGCAGGCTGGCGACCCCCAGGGAGGTGGCGCTGCTTTTGTTCTGTTCCATGTACTTGACTTTCAGGCTCAAATTACATCAATGCGTCTAGCAATGGACAGATCACGGGATTTCTTATCAATTGTTAAACGGGAGGGGAAATACCCTCCGAATATGGTAAATTTGCGGAAATGTCGAGCAATTACGATGCATATGAGGTAGTTATAGGCCTGGAAGTACATGCCCAGCTACTGACCCGTACCAAATTGTTCTGTGGGGATAGCGCGGCTTTTGGCGGCGAGCCGAATACGCATGTCAGTCCTGTAACCCTGGGTCTGCCGGGCGCCTTGCCTAAACTGAATAAGACGGCGGTGGAGTTTGCCATTAAAATGGGACTGGCCTGTCATTGTGAGATAGAGCGCAATAACTATTTCGCCCGGAAGAACTATTTCTATCCCGACCTTCCCAAGGGATACCAGATATCGCAGCATACTACTCCTATCTGCAAGGGTGGATTTGTCCGTATCCGTACGGCCGGCGGTGAGAAAGAGATCCAGCTGAACCGTATCCATCTCGAAGAGGATGCGGGTAAAAGCATACATGACATCGATGCGGAAAATACCTGCGTGGATTATAACAGGGCGGGCGTGCCGTTGATAGAGATCGTTACGGAGCCGGACCTGCGCAGCGGGGACGAAGCGTATGCTTATCTCACCGAACTGCGTAAGATCGTACGCCATCTGGATATCTGTGATGGCAATATGGAAGAAGGCAGCATGCGCTGCGACGCTAATGTCTCCATTCGTCCGAAGGGGGTCACGACCCTCGGAACAAAGGTGGAAGTAAAGAACCTGAACTCCATCCGCAATGTAAAAAAGGCCATCGAGTTCGAAGCGCGGCGGATGATAGAGCTGGCGGAACAAGGTATTCCCGTGCAGCAGCAGACACGTAGCTTCGACGCGGGCGATGGCACCACTTTTTCCTTGCGCAGCAAGGAGGAAGCCAACGATTACCGCTATTTTGCGGACCCCGATCTCCCACCCTTCCAGGTCAGCGATGCCTTTTTGGAATCAATACGCAGCTCCCTCCCAGCCCTTCCTGAAGAGCTTGTGCTTAAATATACCCGTGAGCTGCAATTACCCGAATATGACGCCCGTGTTATTTGCGACGATAAGGATACGGTGGATTATTTTGAAAGGCTGATCAAAGAGACCCCTCATTATAAGGCGGCCGCCAACTGGCTTCAGGGCCCCGTATGGTCGGCGAGAAATGAGCAGGGGTTTGCATTAAAGGATTTCCCGGTTGCGCCCGCCAGCCTGGCCCGTTTGATACAGCTGGTGGAAGAAGGACGTCTCAGCTTCTCCATCGCCAGCTCCAGGATCTTCCCTGTCCTGTTAAAAGATGGCTCGGCCGAGCCCCTGGATGTTGCCGTCTCCCTTAACCTCCTGCAAAGCTCGGATACCAGCGAGATCGCTGCCTGGGTAGAACAGGCGCTGGCCAAGATGCCCGACAAGGTCACGGAATACCGCAAAGGGAAAAAAGGGCTTATCGGACTCTTTGTTGGAGAAGTAAAGAAGCTCTCCAAAGGCAAGGCGGACCCCCGGCTGACCAATCAATTATTGCTGGAAAAATTGGAAAACTGATATTACGATATATATGATAAAGAAGCGTGCTTTTTTTAATACAAGTGTTTTAGGCCTGATGACCGTCACCCTTGTGCTGACCGGATGCGTACCTAAGAAGAAAGGCGGTTTCACCGTGGAGGGTACCTATAAGAATGCTGATAAGCTGTCGGCGACGGCGGGGCCTGTGAATAGGGTCTATCTGCTGGGGCTGCCTTCGGGAAGGGATCAATCACAGCAGCCTGTCATGCTGGACTCTGCGAAGCTCTCCGGCAACAACGGACATTTCTCGCTGACAGGGATGACCCATGATCAGGAGATTTACGAAGTGGTCTTCGGCGCCGATCTTCTTGCCGTGCCTGTCGTGAATGACGTGCCGGAATTGAAGATAAACGTAGATCTCGGGAAGAAAGACGATTTTTACGATGTCAGCGGCTCCGATGCCACCAATCAGCTAAAGGACCTCGTAAATGTTTTTGGCCGAAAGGATTTCGAGATGGAAAAAAGCATGGCCCGTCTGGACAGCCTGAAGGGCATACATGCTCCTGACAGTATCATACTGGCCGCCACCGATAAAAAGAACAAGGCGATCCAGGATATCAATACCTTTCTTAAGGAATTCCTCAATACCAACAATAGCGCCCCTGTTTGCGCCCTGGCGCTTGGATGGGCTTCCCGCAGCTGCTCCCAGCCGGAATTCGAGGCTGCGCTTGACAACCTGGTAAAGAAATTCCCCACCAACGCCACTATACAGGGGATAAAGAAGGATTACCAGGATCAGCTGGCGCAAATGGAAAAACAAAATTCCAACTGGGTGGGGCGGCAGGCGCCCGAGCTGTCCTTGCCGGATGTGAACGGTCGCACTGTCTCGTTATCTTCTTTCAAGGGAAAATACCTGCTGGTGGATTTTTGGGCCAGCTGGTGCGGACCCTGCAGAAACGAGAATCCCAATGTGGTAGCGGCCTATAAGGAGTTCAAGGATAAGAATTTCGCTATCCTGGGTGTTTCGCTGGACAAGGAAAAGGATGCCTGGCAGGAGGCTATAAAGGAAGATCATCTGACCTGGACGCATGTCAGCGATCTCAAATTCTGGCAGAGCCAGGCGGTGCAGGCATTCCACTTCGAAGGCATACCCTTTAACGTGCTGATCGATCCGCAGGGAAAGATCATCGGACAGGGGTTGAGGGGAGATGAGCTGGAAGGGAAGCTGAAGGAGGTGTTGAAGTAGGATAAAGTCTTTTAAATAAAAGGGGCGCCGACTGGCGCCCCTTTTTTGTTGTCTGGTTTTATTATCTGGCCATCACGGTAGTGATCGGATCGAAATCTCCCAAACCTACACTTACAACAAAGGTAATTTTAAATGTTTCCAGGCAGGATGAGAAGGATCCGGAGCCTGCAATTTTTCCGGGTCCATAAGTGAGTACGGCGCCTTTATAAGGTTGACTGGGGATGGTAACAGTGAAGTTAGAAGGATCGCTCCAGTCAAGTTTGGCGGTTATGCCGGTGGCCGCGGCATCAGTGGGGGCAAAGGGTCCGAAGCCATTATCGGGGGTTGCTCCAAAGTTTTTTAAGGTAATGGTGGCGCTGGTGGGCCCTGTCGATGTCCAGTTGCTGATGTTGACCGTATATGGGGCGGCTCCGCTGCCCTCGCCTTCGTAAAGGTCGTCGCTGCTTGCATAATCTCCTACGAGATCGGTGGATACGACGTCACAGTATTTTTGCACTACGAGGGTATACTTTTCAGACCCGGTGTATACACCCGCGTCGCCGCCTGTGATCGTAAAGATCAAGGTGTCGATCCTTCCGGATGGGTAAGCATCATAGATACCTTTTACGGAGATGGAATCGACGGCTTTGCCGGCGGGGATCGTAATGGAGTTGGAGGCGATGGTGTATTGTGTTCCTGCTACAGCGCCCGTCGGGGATGTCACGGTGAAATTGACCGTTCTGTCCTTGCCGGACGTCGTAGTGATGCCGATGGGTATTTTGAATTCGCTGGAGGGGTCATTCGGCAGGATGAAATAAGAGCCTTGATTGCCGGCCACGGGAGCCGCGAATTCCGCCAGTGTCGGCGTATCGAACTTTTGTTTCACGCAGCTATTGAAAGCTACGGCAAGGATCAGCAGACATATTATTATTCTATTGGAATGCATAGTCGATTTGGTTTACTATTTACAATGGGTTTTGATCACCGCTGGTCAGGCTCTTGTTGGCGTCCATTTCTGGCTGTGGTATCTGCCATCTCCAGCGATTGTCGTCGGCGGGTATGTTCAGCATGCTCCATTGGATGCCGGTGCGCACCAGAGGCAACTGATACCTTTTCATGTCGAAATAGGGAACACCTCCTTCCGCATAGAGCTCTTTCCTGCGTTCGACCAGGATCAGGTTGATAAGGGTTTGTTTATCCGTGGTTGTCGGCTTCACCGCGTTAGGGTCTCTTTCGCTTTGCAGCGAGTAAAGCATATCGATGGCTGGTTGCTGTTGTCCCTGTTGCGCCAGCGCTTCTGCTTGTATGAGGTACATTTCGGCGGAGCGCATCATGACGTAGTCACCCGACTGGGTTGCATTGTCCCGGAATTTCAGCGTGACGTATTTCTTCCAGGGGGAAGAGCTGCTTTGGTTGGTTGCATCGTCGAAGAGGTTACGCATGTCCGTTGCACTGAACAGGTTGACGAAGCTGGAGTTGACATAGATGTCATTGTACCTGCCTGCGGCGCCCGTGATATCCGTGGGCTCGATGTACCCGAAGAACCCGGCATAGGAATAGGATTGGGAAGCATTGAACTGCAGACCCCACATCCATTCGCCATTAGATACGGAATTGAAACCGTCCTTATAGCCATTGGCATCCATCAGGGGGAAATCGGCTGCTGCGGCTGCCGCATTGCTTTGTGCCTTGGCCCAGAGGGAATTGTCGGCGGGGGCCATTTCGAGGTACACCTGTGCGAGGATACCCTGCGCCACTGCTTTATTGATCCGATATTTATCCACTCTGTCGCTCGTCAGCTTGCTCACGGCGTCTTCAAGGTCGCTTACGATCTGTGCATAGACGGCGCTGACGTGTGCACGGGGGTTACCGGATGTGCTGCTGCCGGAAGGTTCGGTATAAATGGGTACTCCCGGCGCGGTAGTGTCCTTGGAATAAGTGAACTGATAAACACGTACGAGGTTGAAATAGGCCCAGGCTCTTAAGGCCTCGGCTTCCCCGATGAGCGCATCCTTTACGCTCTGGGCTTCTGAAATGCCGGGTACGCCTGCAATAACGGCATTGGCGTTGTTGATGACCTTATAGTTCAACGCCCAGATCTGTAGTGTCCTGCCAGAGGTGGCGATCCGGCCATAGGCATTGTCCGTCCAATTGTTCTCATAGAGCCACCAGTTGGCTGGGTCGGAGATGAGATCGTCGCCGCGCATGTCGAAATTGAACTGGGCGGTCTTCCAGCCGTACATGTTCTGGCGGCCTATGGAAGGGATATAGTCGCGGATATTTTCGTAGATACCCGTCAGTGCATTGTCCACTCCGATCTTGGAGCTGAAGATAATGGTAGAGGAGAGGCTGCCATCCGTAGGCTTTACTCCATCGATAAAATTCTTCGAACAGGAGGCCAGGGTAAGCATGCCTACGCCGGCCATCAATATATATTTTGTCAAACGCATAATAATAGTATTAATGGATAAAGATTAAAAATTAACGCTCAATCCGGCGGAGAACGTTTTGTATACTACCGAACCACCATTGGTTACGCCTTCGAGGCCACCTTCTTCAGGATCGAGTCCTTTGTATTTATAGAAGGTGAATGGGTTTTGCAGGTCGACATACACGCGTGCGCTGTTGATCCTGGCGCTACCGAATATAGATTTCGGGAAGGTATATCCCAGGGTGATGTTACGGATACGCATGTAAGTGTCGTCGAACAGGAACCGGGTGGAGGCGGAGTTGGCCTGGTCATCCGTGGTAGTCGTCAGACGGGGTGTCTTGCCATCGCCGGGGTTGCTGGGGCTTTGCCATCTGTTGAGCATGTCCACGCTCCAGTTGGAACCGGGTGTATTGCCTACGGCGGAATACATCAGCCCTGCGTAGTTGCCGTCATAGATCTTGCCACGGAAGTTGATATAGAGCAGAACGTTCAGATCGAATCCTTTGTACTTCACCGTATTGGTAACACCTGCTATCCAGTCGGGGAGAGACGTGCCTTTGTAGTAGCGGG
The DNA here is from genome assembly GCA_035545935.1 of Puia sp. Lineage (GTDB taxonomy): Bacteria > Bacteroidota > Bacteroidia > Chitinophagales > Chitinophagaceae > Puia. The sequence goes on along the minus strand of DASZXP010000207.1, from coordinate 33,448 downwards.
TGGCAGCGCTCCATTGTTTGGTCACTACCCGGGTAGTCTTGCCTGAAGTAGCGTCTGTCTGATCCATCCACCACATGGGGGCGCCGTCTGTCTTGTCCACACCGGCGTATTCGCGGATATAGAAATTGTTCAGGGGCTGGCCGACGATGAGGTTGCTGTAATTGGCGCCTGTGATAGACGTTTGCGGCAGCTCGGTGATCTTGTTAGTCACTTTGGAGAAATTCACCGAAGTGGTCCACTCGAGGTCATGTGTACGGACGTTGATGCTGGTCAGGTCGATCTCGATACCCTTGTTGGTCACCGTACCGATGTTGTCGTTCACACCATCCAGACCGGAGGAGGGAGGCAGCGGACGATTGAACAGCAGTTTGGAGGACTTGCGGGTAAAGTAAGTAAAAGAGCCTGACAGTCTGTTCTTGAGGAGGGCGAAGTCAAGGCCCAGGTCGAGCGTTTTCTGGCTTTCCCAGGTGAGCCTGCCGTTCGCAGGGTTAGCAATGACCGAACCCGCATAGCCGGCGATATTCGCACCGGCGGAATAGGTCGACAGATAAGGGAAATAAACGACATTGCCGTTGTTATCCAGGAACGCCTGGTTGCCCGTCGTTCCGTAGCTGGCGCGCAGCTTCAGGTCGTTGAACGTGCTGATGCCGGACATGAACGCCTCTTTGTTGATATTCCAGGCGCCGCCGACGGACCAGAAATTACCCCAGCGGGCGGAGTCGGAGAATCTGCTGGATCCATCCCGGCGGATGGAAGCGGACAGGTGATATTTTTCACCCAGGTCATAGTTCACGCGACCAAAATAGCTGACCATGCGATTGTCATAGGAATAAGAGTTGGCGGTATAAGGAGTGCTGCCATAGGCCAGCTCGGTGGTGCCGGGGAAGGTAAAGCCCCTGCTTTCGGCGTCTACAACACCCTGGTGGTAACGATAGGCTTCCATACCGACCACTACATTGAAGTGATGGATATCAGCGAAGGTATTGTCGTAGGTGAAGGTATTGGTGAAGGTCTGGGTGGCATTGTTCGTACGCGTCTTCTCGCTGCGTCCGCCGTAGGCGGCGCCGTCCCCTACGAATGGGTTGTAGTAGCTGTTGTACTGGTTCTGATACAGATCGACCGCGTATTGCGTCCTGAATTTCAGGCCGGTGATGATCTGCGCCTCGCCGTAGGCGTTGGCGGAGGTAAGATACCTGTCATAAGTTGTGGGGTTCTGCGCCGTCGTACCTGCCGGATTGCCCGGGGTAAAGATGGGACGGTGGAGAGGTCCGTTATTGCCATAATCATACTGCTTGTTGCCGGCTGCATCCAGGATCAGTGCGCCGGTGCTGGGATCCCGAACGAATTCCGGGTAAATGCCGGATACTGAACGAACCCAACCCGTGACGTTGGAATAAGCCGAGCCGCCCTGGATGGGATAGTTCTGCGTAGAATAGGAACCGCTGGCATTGATGCCAACATTCAGCCAGTCGTTGACCTTGGTGTCAACTTTGAATCTTGCGGAATAGCGCTTGAAATCCGACTGGATAGGCAGACCTTGATCGTCCAGGTAACCGCCGGAAATAAAGTAGCGGGTCTTGTCGGAACCGCCGGAGACGGAGCCATTGATGTCCGTCCTTTGACCGGTGCGCAGGAGGTCTTTGCCCCAGTCTTCGCTCCAAAGGCTTTTGGCGCCGGAAACGAGCTTGCCATCCAGACCGATGGGCTGTGCCACGCCGAAGGGATTGTAGACGAGAACGCCTGCCACGGATTGGCTGGCATAGTCTTCGGAGGAAGCGGCACCGATAGAGGTTGCCAGGCCGGGGGTGATATTGGCCTGATTTCTCAGGGCTTCCCAGGTGAGGCCGTACAACTGCTCGTTGTTGACATACTTATAGTCGTCCACTGCCCGCTTGGAATAACCTCTTGTCGCGGAGACGGCTACTTTGGGAGTGCCTTTACCGATCTTGGTGGTTATCTGCAGGATACCGTTGGCGGCCCTGGAACCATACAGCGCGGTAGAGGATGCGTCCTTCAATACCGTGATGCTTTCGATGTCATTGGGATTGATGCTGCTGAGGTTGCCGCCATAGGGTGAGCCGTCCAGGATGATAAAAGGATCAGCGGATGCGTTCACCGATCCGACGCCGCGGATACGAATAGCGGGGCTTTCGCCGGGCTGGCCGTTGCCGTTGACCACCAATACGCCGCTGGCATTACCCTGCAGTACGTTGGTAATGGAGCTGACCTGTAGGTCCTTGAACTGGTCGCTGTTCACCACGGACGCCGTTCCGGTGAAGGCCTTTTTCTTGGTGGCGCCATAGGCGGTAACGACCACTTCATCCAGGCTGCCTGAGCCGGCCTTCAGCGTGACAGACATGTTCTCGGAAATGTCCACCTCCTGGGTGGTGAAATTGATGGAAGAGATTACCAGCCTTTTAGCTGTTGCCGGTACACTGATGGAGAAGGTGCCGTCTGCTGTTGTGCTGGTGCCGCCGCGGCTTCCCTTGATCTGTATACTGGCGCCGGGAATGGGATTTCCCTTTTCGTCCAGTACTTTACCGTTGATGGTCCTGGTTTGAGCCAACAATTGGCCGCACAGGAAAATTAAAGAGCATAGGAATGCAATTTTTCTCATAAGCTGTGACTTTTAATGTTAACCAAATAGAAGTATATCAAAAAATATGTGACCAGTCAGACCTGTTGAAGAGATCAGGGCCCAAAGGGCCAAGAAGTCTACACGGCTGTCTGCTGTGTAAGGTTGCCTCTTAAATGAAATGGATAACAAATTGAAATAGGGGGACCTATCCGTCCCGGATGGTAGTAGTTCGTTGACATAGTGAAAAAAATAGTGCCGACCCACCACTGGGGGTTGATCAGCGGGTTAAACAGGTTTGTGTGACTATGATCAGGCCTTCAATCGAAAAAGTCCTAAATATGTAAATTAACAAAAATAAAACAGCATCGGCCAATAATTGCAAAATTATTGATCGTTTAGGTGGGTATTTTTAAAGTTTTTTCGAGCTCCCGGCAGGAGCTCCTGGTGGTCCCGTCCAGAATCGAACTGGAATCCAGGGCTTCGGAGACCCTTATACTATCCATTGTACTACAGGACCATGTACTTAAATGGCCTGCAAAACTACGTTAAAAAATTTACTTGCCAACAAAAACGAGCCGGAGGTTCGTTGTCCCAAGGACAGACATTAATAAAAGCTCCTGGGCTTATGCTGTTCTTTTTCCAGGGGGGGCTGGTTGGATAAGATCTCATATTGCAGGCTGTCGGGTGGTCCATATACCCGGATGACGCATCCATAATGGAGGGAAAATACTTTAAAGCTGTCGATCAATGCCGTCCCGGTAATATGGGAGAGGATGCTCCGGATGACCCCGCCATGTGCCACGATGGCTATGGCCTCATCAGACGATCCGGCCATCCCAGGGGTTGGAAGGGACTGGCCGTCGATGCCGGCATGTATACGGCCAAAGCATCCTGTCACCCGCTGGTGCAGGTCCAGATAGCTCTCCCCGCCGGGGATCCTGATCTGCACAAAGTCTTTCATCCAGGGGTCCACTTCTTCCTTTGGCAGATCGTCCCAACCCCGCATCTCCCACTGGCCGCAATGGATCTCCATCAGTTCAGGATGAAGCCGGATGCTGTGTCCGGGAAATAAATGCTCCGCCAGACGGGAGCATCGTTGTAATGGGCTGGTGTGCACTGATGAAAAAGAGGGAGGCAGGTGCTGCCGGATAATGGCTGCCTCGTCCATGAAACTTTCGGTCACATCCAGGTCTGTCTGTCCGTAGCAGATGCCTTTGCTCACCGCGGGGGTCGTATGCCTTATCAAATAGATGCTTTTCATACAATGTATCTCCAGACAATAACCCAGCCAAGATAGACAGTCAGCTCCGTCACCTGTTGAATGGCGCCCAGGCAGTCCCCCGTATAGCCCCCGATCCATTTCTTAAAATACTTCACCATTTCATAGGCGACATACCCCACCGGAAGGATCACCAGCCAAAAGGGCCAGGGGAAGAAGGCAAGGGGCAGCACCCCCAATAGCAAGGCCAGTATCAGCTCTCCTAAGGACAACCGGCGGCCGGTCACGGGCCTGGACTTGCTATGTTCCGGGTCCGTCACATTCTCCGACCATTGGATGACCAGCACGGGCATCAGCCTGCTGAGGCTATGGGCTGCCAGGATGGCTCCGATGAAATAGCGATAATTATAAAATACTGTTCGTGACGGGCCATTCAATTCCGGTGTAAAGGAAGGCAGTTCCCGCAGTAAAAGGAACTTGCCCGCCAATATCGCGATCAATCCTATGACCCCGAAGGCGCCTACCCGGCTGTCCTTCATGATGAGCAAGATCTTTTCCTTTGTCCAGCCGCCGCCAAATCCGTCGCAGACATCCGCAAAGCCATCCTCATGAAAGGCGCCCGTCAGGAGTATCCCCGCGGTGATGGATGCCAGGATACCGATGTCCATGGATATGAAGCGGGTAAATACAAGGAATATCAATGCGGAGACGGCCCCTACGATCCATCCCACCAGGGGAAAGTATTTGGACGCCTTGTTTAGATACTCGGGATCATGACCAATGCTTTGGGGGACCCGGATGCGGGTGAAGTACATGATGGCCGTTAAAAATATTTTCCACTCTTTCATGGTTCATTTTTGCTAACGCCTGCCGATTCGAAGGAGGCCATCTCCCGGAGGAATGCCAGCGCGGACTGCAAGACAGGAAATGCCATGGCCGCACCCGTGCCTTCACCCAATCGCATACCCAGATCGAGCAGTGGTCTTGCGTTCAGGTGACCCAGCATACGCTGATGCCCCTTCTCGCCGCTGGTGTGTGAATATACGCAATGATCCTTAACCTGCTCTTCCTCTATGGCCGCCAGCAATAAGGCTGCAGTGGTGATAAAACCATCCACCAGGATCACCATGTTGAGCGCCGCTGCCTGCAGATAGGCGCCGGCCATCATCGCTATCTCGAATCCTCCTATATGTTGCAGGATGGTGACGGCGTCGGGGGAGGCGGCTATGGCCGAAGCATGCTTCTTGTGTACGGAGACCAGCGTTGCGATCTTTGTTTCCAACTGCGTGTCGTTGACGCCCGTCCCCCTGCCACAGCATTCCTCCACCGGGATGCCGGTGACAAAGCTCATGATCAATGCGGCGGAGGAAGTATTGCCGATGCCCATTTCGCCGAGTCCGATGCAATTACAGCCTTCCTGATGCAAGTTCTTTATGATGCGGCGGCCAGCATCCATGGCCTGAATGGCTTGTTCGCGGCTCATCGCTTCTGTCTCCAGGTAATTGCGGGTGCCGTGTGCGATCTTTTCATGGATAAGGGGGCCTTCCATTGTGAAATCGAAGTTGACGCCGGCATCGACTACTTTAAGGGTTATGTTGTGCTGTCTGCATAGCACATTAATAGCCGCGCCGCCATGTATAAAATTCAGGACCATCTGCGCCGTCACGGCCTGGGGATAAGGATTTACCAAACCCGTAGCCGCGATGCCATGGTCTCCCGCAAAAACAACGATATGTGGATGGGTCAGCCGTGGATGGGCCGTCCCCTGGATCATCCCTATCTGCAACGCCAGCTCTTCCAGCCTTCCCAGGGCGCCGATGGGTTTGGTCTTACCGTCGATGCGTGTCTGCAAGGTCTCGCGTAAGGAGGCTGTCGAGGTGGTGGAAGTTTCTATCATTGTTATTTTGATTTAAGGTCCATTTCATATACGCTTTTATCATATCACTTGCCCCTTGATCGTGACAGGGATGCCGCTGACCATTAACAGTACCTGGTCTGCTTTTGCCGCAATATATTGGTTCATCCAGCCCTGCAGGTCCGTAAATTTCCTGCCCATCTCCGACTCTGCGTGCACGCCCATGCCGATCTCGTTACTGACGATCAACAGAATAGCTTCTTTCTGACATAGAGCGTCTATTTCTTTTCTACAGGCTTCCAGGCAGGCGTCGACATCATATTTCAGATCGATGAAGAAGTTAGTAAGCCATAAAGTGACACAGTCGATGACGACGACTCGTCCGTCCAGTTCCAGGCGACTGAGGTATTTCTCTTCTTCCAGAGAGGCCCATCTTTGATCGCGCTCCTGCCGATGCCGCTGGACTCTTTGACGAAACTCCTCATCATCCCAGGTACGAGATGTCGCCACATATACGGGGTTATCGCTCCATTGCAAGGCCATCTGCTGGGCATGTCTGCTTTTGCCGCTACGGGCGCCGCCGGTGACAAAGATCAGCTTATGCATGTTGCGGGAGTTTATCGGGTATCATGCGATGGGAATTACAATTTAATATGGACTCCGGCGGTGAGGTTAGTACCCTGTACGCTGTAGCCATATACTTCATAATAATTCGTCTTGTTGGTAATATTCTTTACATCCAGGAACACGCTGCAGCCAGTAGTGGGCACCTGGTATTCGGCATAGGCATTCCAGAGCGTATAGCTGCCCAGGTTGACAGCCACTTTTGCATAGGGGGGCACGGATTGGTAGGCGTAATCGAAACGCTCGCCGGTGACCTGCAGACTGCTGCTGATGAACATCCCTTTGAAGGGGCGTACGCCTGCCGTGAACTGGAAGTTGTTCTTAGGTCTTAGCTGCAGGCCTTTGATCGTGGTGTCTTTTGTATCGAGCTTTTGTGTGGTCTCCCCTGTGACGTAGGTATAGGAAGCACGGAATGAAAAAGTATTGTTTAGGTTGTAGTTGATCTCCGCCTCGATGCCATGGTCGTGCTGTTTGTCCCGGTTGAAATAGCCCGTGTTACCCGACACCGGATCGTAGGCATAAACGATCATGTTCTTCACTACGCGATCGAAATAGTCGGCCGTGACGGAAAGCTTTTCGCCCAGCAGGAACAATTGCGCTCCGCCTTCGGAGGTGTTGGATTTTTCGGGCTTCAATGCGGGGTTGGCGCCAAAGGGACCGTAGAGTTCGTTGACGGATGGGGCTCTGAACCCGGAAGAAATGTTTACGAACAGCTTTAGCGTCCTGTTGATGAGATAGGAGGGATTGAAGCTATAGGTAAAATTGTTGCCATATTTGTTGTCATGGTTATACCGGCCACCCAGCTCCACGTTCAATCCTTTGTTCTTATAAAAAAGAGAGGCATAGGGGCTGATGATGCTGTTGACTGTGTCGGGTCTGACCAGCGTATAGGTCTGGAAGTTGACGCCCCCTACTAATTGCACGTTCTCGGAAAAATGATGGGTAACGAATGCTTCGGCATGATGGAAGCGTCCCTGGTAGGCGGAATTATAAGGGTCTCCATAATTCCTTTGTGTATAGTCGTATCCATAATAGGCGTAGACGGAGCCATTGTGATATTTCAGATTGGCCGTCAGACCTGTGTTGACGAGATTGGCGGTATAGGGGATCTTTCCGCCTTCGAATGGGCCGTTGGAAATGCTGCCTTTGAATTCCGAGTAGCGAAAGAAGGGGGATAGCTTCAAATTATCCGTTACATTGATGCCCGTCCTTGCCTGGAAGGCCTGCATGTTGTATCCGTTCTTTGGGAAGTTGCCCGCGCCGGACGTGTCCTTTGCCTCGGCGATACCATCCGTGTTCAGGTATTGATAGTTGAGGTCGTATTCGAAGATCTTTCCTTTTCGTCCAAAGTCGGCCCCGGCCTTCAGCGTCTTGTAGGAGCCATAGGAAAGGATGCCGCTGCCGGTGGTCTGGTCGGACATGGCTTTTCGGGTGATGATGTTGATGACGCCGGCTACGGCATTGGAGCCGTATAATACGGACTGGCTGCCTTTCAAGATCTCCACCCTGTCGATGGAGTTCAGGGGGATCAGGCGTATGTCATACTGGCCGCCTACCTGGGAGGGGTCGTTCAGGGGTATGCCGTCCAATAGTATCAGCGTGTATTTATCGCTGGCGCCGCGGAGATAGATGGTCTTGTCTTTTCCGGGATTGCTATTGGCGCCGCTGACCAGGACGCCTGTCTGTTCGTTCAATACCTGGGAGAGGTCTTTTCCCGCGCTGCGGTCGATGACCTCGCGGGGAATGACGGTGACGAGCTTGCCGGTCTCGCTGAGCTTCTTAGGAGATTTGGTGGCGGTGACTACCAGCTCGTCCAATTGTCTGGCGGTGGTGTCGGGTGTCGTCTGTGCGAGAAGGGCATTGCTGCCGGCTATGGCCAGCATGCCAAGAAAGAAATTTTTTCTGCTCATTACAGTTAATGTTTTTCCGGGTGTCGACGCCGGGGTTAATGGAATAATGTCTGTCAATGAGCCTTCGGAAATAAATAATGAAGTCGGAGGACACTTCATGCCTTTCGCCCGAAAGCCTTGAATTGTGAAATGATCTGGCAGGTCTTCTGGCTTATGCCTTCTCCGGGCGACCTTCCCATCCGCAACTGGCGGACAGTGGTTAGAAGTTTGCCGGAGAGGGTTGATTGGCATTTACAGCTACGGGGATAGCGCCGGAATTGCACCGGACTTCCCTTTTAATGGTCCGCCTGACGGCGGATCAACCAAATTCGAGGCAAATGTAGGAAGTTGATAGTTAACCTGCGGAATTTTCTAAAATTTATCCGGGGAGAGAAAGGTAAATTTGTTCCCCTTTTTGATCGGGGAACTATTAAACCTATTCTAAATGAATTACGAAGTGTATGAGGGAGTCGCTGCGTCGGATGATTTTTCCCGATGGGATTTTATCAGTATCGGTAAGAAAGGACCTGTGGACTGAATTTAAATGAGTTGTCTCTCAGATTTGACATATATGCGCTAAAAGGCGAACAATGGGTCGTGTTTATGAAGAATATGAAGGTGAATGCATTTTTGATTAGGAAGAAAACTTTGTAAATTTGGATATGAAAAAAGTGATAAAGGAAAAAGACCCTATTACAGGTATAGAATTTACTTATATCATCAGTGAAGAGCTTAGCAAGCTGAATGGAAAGATTGACGCTCCCCAAAAACTTGCTAAAGCTAATGAGACGTTGCGTAGAACAAAGGATAGTTTGCCTTTTAACATCGATAAGACTAAGAAATAGTCTTTCGTTCTTCTCCCGGTGTCTCGCTTTTAAACCTCTTATACAAGAACAACTTCCATTTCTCTTCTGCCACTCCTGCTTTATCCATTTCTGCTCTGGACAAGGTGAAGAAAAGGTCCGACAGCCGATTGATATAGGCGGGTATGGCGGGATGTACGGTGTCGGCCCGCATCAATGTTACCAGTCTTCGCTCGCCTCTTCTCATTTGTGTGCGTACCACATGGCAGAGTGCGGATACTTCGTTGCCGCCGGGCAGCAGGAAGTATTCGGAGGGGCTGGTCATGGCTTCTTCCAATTCATCGATCCATGTTTCGCAGAAGGAGGCGCCATCTTCGGGCATGGGATTGGTATTGATCTTTTTGGCGTCGGAAGGTCTTGCCAGATGGGACATCATATCCATCATGTCCTTTTGGATCTTATGCAGACGGGCCTGCCAGGGATGTTCCGCTCCCAACTTGACGCGCAGCAGTCCGATGCTGGAGTTGACCTCATCCAGGGCGCCGATGCATTCCACCCGTATATCGTCCTTTGGCACGCGGCTTCCGCCAAAGAGGCCGGTGGAGCCGGTGTCGCCTTTTTTAGTGTATATCTTCATTATAAATAGATTGATTGCGCAATGCTTGTAAGAGCGCTGTTATGGTAGTAAAAGTTTGGCTGTCCGATATGCTTTTCAAGGTCCAGCCAGTCGGGTCTGCGTGGATGGAAAGTGAAGCTTCCTCCATGACCTGGAACCCTTCGCGCTGTAGCGCTCTTCTTGTCCAAAAGATCGAGGCTCCTTCACCTGTCAGCCCTATTTTTTTCGAGCTGCCGGCATGGATGTGAAAGCTGCCTGTATTCTTATCGAAATGAATACCTTCCTTATCAAAGACGGCTTCGAAGGTGCCATTCAAGACAAGGTCCTCCGGGGCGCCTTTTTCCAGCCCTCCGCCTGCCTTTTGAAGAAGCCAGACCTCGTCGGCCACCTGTAGCGCAAGATCCAGCTCGTGTGTAGAGAGCAGAATACCTTTTTGTGTCGTCCGCGCCAGCCTGTGCAATAGTTGCATGATCTGGATCCGGCTGGGCAGGTCCAGGTGTGCGGTGGGCTCATCCAGCATCATCAACGGCGTGTCCTGCGCCAATGCCCTGGCCAGCATTACCTTTTGTCTTTCTCCATCGCTCAGCGTTCCCATCTTTCTTTCGGCGTAGGCCCCGATGCCCGTCACTTCCATGGCCCATGTAATGATGCGTTTGTCTTCGCCGTTCAATTTGCCCAGCCAGCTGGAGTAGGGATATCTTCCCAATGCGATGAGTGAATAGGCAGTGAGACTGCTATTTCGTACCGGATCAGTGAGTACGAGACTGATCTTTCGCGCCAGCCGGGAAGGATCATGAAGGGAAGCGCCGCCATCGCCAAGGATGTCGATATGTCCGCCGAGCCTGGGCTGGAGACCGGAGAGGGTACGCATCAGGGTGGATTTCCCCGCGCCGTTTGGTCCCAGCAGGCAGATCATTTGTCCGGCCTTTATCGATACGGAGAGCGGTCCTGCGATAGTGATGGGCCGGCCGCCGACATGATAGCCTGCCGCCAGCTGGTGTGTTGTCAATAAGGTTTGCAGGCCACTCATCCGTATATGCTTAAATTGTTTTTACTAAGAATGATCCACACCACCATCGGAGCGCCCACCAATGCCGTGATGATATTGATAGGCAGGGCCGTCTGATTGCCGGGCCATTGACCGATGAGATCACAGAACAATATGAGCCCTGTGCCGATGAGGCAACAGGCCGGGATCAGCACCCTGTGGCTGGAAGTAGAAAAGAGGGAGCGGGCCATTTGGGGGACGGCGATGCCCACAAATCCAATGGGTCCGCAAAAGGCGGTGATGCTGCCCGCCAGCAGGCTCGTGCTGCAAATGATGATGACCCTCGCCCGGTGTATCGTTACACCCATGCTTCTGGCATAGTTATCCCCCAGCAGCAGGGCGTCCAGTGTCTTGGAAGAAAGGAAGGAAAGAATAAGGCCTGTCAATGTCACCAGTCCCAGGATATAGAGCTGTGTTCCCGTCACTCCTCCCAGGGAGCCGAATGTCCATAACAGATAATCCTTTATCAGCTCGGCGTCGCTGAAATATTGCCAGATGCTGATAATGGACAGGGTGGCCGTGCTGACCATCACGCCGATGATCAACATCATCATATTGTCACGCACCTTTCTGGAGATCATGATCACGAGGAGCATGACAACGGCTGCGCCCAGACATCCGGCCAGGGTAATAAGCCAGCTGCCGGAGATGCCTAGTTCACGGATGGTGTACAGGGTAATGATGCCGCCGCCGCTCAGCATGATGGCCGCTACACCCAGGCTGGCGCCGGCCGTGACGCCCAGCACCGATGGTTCCGCGAGGGGATTGCGAAACAGGGTCTGCATCTGCAGGCCGCTGACGGACAACCCGCAGCCTGCTATCACGGCTGTACAAGCCTTGGGGATCCGTATCTGGCCGACGATGTAATGCCATGTCTTGTCTTCGCCCGGAAGGGATAAAATAATTCTAAGGACAGACTTTAAAGGTATCCTGACTGGTCCGACCGCAATGTCCAGAAAGAAGATCAGGACGAGCAGCACGCATAACGCTACCCATCTCCCAACCATATGTTTTTTGTTCATCATTTCAATTGTCGATAATAGACCAGCGTATGACCCGGCAATAGTTCGGGATGGAGGATGCTGATCATATCCGCCAACACTACATGAGGGTTCACGACACCGGATTCCCAATAGTCGTTGGAGCCAAGATCGTTCGTCCTTTTGTCAAAGTTGTACAAATTTCCCATTTTGAACGATTGGAAGCTGGCATACCGGGGATCTTTTGCGAGAATGTCCTGTTTGCTGGTGACATATCCCAGGTTCAGCCAATATTCCGCCTTCAATGCCTCGGGCGCCGCCGATTCGAAGTTCAGGGACAGACTGCCGGCGCCCTTGCTATTCGCCCAGGCATAACCACCGCCGGCATCGTTTATAAAATGCGCCATATAACTATCTCCGGCCGGCATGAACCAGGAGCCTTTGAAAGGCATGCCGATAATGATATGGGGATGTGTTTTTGCCTGGTGGGCCAGCTGCGCCAGGCTATCGTATGTCTTTACAACGCTGTCGAATTTCTTATCGACGAGCGCTTCCCTGTTTGTCAATGCCGCCATCAGCTTTACCCATTCCGCCTTGCCGAGCGGTGTGTTCTCCAGCCATTCCGCATTTACGATGACAGGTATGCCCGCATCCGTCAGCACTTTGTATTTGGCGCCGTTGGCCTCGGGATTGCTCATTGCCATCAGCAAGCCGGGATGCATGGATATCAGCAGCTCGTTATTGAGGTTTTCGTCGATGCCTACTTCTACGGTCCTGCCCTTACGGATATTCTCCCGTACGATGGGCGAGTTGACATATTTAAAGCTGCCCAGTCCGGTGATCCTGTCGGATACGCCTACGAAATCCGCTATCCCTACATGGGTGGATGACATGGCGATCATCGATTGTACGGGTATGGATATCACCTGCGCCTTTGGATACCCGGTGGGTACGGCATGGCCTCTTTGCACCAGGAGGTATTCCAGGGTATCGAATTTATTGCTGTTGCGATCCAGTATATGCACTATTTTGTAGCCATCGTGGTAGTCGATGGTAAAGCCATGAGCATAGCGTATCGTCGTCCGGACCCGGATGGTGTCCCCGCTGTTCGCGGCGGCAGGTGTCTCCTTATCCTTTGGCGCGGGCGAATGACAAGAAAACATGAACGATAGAACGACAAGATAAAAAAGCCTGTTCATAGTAGTTGTTTTTGAATAAATCGGATCCTCTCCTGTATGGTGTGGCGCGGCAGCTCCACGACATGGTAGCCGGCATGTTCGTAAGCCGACCGTATATGTTCTCCCAATATTGCTGCTTCCTCAAAGGTTTGCCATCTTTCGCTGTCCTGTACATAAATTTCCTGCCAGGGTGGTAAGAAAAAGACCGTGGGAGCGTAGCGATGTTTTTTTACGGCCTCCTGATACTCATTTCCTACGGGCAGGCCGGCTGCCTGCAGGTAAGCGATGATGTCGGGAATGCCTCTGTCAAAAAATGAATGCTCTGTATATGTGGCGTTACAAATATCGTTTGACATGCGTTGCAATGCTTTTTGGGCAAAGCAGGGAAGGTCCAGCCATGGCAGACAGCCCGAGCCTTTTTCCTTTTCTTCGATGATCAGTTGACGGGACACCTCTGCATAGCCATGGTATCCGCATTGCTGCAAGCCTTTCAACAGGCTTGTCTTGCCCACGCCAGGTCCTCCTGTTATGATATATTTAGGCATAATCCTGTTATAATTATCAATACCACCATCGACAAGCACACCCGGTGGTTGATGTTAATGGCCTTTTCGATCTCCTCCGATGACAGTTCCCTTGGATTGCTGCCGATGAACGGTTTTGTCACGGCGACGCCATGATAAATATTGGTCCCGCCGAATTGTACGTCCAGGATACCTGCCAGGGCTGCTTCCGGATAGCCTGCGTTGGGGCTTTTGTGCCTGTGACCGTACCGGATAATAAATTGAAAGGCTTTTATATTGCATGCTACTACTGCCATCAGGAAGGCTGTGAGGCGTGCGGGGATGAAATTCGTCACGTCATCCAGCCGGGCGGCAAATTTCCCGAACAGCTCGTATCTGTCGGTGCGATAGCCGATCATGGAATCCAGGGTGTTGATCATCTTATACATCATCATGCCGGGCACTCCGGCGCAGGCATAATAAAATAAAGGCGCGATGACACCATCGCTGAGGTTTTCGGATAGGGTCTCCATAACGGCGATGCGTATCTTGCCGGGGCTTAGCGCGCGGGTATCTCTCCCCACGATGCGTGACAGCTGTCGCCGGCCGGCTTCGAGCCCTTCCTGCTGTAATGTGTCGAAGACCTGTCTGCTCTCCTTTATCAGCTGACGGTGGGCCAGCCCATAGAATACGAACAGGCTGCTGACGAGGTAATAGACGATGGGATGGAGGTGATAAGACAGGATCAATAAATAATGAAAGAAGACAAGCGTAGCTGCGGATAGGAGGAGTGTCAACAGGGCGCCTTTCCAAAAACGTGCGCTGCCGCGGTTCAGCCAGGCTTCGCCTTTTGCGATCAGCCATCCGAACAGGCGTATGGGATGGGGCCAGCCGGCCGGATCGCCCAGCCAAAGGTCCAGCAGGTATCCTGCTGTCAATGGTATGATCAGGCGCATGGCAGGCTCCATTCTTTTAGCGCATTTATCAGTAATTGGTTTTGATCAGACGTCCGTGTCGCCAGCCGGAAATGTCCCGGACCGAGGCCTCTGAAATTTTCCGCGTTTCGTATGGCGATGTGGCGTTCGTTCAAAAGATATTGCTGCAGCTCCTGTACGGGACCGTGTTCTGTCCGGCAGAGGAAATAGTGGGTGTGGCTTTCATAGATGTGAAGGTGCAGAGCTCGTAGTTGTTGCTGGAAGATATCTTTATTCTGCAGGAGCTGGTCCAGGGGAATGACCGTATAGTTATCGAAAATAAAATGTCCGGCAGCCAGGGCAAGGGAGTTCACGGACCAGGGCATTTTCAGCGATTGCAGCCGATGGATGATCTTTGGAGATGCCATGGTATACCCCAGCCTGAGGCCGGGGATTGTAAATGATTTTGTCAGCGAACGCAGGATCACCAGGTTGGGATATCTTGCCAATAGCGGGGTCAGCGATCCGATGGCGCGGGTGAATTCGATAAACGCTTCATCCACGACGAACAGGGTATCGGGATGGTGCTGCAACAAGGGCTCCATGTTAGTAATGACCGCGCCTGTGGGGTTGTTGGGATTGCCCAGCCATAAGAGCTCGGGTAGTTTTTGTTGTTTGTCCAGATCTGGCCACGGAATGAATGTCAGCTGATGCGCATGCATGCGGCAAGCGTCCTCGTATTCGGAGAAGGAGGGGGTGACGATGGCGCTCCGGCGTCCGGAGAAGGCTTGCGCAAGGAGATAAATGCTTTCCACGGCTCCGTTGGTGATGAGTATGTTCCCGGGGCTTACTCCATGATGACGTGCAGCCCGGGTCGCCAGGCTCCCGCCCGATACTTCGGGATAATGGTGTATGCGTTCCCATTGTCCGAACAGGTATTCTTTCAATCCGGAAGGTTCGCCCCCGTACCAGACGTTGGTGCTAAAGTCGGCTACGACCCTGCCTCCGTGATCTCCATGTCCGTGTAACATCAGCTTTCCAGGGTTTTGTAGATGTGATCGATATCGAGATGTTCGCGCAGAAGGGCCGCCAGCTTGTCGTACTGCTCCTCTTTGTATTGCCGGTGGTCCGGCGTTTGTCCCGGCGTGTCCGTGTAGGGCGCCAGCAGGGCGTCTATTACTGTTGCGTTATCCAGGATGCCATGGAGATAAGTGCCCCAGCAGCGGTCGCTTAAAAAATAGCCGTCGGAGACTGTGTTGCCGTCGGTGGAAGCTCCCGCTGCGTCTACCAGCTGATTCAGCGGGCTGGGCTTTTCCATGGCTATCGTTTCGCCCATATGGATCTCATAGCCCTCACAGACGTCCGTATTCCCGCGGAACCTGAATTGCCGTTGGAGAGTCGTCTTATGTTGTTGCAGAATAGTGAATACGGGGAGGATACCTATTCCCGTGATGGACCCGGCCTTCGACTCGACCTGGTCGGGATCGTCGATCCGTTGTCCCAGCATCTGGTAGCCGCCACAGATACCGATGATGGTCTTTTGACGGCTGTGGGCCCGCCGGATAGCCTCCACGACGCCCGTGTCATAGAGGGTTGCCAGGTCTTCGATGGTGTTCTTGCTCCCCGGCAGGATGATGATATCGGCTTTTTCGATGTCTTCGGGCCTGTGGCTGTAATAGAGATTGACGCGGTGGTCCCGGCCGAGATGATGGAAGTCGGTGAAGTTGGACAGGCGCCGGAGGAGGACGACTGCTATGTTGATCTTGCCATTGGCGTATGTTCTTCTTTTTTCGGTGGCACCGATAGCATCTTCTTCTTCGATAAAAATATCGCGGAAATAGGGTATGACGCCTACTATGGGTACGCCGCAAAGTTCCGCCAGCCGGGTCCTGCCGTCATCGAACAGCCGGGCGTCGCCCCTGAATTTGTTGATGATGATGCCTTTGATACAGGCTCTTTCTTCAGGGCTCAGCAGGGCCATCGTTCCGTAACAGCTGCCAAATACCCCGCCTCTGTCGATGTCGGCGATGAGGTAGGTAGCGGCGCCGGCGGCCATGGCCATCCGCATATTGGTGATGTCGAGGTGCTTCAGGTTCAATTCGGAAATGCTGCCTGCCCCTTCCATTACGATGGGCGTATAACGGGATGCCAATCGATGGTAGGCATTTTTTACCTCTATGAAAAGGGCTTCGCGGTCACGGGCAAGAAAATATTCCGCCGCCGAGGAATTACCGGCGGGTTTGCCATGGAGGACGACCTGGGCGTGTCGATCGGTGGTAGGCTTCAACAGCACGGGGTTCATGTCCGTATGACAGGGGATGCCGCAGGCTTCGGCCTGTACTGCCTGGGCGCGTCCTATTTCCAGGCCTTCGGGGGTAGCATAGCTGTTGAGGGACATGTTCTGCGCCTTGAAGGGGGCGGGGTTATAGCCGTCCTGCCGGAAGATCCTGCAGCATCCCGCGGTGATGACACTCTTCCCTACGTCGGAGCCTGTGCCTACAAACATGATGGACCGAAGCGCTTTTTTAGCTTGCATTGACTTACCTGTGCATTGACTGCCAGTGGCAGGGTTCACTTCATGCTTTTCACCCGAAAGCTATGAATATCGAATGATGTTGGCAGGTCTTCTGGCTTGTGTCGTTCCGGCCCGCCTTCCCGTCCTCGGGGACAGTGGTCTGAAGTTGGCCGGAGTGGGAATGACATTTACAGCTACGGGGATAGCGCCGGAATAGCACCGGACTTCCCTTTTAATCCCTCTGTGGAGGAACCAGCATCTGCCACGAAGGTAAGTCAGGGGAGTCAAAATGCATAATTTGCCGACACGCCCCCAAAATAATTTACCGTGGGCGCGGCATTGTAATAACGGGCGGGCGGCGCGGCCGCATTGATATCGTTCCCCAGGCTGTAGCGGGTGTTGAAGAGGTTATCGCCGCCCGCATAGATATCCAGTTTCCACCGGGGGTTTATTATTTTTCTGTAACCTATACGGGCTCCCAGCAGGTTGTAAGAACCCGCGTAGGCCGTATTGGCGTCGTTGAGGGCGATGCGGTCCGCATAGGTGAAGGTGACGTTCGTATAGAACCCGCACCGCAGCAGCATGTCTATGCCGGCGACCACTGTCTGTGGCGGCACGCTGGGCAGGCGATGGCCGGAATAATCATGTCCCATGGTGGAGAAATCCTTGTAATGGAAATCATGCCAGGTGTGACTTACCCAAAGCCGGACGCTTCGGAAGAAGCCGTTGGGGGCGTCGGCCAGCTGATAGGAAACGAAGCTTTCGATGCCATGCTGGTTCGTGTGGCCGGCATTGATCGAATAGCCTACTCCGTTGGAGTCTATCCGTTGTACGATGGTATTGGAAAGCTCGAAGAAAAAGGCGTTGATGTCGAAGAACAGTTTGCCATGGAAAAGGTTGCCACGGGCGCCGATTTCGTAGTCTGTGCCGTCCTCGGGCTGGAGGGGCGGTCCCAGGACGCCGTTGGTCTTTTGCAGCTCCTGCGCGGTGGGTGTGGAAAAGCCGCGGGCTGCGCTGATGTAGAGCGATACATCCGGAAGGACCTTTTTCAGGACGGACAGGCGGGGCGCCAGCTTGTTGGCAAAACGTATATCGTTGGTGACGGGCGGCAGCACGGAGGTGCGGGTGAGCTGTACTCCATTCCGGTTGAAGCTGGCTCCCAAAGTTACGGTCCAGCCCGCGTCCATCTTCAGGTCGGCCTGTGCAAAGAGGATATACTGCCAGCTGCCGATGCGGTCATCCGTCTGTAATGTGTCCTGTACGCCCAGCTTGTTGGCATAGTCGCGGGTTTCGAAGAATCCCTTCTGCACCTCTGCCCCCGCATTGACCTGGAGGCGGCTGTCGCCCAATTGGGTCTTATACTGGAATACCGTGCGGCCCCCGAAATGCGGTTCCTGCCGCACTTCATAGACCCGGATGCCCGGGTTGCGGAAGTCAGTATAAGCTCCGTATACGGCGGTGGTATTTTGCCAGTGTTCGTTAAAATGATACTCGTTGCTGAAGCCTGCCGTAAAGTTCTTTTGAAAAATAGCGGCCTGCGCCTGTATGGCTCCCGGGGAAGCACCGCTGGCGGGGCGGGCCTGTCGTGGATCGGCGAGATATTCCGCCAATGTCAGTCCGCCGGGTGTTTGATAATACAGATCGCTGTACAGGATATAAGCATGGATGGTCTGCTTGTCGCTGGCCTTTAGCTGTGTCTCCCAACTGGCGACATCCCTTCGCATGGATGTCCATTGCCGATAGCCGTCGCTGTTCTGATGCGAATAGCTAAAGATGTTCCGATGGCTTTCGTCGCCTGTCCGGATGTTCATATTTATATTCTGCGTGTTCCAGCTGCCGATGCCATAGTCGGCACTAACGCCTTTCTCCCAGACGGAGGGCATGCTGTTGATGAGGACGGCCCCGCCGATACCCGCGCCATAAAGACTGCCTGCCGTTCCCTTGATGATCTCGATGGATTGGAAGTTATAAAAGCCCAGCTCGTTTAAATAAGTATTGCCGCCGGGGTCCGTCAGCGGGATCTCGTTCCAGTAGACCTTGATATCCCGTACGCCAAAGGGACTGCGTAAGGAGCTGCCCCGGATGTTGAGCCGGTAGCTGCCGGGGGAGCGTTCTTCCATACGTACGCCGGGGTTGGCGTTCATGGCGGGCAGGATGCTGGCATTGCCAAAGCGGTTGAGGGACGCCTTGCTGATGACGCTGACGGGTGCGCCGACCTCGGTGAGCTTTCGATTTTGTTCATATGCTTTTACCACGGCCTCCTGTAAGGGCTTTGTATCCGATGAGTCCGGCAGGAATGAAGGAGGAGGGGCCTGTTGCGCCCACAGCCGGTCAAGGGACAGTATGAGGAGGACGAGCAGTAAGGTTTTTTTCATCCATTCGGATTTAAAGAGTGTCGGGCCACATAATACGAATTTAGAACCTTATCTTTAAATAGTACATTCTACGTGCTTATGGGTCAAAAAAAGCTGAGCCTGTTCGATCTTACCATGATCGTGGTGAGCCTGACCATCGGAATGGGGATCTTCCGTACACCTGTCGTAGCTGCCTATAAGGCTGGTACGCCCACCCTGTTCTTTCTTGCCTGGATCATAGGCGGACTGGTAGCGTTGTGTGGCGCGCTGACCTATGCCGAGATCGGCTCCCGCTATCCTGTCATCGGGGGCTATTACAAAATATTCTCCTACGGGTACCATCCCTCCGTGGCATTTGCCGTCAATTGTATCATCCTGGTGTCCAATGCGGGCTCCACGGCGCTGGTCGCGATCGTCGGGGCCGAGTACATCTGGAAGTTCTTTTTCACCGGTGCTACGCCGGATCTATTCAAACAGGGCATCACCATCGGCGCGGTGGCGGTGTTCTATATCGTCAATCTCCTGGGTATCAAAATGAGCAGCCGGGTACAGAACGCACTTATACTCATAAAAATTTCACTCATCGTCCTGCTGCTGTCATCTGTGTTCGGGAATTATCCTGTCGGCGTAACGGAGGCGCCGGCGGCAGCTCCGGGGCCGTCTTCGTTCGGGGGCATGCTAAAGGCGCTGGGTATAGGGCTTGTAGCCGTATCCTTTACGTATGGAGGATATCAGCAGACCATCAATTTCGGGGGAGACGTAAAGAACCCTTCCCGTGTCATGCCCAGAGGCATCAGCTACGGTATCTGTATCATACTCCTGCTCTATCTTTCCATCAATTTCGTATATGTCAAGGTGATCGGTTTCGAGTCGCTGAAACATGCCGACTCCATAGCCGCCATCCTTATCAAACATCTCTGCGGACCAATCGGGGAAAAGATCCTCCGGGTGCTGATGTTCGTTTCCGTGCTGGCCTATGTCAATGTGCTCCTGATGAGCAACCCCCGGGTGATGTATGCCATGAGCGAGGAGGGTATCCTGCCGGCGGCTTTCAAGAAGAAGACTCAGAAGCACGATGCCATCGTCTGGTCGCTGACGACCTTTGCGCTTGTCATCATTCTTACGACCTTGTTCACCAGCGCGGTGGAAAAGATCATCAACTATACTATTTTCCTGGATTCCATCGGGATGTCCACCTCTGCGGCGTGTATTTTTATCCTGCGTAAAAGGCGGGTGGGTGAAGAGCGGAGCGATATCTATCGCATGCGGCTTTTTCCATTGATGCCGCTGGTCTTTATCTTCGCGTATATCGGCGTCGCCACCAGCATCGTGCTGGATGATCCGTTGACGGCGGGCTATGGCGCATCGATCTTTGCATTGTTCTTTGTATTGTATTTTGTAGTACGCCGGGCAAAAAAATAACCATGGACATTTCTTATATCATCAACGAACTAGGGGAAGACAGGGCACAATATTTCAATGCCATAGCCCCGCCCATCATCCAGACGAGCAATTTCAAAGTGGGATCGGTGGCGGAGCTGAAAGCGCTGTTTGACGATGAATACAGCGGATATCTCTATAGCAGGGGGCTCAATCCCACGGTGGAGATACTCCGGAAAAAACTCGCCGCGCTGGATGGGGCGGAAGATTGTCTCGTCTTCAACAGCGGGGCCGCCGCCATTTTCGCCGCCGTGCTGGCCAATGTCCGGGCGGGGGATCATATCGTATCGGTGGAGCGGCCTTATACCTGGGCGGCCAGGACGTTCGACGTCATCCTTCCCCGGTTTGGAGTGAGCACTACCTATATCGACGGGACGAGGATCGAAAATTTCGAGCGTGCCATCCTGCCCAATACACGTATCATCTATCTCGAATCCCCTAATTCCTGGGAGTTCAAGCTGCAGGACCTCCGGGCCGTGGCCGAGCTGGCCCGCGCCGAGAATATCACGACCATCATCGACAACAGCTATTGTTCGCCTATTTTCCAGCGGCCCATCGGGATGGGCATCGACATCGTCATGCAGACGGCTACCAAATACATCGGGGGGCATAGCGATACGCTGGGGGGTGTGCTTACCGGGTCGGGGGCTATGATGAAAAGGATCTTCGACAGCGAATATCTCAATGTCGGCAGCGGTATCCAGCCTTTCAATGCCTGGCTGCTTTTGAGGGGATTGAGGACAATGCCTGCCCGGCTGGAGCGTATCGCCCATACTACCCGGCAGGTGGTGGATTATCTCAAACGGCATCCCCGGGTGGAATCCGTTCTCTTTCCCCTGGATGAGACCTTTCCGCAGTATGAGCTGGCAAGGCAACAGATGGATGGAGCTTGCGGATTGTTAAGCTTTTATGTCCGGACCACCGAGATGGGACCGATCGTCCGTCTCTGCGAATCCCTGCGGCATATCATGATGGCCGTGAGCTGGGGCGGTCATGAATCCCTTATCATCCCCCGTTGCTCCGGCATCGAGCCGGAGGATTTCGACCCTGCCAATAATGAACACCGCATGTTGCGGCTGTATACGGGACTGGAGGATGCCGGGTACCTGATCGCCGACCTGGAACAGGCCTTTTTAAGAGCCTGGCCATAAGCCAGCTGTATGGTGCAGGCCATTTTTAGGAGCGGTTGCACACCGTGAGGGGGGATTCTGTATTTTTGGCTCCAACGGACCAAAGGTCCGCTCATTAAAGATTAAGTTGCATACCATGAAAAAATTGCTGCTGGTGTGTTTGTTACCCGGAACCCTGCTATTAAGTCACATGAGCCATGCCCAGGACAAATGGGGGTTGAGACGTTGTGTGGATTATGCCGTGGCGAACAATATTTCCATCAAACAGGCGGATGTGCAGGCCAGGCTTAATAAGCTGGTGTTGGACCAGAGCCGTCTTCAGCAGGTGCCGACGCTTGCGTTGGGTGCATCGGGGGCCGTCATTGCGGGACGACAGAATGTGAACGCTTTTACGCTGACGAATGTCACTTATTTCTATAACAGCTATTCCCTGCAATCCAACGTGAATGTCTTCAATTTCTTTAGTCTGCGAAATTCCATAGACGCCAACCGTTATGCCTGGCAGGCGTCCCTGGCCAGCACGGAGAAGACGAAGAATGATATCAGCCTGAATGTCGCCAATGCGTATCTGCAGGTGCTGCTTGCCAGGGAGCAGGCGGAAGCCGCCCAGAAAAAACTGGAGCTTTCTCAATCCCAGCTGGAGATCACCCGCAAACAGGTCCAGGCGGGTACGCTGCCGGAGCTCAATTCCGCGGAGCTGGAGGCCCAGGTGGCGCAGGACAGCTCGAACTATATTTCCCTGGTAGGACAGATCCAACAAAATATACTGGGGCTTAAAGCCTATATGGGGCTCGATGCCGGTGCGCCTTTCGAGGTCGACACGCCGCCCGTGGACCAGATACCCGTGGAGCAGCTGGTAAACCTGCAGCCTGACGCCGTCTATGACCTGGCCCTTGTAAACCAGCCGCAGCAAAAGGCGGATGCCTTGACGATAGAGGCCAACCGGAAGAATGTAAAGGCGAACAGAGGCGCCATGTATCCTAGTTTGTCGCTGCAGGGCAGCGTGGGCACCAATTACAGCAGCAATGCCAAGACGGTCACGCTCAGCAACCCACAATATCTGACAACGATTACTTTGCCTGATTACCACGTGGAAGGGACAAACGCCGCCGTACTGCAGGATGTATATAAGTATGATACCGTCTCCAAAAGAATACCCTATTTCGAACAGTTGAATAATGGCTTTAACCAGTACGTCGGATTATCTCTCAATATCCCTATTTTCAACAACGGCACGCTTCGTACCAACTACTCCCGGAGCAAGCTCAATCTGCGGAATGCGGAGCTGCAAAGGGACCAAGATAATCTCACACTGAAGAACAATATCTACCAGGCGTATACAGCCGCGAGCATAGCGCTGCAAAAATATGAAGCCAACAAGATCAGCCTGGCTGCTACGACGAAGAGCGCCGACTTTGCACATAAGAGGTATGCTGTCGGCATGCTCAATACGATAGACCTGCTGACGAATGATAATAATAAATTCAATGCCGAAATAAACCTGTTGTCATCCCAGTATGACTATGTGTTCAAGCTGAAGGTGCTGGAGTTCTATAAGGGGCTGGGAATAAAACTAACAAAAGACTAACCTGTTGAATTAACTCGTTATGAAAAAAGCAATCTGGATAATAGTCGGAATAGTAGCGCTGGTCATCATACTGGTGCTTTTGAAAAAAGCAGGTGTGCTGGGTAAAGAGGAAGGGACCAAGGTCTCCGCGGAGAAGGTAGCCCGTCGCACTATAACGGAGATCGTTACGGCCAGCGGCAAGATCTATCCTGAGAAGGAAGTAAAGATCAGCCCTGATATATCGGGCGAAGTGGTCGATCTCAAAGTAACCCAGGAAGGGGACAGCGTCCACAAAGGACAGGAGCTGGCCAGGATCTATGCGGATATCTATACGACCCAGCGTGATCAGGCGGCCGCGCAGATGGGTCAGCAGCAGGCGCTCGTCTCCAATATGACCGCACAGCTGCCGGGGCTCAAAGCCGCTATGGACGCCGCGAAAAAGACCTATGACAGACAAAAGCAGCTGCTGGATCAAAAGGTGATCAGCGTATCCGAGTACGAGGCTTCGGAGAGCACCTATAAGACTGCCGAGGCAAATTATATGGCCGCCCTGCAGACGGCAAAAGGAAATGTAGCGGGTGTCGCCAGCGCACGGGCAAACCTGGATATTGCCGCCAAGAACCTCAGCCGCACCACCGTGGTCTCACCCATCGACGGAGTGGTCTCTTTGCTGAGCATCAAGAAAGGAGAAAGAGTGGTAGGCAATTCCATGATGGCCGGTACGGAAATGATGCGGGTAGCGGATATGAGCAAGATCGAAGCCATCGTGGATGTGGGTGAGAACGATATACCCAAGGTGCATTTGGGAGACTCCGCCTTTGTAGAGGTAGATGCCTATAACACCCGGAAGTTCCGGGGCATCGTTACGCAAATAGCCAGCAGCGTGAGTACGGCCGTCGGGTCTTCGACCACCATATCCACCAATGATGTCACCAACTACAAGGTGCATATCCGTCTGTCGCCGGACTCGTACAAGGACCTTATCGATCCCTCGCGGCCTAAATCTTTCCCTTTCCGCCCTGGTATGAGCGCCAATGCGGATATACAGACCCGTACCCATGTCGACGTGCTTTCCGTGCCCATCAATACGGTGTCGACCCGGGAAAAGAATTCAGACAACAGTGTCCAGAGCAAAAAGGATGACAATGGCTCCGACGACAGCAAGACATCCGTGTCGAGCTCGGGGGATATGGATATCGTGGCCTTTGTTTTGCAGCCTGGCGATACGGTGAGAAAGGTCAAGGTAAAGACGGGTATACAGGATATCAACTATTTCGAGATCACAGATGGCCTGAAGGAAGGCGATATGGTTATTACCGGTCCGTACAGCACCGTTAACAAAACCCTGAAGAGCGGTATGAAGGTGAAGATAGTTCCTAAAGACAAGCTGTTCGAAGGCAATAAGAATTAAAAAGAAGGCAAACATGCGTTTTGGAGTGATAGGCAGTGGCAGTTGGGCTACAGCATTAGCCAAGATCCTCACCGACAACAGGACCCCCATTAACTGGTGGATCCGGCATCCGTCCATCATACGTCATATACAGTCCCGGCATCACAATCCGCAATATCTTCCTTCTGTCCAGTTCGATACGGGATTGCTGACCATGAGCGACAGTGTGCAGGAGGTGATCACGGCCAGCGACACGCTGGTGATCGCGGTGCCTTCGGCCTATGTGGCGGGTACTTTACAGGGGCTGGATAAAAGCATATTCAAAGGGAAGAAGATCATTTCCGCGGTAAAGGGCATATTGCCGGAGCAAAATCTCCTGCTCAACGACTGGCTTGGCAGGGAGTTCGATACCAGTCTGTCCGACTATTATACGGTGATGGGTCCCTGTCATGCGGAGGAAGTGGCTGCGGAGAAGCTTTCGTATCTCACTTTTTCCGGGGAGGATGTAACCCAGACGAGCGAGATAGCGTCCTATTTTGCGACGGAGTATCTCAATACTGTCATCAACAACGATCTGTATGGAGTGCAATATGCGGCGATATTGAAGAATATCTATGCGTTGGGCGCTGGTATCGCCCATGGACTGGAATATGGGGATAATTTCCTCAGTGTGCTGATAGCCAATTGCGCGGATGAGATGGCCAGCTTTCTTTTAAAGGTGGGTATACGGCACATCGAGGTGGGTATCCATGCGGAGGAAGATCCCGCTACGCACAAGAGAAGCGCTAATTATGCCGCTTCCGTTTATCTGGGCGATCTGCTGGTCACCTGCTATTCGCTGTTCAGCCGGAACAGGACCTTTGGGAATATGATCGGAAAAGGATACTCTGTCAGGGCGGCCCAGCTGGAGCTGAACATGGTGGCGGAAGGGTACAATGCGAGTAAGTGTATTTATTTGATAAATAAAGAGATAAGGGCGGAAATGCCCATTGCGGCTACCATTTATCACATTCTATGGGAAAATGTTAAAGCCAGGGATGGATTTAAACAAATTGAGCCGTACCTTGTCTAATAGATAAAACGTAGTTATATGCCTCTTTCATTCCAGGGATTCGGAGCCACGGCCATTCTGGTAATGGTGCTCATCCTCGCCGCAGCGCAAGGCATAAACTATTTGAGAGATAAGTTCCATCATTAAATTAGGTGAATTTCCCGTTTTTTACCTCCCAAATTCATTTCACTTTTGATCTGGTGAATCAGGATATTTGCACCATAACCTATTCTAATGAATACTGTCGATGCTTTATACGGATCGGTGGCCGGCATTTTGGGACTATTCCTTGGCTTCTCTGAATTGATCAATCGGTATAATTCTTTCAATAAGATCTTTAAGAATATATATAGCTGGATTTATGTACTGATCAATTTTGTGGCGTCATTTGCGGCGTATTCATTCATCAAAATTTATAAAGTCAATATAGGCGCTTTGGGGGAGCATAGCATAGGCTTGATCATTTTTTCGGGATTGGGTGCGATGGCCTTCCTTCGCAGCTCTTTTTTTAATTATAAGACCTCAAACGGACAGGTAGTTGCTGTAGGGCCCGCGGCGATATTGTCGGTTTTTCTGCGGGCTGCGGAAAGCGAGTTCGATAGAATTATTTCCAATGACAATGTAAAATTCGCAGCTGATCTTATGAGGGGTATTCCGTTCGTAAGTGCATCTAAAGATTTGCCTTTGATCATTTTGGGCTCCATGCGTGCGTTAAACAGCGAAGAGCAAAAAACCTTATCGGACGATATTCTGAAGCTTGTCAATGATATAAATCCAAACACTGAAGCAAAAAATATTGCAATGTGCGCATTATTAATCAAATACACCGGGTATGACCTGCTAACGACTTCGATAAGGGCTTTAAAGGATATTTAAGGAACTACTTTCAAGGATCTGGAAAAAATTAGTAACTTACAGGAGGAACTGAAGGAGCAGTTGTCGAAAATTGAAATCGTATGAATTCTGTTGATGTAAATTCTTCTTACAATTCACATTTTGGTGTCTTTTTAGACAACTATAACAGAGGTAACAATTTTCTGAATAACATTACCGGCTCTTTTTTTGAATTGATCGAAAAGGATAAAGAGAACATTATTGCTTCGGATGACAGTAATGTAAGGGATAAGATCGGCCAATTGGACCAGTTAGCCAAGGTCGCCGATAAAAGTAATTATCAGAAAGCTGCCATGGCGGGGAGCATTTTAGCCACCATTGCACGTGATATTTTATCCTCTCCCAGCCCCAAAGTAAAGCGTAGCGGTATTAATATTATCAATAGCTTCTTAAATGTAGCAAAAGAGACACAAGATCAGCAATTGATCGATACTGCCATAAAGATATCCAATAATATTTCCGCTTAGGTTTAAGGTCTTCACAATTATTTAATGTAGTCCGATCGATGCCAGTGAATAGTTTTACTGTAAACTAAGCTATGAATCGTCGTGAACTATTAAAACGGGCAGGGCTGCTGGGTGTTTTTGGCTCTCTGTCCGGAGCGGGTCTGCTGGCGGAGCCGGCGGCTGTTGTCTCCACAAAGAAAAGAGTCCTTCGTTTTGCGCATCTGACCGATATCCATATCGAGCCGGAGCTTCGGGCGGCAGAAGGGCTGGCCGCCTGTCTGCATCATTTGCAGTCGCAGAAGGAAGCGCCTTCCTTTATCATGAGCGGGGGCGATTCGGTATTCGACTCGCTGCAAGCCAAAAAGGACAGGGTGGAATTACAGTGGCGGCTGTGGCACGAGGTATGGAAGAAAGAGAACTCGCTTCCCATCGAGTACTGCATCGGCAATCACGATTGCTGGGGAATGGGTGAAAAAAGCGATCCTTTATACGGGAAGAAATATGCCCTGGAGAAAATGCGGCTGGACAAGGAGTATCGCAGCTTTGACAAGGGCGGCTGGCATTTTATCGTGCTGGACAGCATTCATCCCAAGCAAGACGGAAGCTGGTATACCATCCGGCTGGACGACGAGCAGTTCGCATGGCTGGAGAACGATCTGGCAACCACTCCGGCAGACCATCCCGTGGTGATCGTATCCCATGCTCCTATCCTGTCGGCCGCGGTGTTGGCGGTGGACAAGCAGGTAAAGGACGAGGAAGGTTATGTGCTGGGGGGCGGCAATATGCATACGGATGCGGGCCGCATCATCGGTCTTTTCGACAAGCATCCCAATGTTCGTCTTTGTCTCAGCGGTCATATCCATCTCAATGAGCAGGTGACCTACAATGGGGTCACGTATATCAGCAACGGGGCGGTGAGCGGCAATTGGTGGAATGGCAAGCATTTCCGCACCGACAACGGATATGCCATGGTGGATCTATATGACGACGGCAGCTTCGACAATGAGTATTTCAGCTATGGGTGGAATGGTTAAACGCCCGTGGCGTCACTGTTAGAAGAAGAGGTCTGCCGCGATGCCGTCGGCCAGTAGCCTGCCTTCACGCGTCAAGATAAGTTTGTTGTCTTTAAGGATCATTTTTCCTTCCCGAATATATTGTTCAGCCTGGCTGAACAGCGACGGGGGGACCTTGTTCAGGTCGAGCCCTTCCATTGTCCTCAGCGAGATCATGATATATTCATTCAGCTGTTGCGTGGGCGTGAGGATCTCCTTTTCCACCCGGGAAATGGGGTCCTTTATATAAAGCGCGTTGTTGGCGATGTTCCATTGACGGGACACGGCTCCGTCATAAGAGTGGGCGGAAGGGCCCAGTCCCAAATAGGGTTTTCCCTGCCAATAGGAGGTGTTGTGCCGGCTGCGTCGCCCGGGTAAGGAGAAATTGGAGATCTCGTAGTGTTCATAGCCGGCGGCGGCTGTCCAGTCCATCAATAGAAGGAATTGGCGCGCCTGGTCATCCGGGTCGACATTGTCCTTTTTATGCTGCCGGATCATCGTATCCAGCGCTGTCCGGGACTCTACTGTCAATGCGTAACAGGAGAGGTGGGGAATGCTCAGCCGGAATGCCTGTTCCACATTCTTTTTCCAGCGATCATCGGAAAGACCCGGTGTGCCATAGATGAGGTCAATGCTGATATTGTCCAGTCCTGCGTCCTGGGCCATGCGGATGCTTTCCAGCGCCTGCCGGGCATCGTGCACCCTGTTCATCCACCGCAGATCCTCTTCAAAAAAGGATTGAATGCCGATGCTGAGGCGGTTGACCCCCGCCTGTCGCCAGCCTGACAGCCGGCCGGGGAGGGCCATATCATCCGGATTGGCCTCCAATGTCAGCTCGGCATCCGGGGCGATGGAAAAGAGGATATGCAATTTGTCAAGGATGCGTTCCAGCTCCTCTTCCGTGAGAAGGGAAGGGGTACCCCCACCAAAATAAATAGTCTGTATCGGCGCGTCACGGATATAATCCCGCCGGGCCTCCATTTCTTTCAATAAAGCATCGATAAAATCGTTCTTGCGTTGTAAGGAAGTGGAAAAGTGAAAATTACAGTAATGACAGGCCTGCCTGCAAAAAGGGATATGAAGATAGATACCTGCCATTGGGTTTACTTATATTTAACGGATAGATGCGAAGTACAAATGTAAGGCGATATACACGCATTGTGGCCGGACTGCTCCTGCTTGTCGTGACCAAAGGGTGGGCCCAATATCCCCTGCATATCCTTCCTGTAGACAAAGACTCGCTTTTTATACACAAACAGCTTGGGCTGACCAGCACTTTTAAGAGCAAAGATGCCTGCACGGAGTATATATATACCCTCCCGTCCCTCTTGCAGGGGAAAGGGTATCTGACGGCTTCCCTGGACAGTGTGGGCAGCGACTCGCTGGGGACGACCATCCGGCTGTACCTTGGCAATGCCTACCGTTGGGCAAGGGTCGATGTCAGCGGTGTGGATCCCGCCCTTCTTTCCGCCGTCGCCTGGAGCGAAAAGACGTTCGCACACCGGCTGCTGGACTTTAAACAGTACCAGGCCCGTCAGCAGCAGCTATTGAACTACCTGGAGGACAACGGCTATCCTTTTGGAAAAGTGAGCCTGGACAGCATCAGCTTTGGGGACAACGGTGAGGTATCAGCGAAATTGAAAGTAGAGAAAGGGCCTTTGTACCATATAGACAGCATCCGGATGTATGGCACCGGAAAGATATCCAATGATTTCATGCAACGGTATCTCAACATTTCCAATGGCTGTGTATACAAGCGGGAAAAGCTGGAAGCCATCAGCCGGAAGATCCTGGAGCTGCCCTATGTACAGGAAATGCAACCCTGGACGCTTACCATGCTAGGTACCGGCTCGGTGGTCAACCTTTATCTCAAGCCAAAGAAAAGCAGCCAGATCAATGCCCTGGTGGGTTTTCTTCCCAGCAGCGATCCCGTTTTGGGCAACAAGGTCCTGGTCACGGGCGAGGCCACCGTCAGCCTGAAGAATGCCCTGGGTAATGGAGAGACCATCGGTCTCAACTGGCAGCAGCTACAGGCGGGCAGCCCCCGGCTGAACCTGGCGTTTCAGCAGCCCTATCTTTTCAATTCGCCCTTTGGCGTCAGTACGTCCTTCGACCTGTACAAGCAGGACTCTTCTTTTATCAATGTCAATCTGCTATTGGGCGTGCAATACGCCTTATCGGCCAACCAGACGGGTTCCGTATTTATAAAGGACATGATCTCCAGCCTGCTGAACGTGGATACGTTGCAGATCATCGCTTCGCATGCCCTGCCCACCGAGGCAGATATACGGAGTGTCAGCGTGGGGCTGGCTTATGAGTTCAACAATACGGATTACCGGTTCAACCCCCGGAGAGGGAATGAGCTGCAGTTCACGGGTTCCGTGGGGACAAAAAAAATAAAAGAGAACCCCCAGATCGTCAAGCTGAAAGACCCTTTCGACAGCAGCTTTTCGTTCGGGCAGCTGTACGATACGGTGAAGCTTAGCTCCTACCAGTTCCTTTTGAAGGTGACAGGGGCCCATTATTTTTCTCTTTCCCACGCCAGTACGTTGAAGCTGGGATTCAATGGGGGTGTTTACAATAGTCCGACGACCTATCGGAATGAGCTTTTCCGCATCGGGGGGTACAAGCTGTTGAGAGGGTTCGATGAAGAAAGCATTCTGGCGGCTCAATATATGGTAGGCACCCTGGAATACCGTTATCTGATAGGGCTGAATTCTTTTTTATTTACGTTCCTGGATGGGGGCTGGGCGAAGAATACGGTGCCGGGTTATAATCTCAATAACAGCTTCCTGGGCTTTGGGCTGGGGCTGGCCTTCGAGACGAAGGCGGGGATCTTCAATATATCCTATGCGCTGGGCAAGCGGGATGATACGAACTTTAATTTTCATGACGCCAAGATCCATTTAGGGTATGTAAGCTTTTTTTAAAATACTTTTGTAAACGTAACCATGTATAAATTCTCCTTTCTTCTTCTTCCGTGTCTCTTGTTCTTCGGCAACCTGTTTGCGCAGGTGGACTCGACCGTGCCGGCGAGGTCTGTGCAGGATACGACGGTGGGGCATCATGAGACGGTGCGTTCGGATTCGGCGATCAGGGCAGATTCCATGGCAAGGGCCATACGGCGTCATCGCCGGGACAGTTTGCGGCGGGATAGCATACGGCTGGATGGCTTGCGCAAGGATACGATGGCGGGGCATGACCCGGCGATACAGGCGACCATTGTAAGGAAGGATAGTAATGTGGTGTCTCCGGCGCCGCCGGCTCCGTCGCCGTTAGGGGAGCAGGGCCCGCCCGCCATGGCCTACTGGATGCGGGTGCTGTCCATCAATCCTTATTTCAATTTCTTCGGGAAATGGGTGGCGCAGCCCTTCGAGCCGCACAAGCCCAATTCCAAGGACAGTTTTTTTTATCTGCTGGTGGGGATCCTGTTCTATTTTGCGCTGGTACGCATTTTCTTCGAGAAATATTTTTCCAACCTGATGACCCTGTTCTTCCGTGTGTCGCTGCGGCAGCAACAGATCCGGGAGCAGGTGCTGCAGACCCCGCTGCCTTCCCTGCTGTTGAATATTCTGTTTATCATCACCGGAGGGTTGTTTGCCTGCTACCTTTTGCATTTTTCCCAATGGGGTGCGGCCCTCAATTTCTGGATCCTCTATCTGGACTGTATTGCCGGTCTGGCCATCCTATACCTGGGGAAGTTCGTCATCCTGAAGTTTTGCGGGTGGGTCCTGAATATTTCCAGGGCTACGGACACTTATATTTTTGTGGTGTTCCTTGTAAACAAAATGTTAGGAATTTTCCTTCTCCCTTTCTTGATCTTGATCACTTTTTCGAGCCCCGAAATCCGGGAAATCTTTATAACTATCTCAATAGTAATGATTTTCGCATTGCTCATCTATAGGGTGGTAGCGGCCTACCGGCCTGTGAGAAATGAAATAAAACTCTCTCCGTTTTACTTTTTTTCGTACATTTGCGCCTTCGAAATAGCACCCCTGCTGCTGATTTACAAGGTGTTATTGACATATTTGGGAAAAGTGTAGTAACTTTACAAATCCATAGGGGAAACACAAATGATTAAAAACGGGGATAAAAAAAAGATTTTAATCACGCAACCCAGACCTGAGACAGACAAGTCGCCGTATTTCGAGCTTGCCAAGAAGTACGATGTGGAGCTTGCTTTTCATCCATTCATTCGTTTGGAGCCCATCTCTGCCAAAGATTTCCGGAAGCAAAAGATCGACATTATGCAGTTTACGGCTGTGATCTTTACCAGCCGCAATGCTATCGATCATTTTTTCCGTATTTGCGAAGAGATGAAGGTCAGCGTGTCGCAGGATACCAAGTATTTCTGCATAACTGAAGCTGTAGCGCTTTATCTTCAGAAATTCATTCTCTACCGGAAACGGAAGGTGTTCTATGGCGCGGACGGACTAAATAAGAGTATGTTCGATGTCATCAACAAGCATAAGGAGAATGAGAAGTTCCTTTATCCCTGTTCTGAAAATCAGCAGGACAACGAGATCATCAATTGGCTGAAGCATAACAATTGTGGATTTGCCACCCCATTTATGTATCGTACGATCAGCAATGACGTGCATGTGATCCTCGATCAAAGCGAGTACGACATCATTTGTTTCTTTACTCCCAGCGGCGTAAGAAGCCTTTTTGATAATTACCCCAAATTCAAGCAAAACGGGACTAAGATCGGCGCGTTTGGCAGCAATACTTCCAAGGCGGTGGAAGATGCGGGTCTCACCCTGGACATCAAAGCCCCCCATCCCCAGGCACCTTCCATGGTGTCTGCTCTGGAGAAGTATCTTGCTGTAGTGGCCAAGAAGAAATAGACGGATCCGCGTCGATTATGGCCTGAAGGTTGTAGTTTGCAATCCAGGTTATGAATCGACTGTCTCGGGAAACCAGCCCTTATTTATTGCAGCATGCCCATAATCCGGTGGATTGGTATCCCTGGGGGGAAGAGGCATTGCAAAAAGCCCGGAAGGAAGATAAGCCTATACTGGTCAGCATCGGCTATGCAGCCTGTCACTGGTGTCATGTCATGGAGAGAGAAAGCTTCGAGCATCCGGAGACGGCTGCCTTCATGAATGAGCATTTCGTCAATATAAAGATCGACAGGGAGGAGCGGCCCGACCTGGATCATATTTATATGGAGGCCGTGCAAGCCATTACCGGCAGCGGCGGCTGGCCGTTGAATGTGTTTCTTACGCCGGAGGCAAAGCCTTTTTATGGAGGGACCTATTTCCCTCCCCGCGCTATATATAACCGTCCTTCCTGGAAGGATGTGCTGTCTGCCATCGTGGGTTCTTTCAGGGACAAACGCCCGGAGATAGAGCAGCAGGCGCAAAGCCTTACGGCGCATGTGGCGACGGCCGGCTCTTTTG
>DASZXP010000206.1:0-36746 GCA_035545935.1 Puia sp. | reverse complement strand
AGCATCTCCACCCAGGTATAGACCATCACAACACTCCACACCATAAAAGGTATTGCCCTCAATAGCTTCTTACTCTTCATAAACATCTCCTTTTACAGCGTAGCATACCGCCCCTCCGACGGCAAATACCCCTTATCATGCAATATATGTCCCAGCCGGTCATAAAACCCCGGGTCCGTAGGCGTCACAGTCGCCAGCCCATCCACATACCGATTATACAGACTGAACAACGCCGCGATCAGCACCGTATCATGCAATTCCCTGTCCGTAGCTCCTTCCCCACGCGCTGTATCCACCATCTCCGCCGTCACCAGCCTCCCATTCTTCCCCGCCGCACGGGCAATGACCAGCAACGCCTTCATTTTCCCCGACACGGGCGCCGCATCCAGGTCCGCCTTCACTTTTTCAGCAACAATGGGGTCCAGATACTGATTAGCCGCCGCGGTATGCGCAGCCGTACAAAATTTACACTCATTGCCGTTGCTGACGATGGTAGCGATCAGCTCCCGCTCCCCCTCCGTAAGGGTCGACTCGCCCCGAAGCAGGATATGGGTCAGCTGCCGTATAGGCAAGGCGGTGTCCAGCCGATAATCCAGCAGCCCGGTAATACCCGGCAGATTTTCTTTTAAAGGAATATAAGGCATAAAATAGATGGTTATGGAGTGGTTACTTTAAATGGCTTGGTATGATACCCTTCCGTGGCCCGCTGCTTACCAAGGGCGTCATACACAGCCGGATCATCGGGCGCCCAGGTGCCAAGCCCATCCACATAACGGTTGTACATGCAAAAAGCGGCGGTGATCAGCACCGTATCATGGATCTCCTTGTCGGTAGCCCCCTGCTCCCTGGCAAAAGCAATATCCCCGCTCGTCACCTTCTTGCCATCCTCTTGTACCTTGGCGGCGATCTTCAACAACGCCTTTAGCTTATCGCTGATCTCCGCGCCGGAAGGGTCCTTCATCACCGCTTTTACCACCTGCTCGTTACCCTGCAGCTGATGCTTGGCGATGGCCCCATGCGTATTGGCGCAATATTTACAGTGGTTCAGACTGGATGTATACGTGGCGATCAGCTCCCGCTCGCCCGGTGTGAGCGTGGAAGTAGCGGGATCATGGAGGATGGTCTGTACCAGATCATTCAATGGCTGGGCAGTCACGGGACTGTACATAAACAGGCTGCGGATGCCGGGGTACCCTTCAGGTAAAGCAATATGTGGCATAAGATGTTATTTTTTGGATACCCAATGTAGGAAAAAAATAGGTATCCCCCGTCGCGCAACGAAAATGTCACGATCGCTCAAGGTTGACCCACTGCTTTTCGCAGCTGCGCATATAAGGCTTCCTTATCCGACGGTCGCTTTGCATGTGTCTTGGTCAGCTTTCCATCTTTCCCAAAGATAAAGAAGCTCGGATAATACCGCGGCACCTGGCTGGTATGCAGCAGCGCCACCCAAATAGGCTCGAGATCTTCACTGTTCATACGCAGATGCTCACCGGCAATATTATTCATTTGCACATATTCCCGCCACCTGACATCATTTTCATCGGCATCCATATCCAGGTATAGAAAGACCACCTTCGCCGTATCTATATGTTGCTTCAGCGCCGGCGCGAATTTCATTTCTGCTCTACAGGGACCACACCAGGTTCCCCATATATCCAGGTACACCACCTTCCCCTTATAGGGTGCGACAAGGTCGTCTAAAGTCCTGACGGGTCTGCGAAATACGATATGAGCATTATTCTTCCCTGCTGCCACTTTCGACTCCAACACCTGCACCTTCGCCCGCGCATCATTCATAAACATGCTCTGGGGAAAATATACTTCCAGGTCCCTCAAAAAACGTCTTGCATGCGGCAGCGATCCATCCTTGGCATACCAGTCCAGCCGGTTTACCAAAAGCCGTTCCTGTACATCAGGAGATAATAAATGTCGCGAATAAAGCCATACGAGGTAGTCGTCGCCGTACTGCCTGCCGACGTTTTGAATGGAGTCGAACGGCATGGCAAAGATCTTCTCCATCTGGCTTTTTACATCACCGCCGCCGTTAAAATGTGCCGCTTCCCATCGGAAGGCTGCTACCATTTCCTGGTGCAGATATTCATTGGCCGCTGCACTGCTGTCCAATTCCGATAGGCTGGGAGCTATGATACTGTCAGGAGAAAGGACTTTCACGGAGTCGAACCTTTTCAACGCCTGCTGATAATACGCCTCGCCTCGATATGTCTGTGCAAACAGGCCCGATGACAGCAGCAGACCAAGGATAAAGATCAAGAGTTTCATATATCGTATTTCCTACAAGGATAGCCACGATGATCCGGAAATCCAATAGTTTGTGATGAACAGCACCACCTTTGTGACGGATACCCCTCAATACCACAGCTTCTCCGATCCCTCCGCCGGCTTCCATTTCGACCCGGGCTCGAAATAATCCCACAACAACGCCGACACCTTCCTCGCCAGCTGCCAGGCTTCATTCTCCGGCACCCAACGCTGATCCTTATTGTTCTTCGTAGCGATATAAAAGACATAATCCCCATGCGGCGCATTCACCAGCACCACCTCGCTCCGGCTGTCATCCACCATTCCCTGTTTGGAAGCTGCCTGCACATACGGCGGGAGACTGTACAAGGCATACTCATCCCAGAACACATGCGTCATGATCCGATACATGGTCTCACTGGCCGCCGGACTGACAACCTCCTCATTCCGGATCATAGTCACAAGCCGCGCCATCTCCCGGGGCGTGGTCTGCCCCCATCCAAACTGCTGACGCGCCTGCTCTCTCCCAGCCGTCCGCGCATTCAGCCGGGTAGATATAAATCCATGGGCCGACAGCCAGGTATTGATCGCAGCGCCACCCCCGGCCATCCGCTCACACCACACGGCGGCGGCATTATCGCTATGCGTGATCATCAGCGTAACCGCAGTCTGGAGGTCGGTGGCGGTTGAGTCCCGAAAGAACTGCATAAGCCCCGAACCCTTCCGGGACATGGAATCACGATATGTCAATGGCTGGTGATACTTGTATACACCCTGTTCTATCTTATCGAAAATGCCGACAAGAATAGGCACCTTGATGATGCTGGCCGTCGGGAACACCGTGTCGGCATTGATAGCAACTTCCTTGCCGGTGCGAAGATTTCGGACATATACACCCGCGATACCATGAAAGCTGTCGGTCAGGACGCTTAGCTTCTCCTCTAATTTCCTGTCCGGCCGATATTGCGAAAAGACGGTCTCTCCCGAAAAAAATAACAATAAAAGAAGGGTGATGGCGCTTGTAGGTCGTTGCATCCACGAATGTAGACCTCCTTGCCTGAAATACCTTGCATTTGCTGGGTTCTTTTATTATTTTGTTCAAAATCAATACTATGACCTACCTGGCAAGATCCTATGCGCTCCTCCTTATCCTGATCCTGTTCCTGGGCTCCTGTTCCATGCCGGAACACCCGGTCAGCAAGGAAGAAGCTATGAAGCTGGCCCACAGGATCGAGTACTCCGCTACCAGACACGACTATTCCGTTCTCAATAACATATTCGACGAAAAAGAGCTTTCCCGCAGAATCTCCGCCGAAGGCAGCCTCTTCATGAGCCGGGCGCTGGTAAAAGGCGCCATCGAAGGCTTCCAGCAAGGTCAGTACGGCAAGGCGGTCATAGACGCCATGGGCAAGGACGGCACCTACGAGCTCATCAAACAATACGAAAAAGATAAAAAACAACATATCCTCTTCCGGCTGAATGGGGACGGTGGCGTAAATTATCACGACTATGAGCTGGTCAAAAAGGACGACGCCATCCGTGCAGCGGATGTATTCATCTACATGAGCGGGGAGAATATCAGCAAGACCATCGCGGACGCCCTGCAGCTCACCAGTCAGAATATACCAAAAGAAGACCTGGACAAGATCAATAAGGTCAAGACCATCAAAGCCCTTATGGCGAAGGGCGACAACGAAGAAGCCTTGAAGCTCTACGACGAGCTGCCGGATGCGATAAAAAAGGAGAAAGCGTATCAGCTCATCCATATCCGGCTCACTTCCAAGCTGGATAATGACAAATATATCCAGGCCTTGAACGAATACCGCGCCCTCTTCCCAAAAGACCCCAATATGTACCTGATGATGGTGGACGCCTATGCCCTGGAAAAGAATTATCCCAAGGCGCTGGAGGCGGTGAATAAGCTGGATTCCCTCATCGATAAAGACCCTTACCAGGATTACGAGCGGGGTCTGATCTATCTATTGATGAAGGACACGGTCCATGCGCAGCAGTGTCTGGAACGCCTTCATGCCAATATGCCAAAGCTCAACAAGGGTACGGTGGAATTGATGGAGACCTATTACTATACCCATGACGAGGACAAGGCGGCGCATCTGATCAGGGAAGCAAAAGACAGCAGCTACCTCACGGAACAAAACCTCGAGGTCCTCTATTCCTATCACCCCGATCTAAAAAAACGCATGGAAAAGGGTCAGTCTAAAGGGCAGTAAAACTATACACCCCGCCGGCCCTGCTGACAAATCTGTATCTCGATTGACCTCCTGTCTCGGACACTTTCGAGAGCCCCGCCCCTTTCAAGGTATTGGGCACACGTATAAGACAGGCGCCGCCGGACAGACTCTTTATCACCAGCCGGACGATATGTCCATTCTTCCATTGCAGATCCATGATCTCGAAATTACCCCTTGCCTTTAGCCCCTTCACCTCCCCATCGCTCCATACATCTGGCAGGGCGGGCAGGAATTGCAGCTCATCGGTCTGACTTTGGAGCAGCATCTCGGCTACGCCTGCCGCATACCCGAAATTACCATCTATCTGGAAAGGAGGATGCGCGCAAAGCAGGTTGGCATAGATACCACCGCCTTTGTTATAGTCCATCCCCGAGCCGCCTACCAAAGTAATAAAATGCTGAAGGATCGTATACGCATGGTTCCCATCCTGTAGCCGCGCCCAGAAATTCATCTTCCACGCCATGGACCATCCGGTAGAAGCATCCCCCCTTGCCTGCAGACTGACCTTGGCGGCATTGGCGAGGTCAGGGGTTTTGTTGACGCTGATCTGCTTGCCGGGATACAACGCAAACAAATGCGACGCATGACGATGGTTGTCCTTCGGGTCGTCCCGATCCGTCTCCCATTCCTGCAGCTGTCCCCATCGCCCGATCCTGGGCTTCAACAAGTGCTCGCGCATGTCGGCGACATGATCCCGATAAGCCTTGTCCATATGCAACGTATCCGCTGCCGCGATAAAGTTCGTAAAAAGATCATACACGATCTCCTGGTCATACGTCACTCCGTCTTCGGTAGGCCCGTGTTCGGGCGACCAGCCCATGGGAGACACCAGCACTCCGTCGGGTCTCCGCTTCAAATGGTCATCCCAGAACTCCACGATCTCTTTCAAAACAGGATAGCCAAAGCTGCCCAGCCAGGCCTTGTCCCTGGTAAAAGCAAAATGCTCCCAGATGGCCTGTACATACCAGGCGCTGCCGGGGGTATTCCACAAAAAACTTTCGCCGCCAAAGATATTGTTCTCCGTCTTCACCGTCCAGCCACGCACACCGGGATACTCCTTTACAGTATGCTCCTTCTTCACCTCCCGCATGCTGTTGATATAATCCAGATAAGGGAAATGACATTCCGAAAGATTGGTGGGCTCGGCCAGCCAGTAATTCATTTCGATATTGATATTGGAATGGTAGTCCGAGCGCCAGGGCGGCGTATTGCTCTCATTCCACAACCCCTGCAAGTTGGCGGGCAATCCGCCTTTACGCGAGCTGCTGATCAGCAGATATCGTCCGTATTGAAAGAGTAATGCCTCGATGCCATGATCGGCGCCCTTTCGGTAGTTGAGCAATCGTTGGTACGTGGGCAGCGCCTGCTCCTCCAAAGGAGTATTCCCCAATTGCAGGGACACGCGTCCAAACAAGCTCCGGTAATCGTACAGATGACGGGACTTCAATTGATCGAAGCCCTTGCTGGCAGCGGCGGTCAGGATACGACGATCCCTCCCGGTGGGGTCCTGTCCCCTCCACTGCTGACTGCGCCGGTTGCTATAATCGGTGCCCGCCGTAAAATAGATGGTGACCGCATCCGCATGGCTCATCTGCACGGTGCTGTCGGCGCTGGGTATGATCATGCCCCCTTCTACCCGTACAAGAGCGCGCGCATCATAATGCAGACCGTTTTCCAACACTCCATTGATGACAAGCGTGGTGCCTTCGGTGCCTGTCCTGGCGACATGCGCATCTTTTAATCGTATAGTGCCGGTGTATGCTCCCTTCCTGTCCGCGGTGTAACGCAACACCATCACCTGATCGGGATGACTGCAAAAATACTCCCGCTTGTAATGCACACCATCCAGGGTATAGGAGACCTGCTGCACGGCATTGCCCAGGTCCAGCTCCCGGCGATACGCCTCCGATGTATCCTTATGCGAAAAGTCGATAAACAGATCACCCAATGCCTGGTAAGCGCCGGTATTGGTCTCGTCGCCGGTCCAAAGGCTGATCTCATTCAATTGTATATGCTCGTGGGCTATTCCCCCAAAAACCATCCCCCCGATCTGGCCATTCCCCATGGGATAGGCTTCCGTCATCCAGGTTTGGGCGGGTCGGATGTCCCATAATGTCAGGTCCTGGGCTTGGGTAAAAAACGAAAATGCTGCTGCTATCAGTGTGCCGGTCAGTCGTTTAAACATGGTAAAGGTCATTTGTCCGTCGGCCCAAATATATTCATTTACGGGTGCCCGGACAAACCCGTAGCTCATCTCCCGGCGGATAGCTAAACGCATTGACCATCAGCCAGCGCGCCTTGTAAATCTTCAGGCCCTTTTGCCGGAACAGTACATTACCCTGGACATCCTTTATCTCGTCCGTCCACCATTGCTCCTGCGGTACGGTGATGAGGGTTGGATACCCCTCGCCGGAAGAAATACTTTTTACATCCTTTTGCGGGACGGCCGCCTGTACCAGGCGGCGGCTGGCCAGGTCCAGCTTATACACATGACTCGTATTCGTCAGCCACAGCGTATCCCCATCCAACACAGGAAAAAGATCATGCGACTGATTACCCGGCAAAGGCATGGAGTCCACCGGCTGCAACGCAGGATGCTCGCAATTGAAATTATACCGAAAAGTCTTCAGCTGATGTCTGTCCGCACTCCATAACAGCTGCCGCTGACGATCCCAGACCACATTATGTCCAAAGTCGATATATGATCTGCTACTACCCTCGTGCACCCCACCCCCAGCGGTATCCACTCTATACACAGTGAGATAATTACCGGTGCTGGACGCAACTACAATATTCCCGTCCGGAAAGATCTCCGCCGAATGCGGATTCCCGCCCGGACACGCATAGAACAATGTCTTCCCATCCGCAATACGTATCAGTGCAACCCCACCGCCGGAGGCGGTCATCAACAAACAACGGCCCTCATACACAGGCTTGACATCGCTGGGATTGGAAAACCATTTCCAATGGGCGGAATCCACATTAGAGATAGATGGCTTCCATTCCCAGACAATGCGATGGGTCGAGAGGTCTGCAATAGCTATTCGATGTGCTGCCTGCTCGGTCAGCACGATACGCTGCTGGGCCTGACCGGTCACACACACCCCGGCGGCAAACAGCAAACTGGATATATGATTCTTTAATGACATACTTTCAATGTATCCCCCGTTGGATAGCTAAAGGTATTATCGTCCGAGATCTTCCAGCGCGCCTTATAAATTTCCAGGCCTGTCATCTGGAAGACGGGCAATCCATTAGCAAGATTCTTGACCTCATCATTCCACCACTCGGTGTCGCTGATGGATTGCAAATATACGGTGGGATACCCTGCCGGCCCCGAACTGATACTCTTTACACCCGTAATGGTGGCAATAGCGCTGGTAAAGGAACCGGTGGCGGCGCTGAACTTCCACACTTTCCCGCCGGTGGTCAGCCAGAGACTGTCGGTAGACCCATACACGGGGAAAAGATCATGGGCATTTGCCGCAGGCAGCGTAAAACTATCCGTCGCCGTCAGGCTGGGACTGTGACAATCGTTATTATAGCTGAAAGCATACAGCTTATGAGCCCCAGCCGCCCAGAGACGACTCCTCGTCCTGTCCCAGACGACATTGTGCGGAGCCGTGTCGGGGAACCGCTTCTTCCACGTGATGGTCCCGGGCAAGGAGGTAGTATCCATCCGGTAGATCATGATATAATTGCTGTCGCTGGACACAGCCGCGATA
Source organism: Puia sp. (assembly GCA_035545935.1). GTDB lineage: Bacteria > Bacteroidota > Bacteroidia > Chitinophagales > Chitinophagaceae > Puia. Next base: position 28,507 of record DASZXP010000206.1, on the reverse strand, counting down.
TTCCCATCAGGCAGCAGCTCCGCCGAATGCATATTCCCGATGCCCCTGGCGAAATAGACGGCCTTCTTGCTGCTTTGCCGGATCAACGCCACCCCGCCGTCGCTGGCGGTCATCAGGATATACAGCCCGTTGTATACCCGCTTGGCCTCCGATGGAAGATCATACCAGCCTGCATCGGCGGTGGGGATATTGTTATTGACGGCGGCCTTCCAGGTCCAGAAAAAAGTACTGTTCGTAATATCGATGACGGCGATCCTGTTTTGCGACTGCTCGGCGCAAAGCAGATACTGATCACCCGTGGTCACGGTGGCAGGCAGCGCCTCTGTCAAATATTTTTCGGAACCGGTGGTGCCTGCTTTTTTACAGGCCACAGCCAATAGCACGATGGCAACAAATATATTTTTCATGATCTTAATAGTTGATATTTTGAGAAAGATTAGGGTCCAGGTCTCGTTGAGGCTGGGGAACAGGCCACCAGTAATCACGATTGGCATCGAAGCTCCGCTGTACGATAGGCTGCCCTTGTGAATTGTAGATGGTGGCGTTCATCACCTGCTCGGCCGTCTTCCATCTCCGGATATCATTGTAGTAAAAACCCTCACAGGCAAATTCCACCCTCCTCTCCAGATGAATAGCGTCCCGCATCTGCGCCTGGGTGAGCCCTGCCGGCAGCTCGGGCATACCTGCCCGCAGACGTACCTGCTTCACGGCATCATAGACGGATGCATCGGGCCCCGTCGCCTCGTTCTGCGCTTCGGCATACATCAAAAGGATGTCCGCATAACGGATCACCATATAGTTTGTCTCCGACTTGCCCGCCTGGTTGATGAGATTGGTGCTGGCGACGGAATCATAGATACTGTATTTCTTCACGCCATAGCCCGTGAATTGAAAAGGTGAGTTCGCGGTCGTGACGGCCCCCAGGTATCTGGCCCCGGGGTAGACGATGGTCATGCTCATACGCGGATCGCGGTTCGCATAGGGATGCGCGGCATCATACAATGGGCTCTGATCGATGGGCAGCCCATCGGTGCATTGATACGCATTTACAAGATCCAGCAGGGGTGCATTGGTATTATAGCTTCGGTCGATGAGGTCGAAGGAATTTCCCAGCCCGGGTGAGACCAGCGAATATTGTACGTCGAATACGGTCTCTTGCTTGTTCTCATTCGCCGGCAGGAACAGGCTCCGGTAATTCGGGAACAATCCATACCCTGCATCGCTCAGATTCATGACGGCCTGCGCTGCGGCAGCGGCCTGGGCCCATTTCGACACATCCCCCGAAGAGTTGTTCAACGGACTGGCCTCGAACAAAAGCACCCGCGCCATCAGCCCAAGCGCAGCTCCCTTCGTGGCCCTGCCGATATCGCTGCCACTGTACTTTGCCGGCAGCTCGGGAGCGGCCTCATTCAGGTCCTTTAATATCTGCGCCACCACCTGCAGCCTGGGTGTCCTGGAAAGATTGGCTTGCCCCGCAAGATCGGGCTCGTCGAGGATCAACGGCACATCTCCATAATAAGTCTCCAGCAGCGTATAGAACAGGGCGCGGAGGAATTTGGTTTCCGCCTTCATACGGGCCCGAAGCGCCGTATCCAACACAGGGACCTTGTCGATATTCGCCAGTAAGGTATTACAACGTCCTACGCCGCCATATGCATCGGTCCAGCGGCTGCTGATAATGCCCGTGACGATATTGCCCGTAGTGGTATTGGTGGCGTTTTGCGTACCCAGCGCTATCAGTGAAAAACCATCCGAATTGCCATAGTCATACGCATTGGGCGTGGCGGTCTCTTCCCACAACGGCGTGGCGTATCCATAGACGCCGTTGAACATGAGGGCCTGGTAACAGCCGGAGAGATAAGCCAGCGCATTCTTATCCGAGGTCCAGTAAGTATCCTCGGTGTAGCTGTTATTGGGTTGCGTATCCAGCACGTGCTTCGAACATCCGGCCAACAGCACGATCGAGATACAGGCTAAAAATAATTTGTTCATCCTTTCAGTTTTATGCTGAGATAAATAGTGTTAAAAAGTGACATTGACCCCGCAGCTGAACGTCTTCACCGAAGGGTATTCATACAGGTTGTCATTGGTCGTATTCTTCTCCGGATCGAAATCCTTATACTTCGCTATAGTAATAAGGTTATTGGCATTGACAAAGACGGCGATCTTATGAACGGTGAGCTTCGTAGCCAGCCCCGAAGGCAGATCATACCGCAGCTGCAGGTCCTTCATCCGCAGATACGAAGCATCCCGCAGCCAGAAAGTGGACGGCTGATAGTTCTCCGTCGCGCCGGTGGCGGTGGTGAGTATGGGCAGTTTCGCATTGGTATTCGCAGGCGTCCACGAACCATTGATCCATTGCTTTGTCACGCCGGCCCCATTGTTGAAAGGCCATGCAAAATTCAGCGACGGATAAATGCTGCCGCCCTGTACCCCCTGCCAGAAGGACATCAACGAAAAATGTTTGTACCCCACATTCAGGTTGAACCCATATGTATACTTCGGCGATGAGCTGCCGACGATGATCCTGTCGGAACCATCCAGCTTGCCGTCCTTGAGGACATCCCGGTATTGCAGATAACCGGGCTTCACGGCATTGCTGAACCTGGCGCTGTTGTCTACCTGCGCCTGATCCTGGTAAATACCCGTCACCTGGTAGAGATAATAGGAATTGATGGGATGCCCCGCCGCCGTTATCCGGTTGGTGCTGATCAGCGACTGACCCCGCAATGAGACGACATTGTTTTTTACAAAACTGATATTACCCCCGATCTCATAGGTGACATCTCCGATACTGTTGCGATGTACAAGCCCGATCTCATAGCCGGTGTTATCCACCACCCCTACATTCTCCGTGGGCCCGGTGAGATTACCTATCTGCGCAGGGATCTTGACGGCCATCAGGATGCCGGATGTCCGCCGCTTGAATACGTCGAAAGTACCCTGCAGCATCCCCTTCCACAAAGAGACATCCATACCTCCATTATAGTCCGTGGTGGTCTCCCAGGAAAGATTGGGATCGTTGTAGGCGGTGACGGCTGCGCCGGAAGACACAGTATTGTTAAAGGAATACGAATAGTTGGCGCCGATGTTCACGGTATTGAGATAGCTGTACAAGGGTATGGCCTGGTTCCCCAGCTTGCCCCATGACGCACGCAGCTTCAACAGGTCGAACAGTGCGGGCAGATGGATAAAGCTTTCCTTGTCGATACGCCATCCGGCGGACACGGAAGGAAATGTACCCCAACGATGTCCGTCGGCAAACCTCGACGAACCATCATAACGCAGTATCCCTTCCAGCAGGTACTTCTCCTTATAACTGTAATTCAATCGACCGAAATACGACACCAGTACATCCTTTGTGCTGCTGCCGGAAGTGGTCATATTCGTGGAGCCCGCCGCCAGATCGGTCAGCGTATTGTCGAAATATCCTTCCGCATGTCCGTTAAAAGCATTTGTCCCGAAATTATTATAGCTGGATCCGGCCATCAGCCCGAGACTGTGATCCCCTATCCGCTTGTCCCAGTTGAGGGTTTGGTAAAAAGAAAGGTTCAGGTTGTCATTGTCCCAATTATTCGAAGCGGGGTTGATATTGTAATTGTTCGGCGCAAGCGTCTTGGGATTGTACGAGACGAGATAAGGTACGAAATTGGTAGTATAGGCATTTTGCCGGTCCACCCCCAGATTGATATTGTACCGCACATCGAAAGGCAGCTTGTATTCCGCATAGAGTTTCAGCAGCGTACGCTGTATCTGGTTCTTATAGTTCCCTTCCTTCAGCAGCATGATCGGGTTCTCGATCGTATTTCTCCCGGGTGTATTGAACACCGTACTGGCATAACGCCCGTCATGGGTATATGTCCCGAAAATGGGCAGCACCCGCATCAGCCGGGTAAAATAATAATTTGTCGCGCTGGGCGCTCCAAAGGCGGGCTGGGTATACACCCTGTAGTTCCCGACGATGTCGGCCCCGACCTTTAGCCTGTCGGTGACATTGGCGGACACACTGATATTTAACGTATATCTGTTGGCGTGATTGGCGGCGATGAGTATGCCGTCCTGGTCCATATAACCAAGCCCGATATTGTAGGACATCTTGTCGGAGCCTCCCGAAAAATGAAGGTTGTGCTGCTGCATATTCCCATCCTTCAAAACCCTGTCGAACCAGTTCATATTCGGATAGACCAGCGGGTCGGAGATCATCCCCGCCTTGTATTCATCGATCTGCGCCTGGGTATAATCCACGGTAGAGGGCGCCTTCCCTTCGTTGATCTCCGCCTGATCCTTCATTTGCATGTATTGGATAGGGTCCCAGACCACATCCGGAAGATAGGTGGGCTTTTGAATGGCATAGGAAAAATTGTAGTCCATCTGCATCTTGCCCTTCTTCCCCATCTTGGTGGTCACGAGTATCACCCCATTGGCGGCCCTCGATCCATAGATGGCGGCGGAAGCATCTTTCAGCACCGTGATATTATCGATAAAGGCGGGGTTGATCTCATTCAGATCATACTCGATGCCATCCACCAGCACCAGCGGGTCATTGTTATTCAACGTGCCGATCCCCCGTATACGGATGGTGGCGCCATCCGCGCCAGGCTGCGCCCCCGCCTGGTTCACCCACAGGCCGGGCATCCCATGCAAAGCCTGGCTGGCATTGGTGATGGGCGTATTCTCCTTGTCCTTCATGTCCAGCGTCGCCAGACTCCCGGTAAGGTTCATCTTCTTACTGGTGCCGTACCCTACCACCACCACTTCATTCATCCCCGCGCTCACAGGGTTCATACGTATGGTCAGCCTCTTTCTGCCCTGTATGGCTACCTGCTGCGTCTCATACCCCACATACGACAACTCCAGCAACGCATCCTCGGGCACGGTCAGCGAAAAATCCCCCCGCTCATTGGTGACGACGCCGGACCTCGTCCCCTTCACCTGTACGGACACGCCCGGAAAAGGCTCTCCCTTTTCCGTATAGACGGTACCCGACACATCGACCTTCCCCGCATTGCCATGCTCCCTGTCTGTGATGACCACCATATCCGGCTCGATGATCCGGTAGCTCATACGCCCGTCCAGCAGTTTGTCCAGGATGTCGGTGAGCAGCGCATCCGTCACCACCAGGTCGGCCTTACCCAACTTTTTGACATAGCCGTAGTTGTAGAAGAACCGGTATCCGGTTTTCTTCTGGATAATGGTAAATATCCTGTCCACCGGCTCCTGGTGCAGACTCATGCTAAAATGCTTTTGAGCATTTACATGCGCCGAAGCATGCAGACACGTTGCGATCACAAGCAGGATAGTAAGTTTCATAAGAAAAAAACATTGCAGACAAATAGATGCCGGGGGCCTCCCGGGTCTCTGTTTTTTCATAAATTTGTTATATGGGTTAAGAATAGGGGCATAACCCGCCGCACGCGAATCTGCTCCTGTAAAAATTTCTAAACCTCCGGGGAAGAGTTACCGCTCTTCCCTTTTATTTCGGAAGCTTCATCAATGGGGCCGGACCCCTGTAAATCCTTGTTTAAGTTGGCATGTCAGTGTACATATGTTATGTCTTGGTTATAGGTTTTATTGCAGATAAATATCTTTCCCCTCTTTTTTGAAATGGAATCGGGTAGTCATTTGAAGGATGGTCAGCGCCTGTTCCACCGTCTCTTTCTCGAATGTACCCGACAGATATTCCTTCTTTAATTCCGGACGTACGAAATGTATGCGTACATCATACCAGCGCTCCATCTTTTCAGCCACCTGCTCGAAAGCCTCGTTCCAGAATACAAGCTTGTTGTCGATCCACGCCACCTCATCGTACCCCATGGTGTCACTCTGATGGACCAGCGGCTGCGGGGTATAGGACGGTTGACGGAGGGGAGTCGTCCCTCCGCCGGCAGGCGCCGAACCGGCCACGCTGGGAACCGTCAGTTTTTCATTAGGTGTAAGTATGATCTTTTTGCCGGAGCCATCACCCAGCTGTACCTCTACCTTGCCTTTGATAAGCGTGGTTTCCACTGTACTGTCCTTCTCATAAGAGCGTACGTTGAAGCTGGTACCCAATACCCGGACGGTCAGCCGGCCCGCATGCACAAGAAAGGGGCGGTCCCTGTCGGGAGCCACTTCAAAAAAAGCCTCCCCTTTCAGATACACTTCCCGCCGGGTCTTGCCATAGTCGGAGGCATATTCCAGGTGGCTACCGGCATTCAGCCACACAAAGCTGCTGTCAGGCAATAACTGCCGGACCTTTTCTCCATTGCGGGCGATCAGCTCGCCCCTCTTTGTCACATCCCCCTTTTGCCGTTGAGATACATAATAGATCACTGCCACGAGCGCCACTCCCCCCACAAGGGCGGCAACCCGCAAAGACTTTCGGGAGAACATCGAAAAGACCCGACCCCGCCGCTCGGGCGCCATAGACTCTTGCATGGCTTCAGCCAGACGATCCCAGTTCCTGCCGACAAGCGCTTTCTCCTCCTGTGCCCCGGCAGGCTGGAAGTCCATATGCATTTGCTCGCTGGTATCCTTGATAAAATGATACTCCGGGTATTTCTTCAACAGCCCCTCTAATTCTTCCAGCTCCTGTGGAGTGGCTACCTGGCCCATCTTGCGCGCCAGCAGTTCGAGTATCCTTGATTTTTCCATGCAGATGATGTTCCTGTATAAAAGGACACGGTATTTTACCCGATTCCTGAAGAGGGAAAAAGATTTTCTAAAAAATAGCTTAGGACTTTGCCCGGGTGGTAGTCACCGGCGCATCCAGCACGGGGGAAAGTATGCCTTCCAGCTTTTTCAAGGCAATGCTTAGCTGGGTATCCACGGTCTTGACGCTGACATTCAGGATGGCGGCCACCTCTTTATAGGAGAGTTTGTCTTCTTTTATCAGCTTGAATACCAGGCGACAGCGGGGTGGTAGTGAATTGATGGCCTTCTCGATGATCTTTTTTAGTTCGGACGTAATAAGCACCGATGCGGGGTCCGCGCTGATATGCAGGTATTCTATCTCTATCTCGTCGAGGGAGACATGCTTTTTTTCGGGACGGCGAAGGAAATTAAGAGAGGCGTTCTTGACGGCGACATATAAATAAACGTCTATATTCCCGATGGCATCCAGCTTGTCCCGCTTGTTCCACAGCTTCAGGAATATATCGTTGACAAGCTCCTCCGCGATCAGCTGGCTCTTGACAAAGGCCAGCGCAAATTGGAACAGCTTAAAGAACTTCTTTTCATATAGCTCTTTAAATGCCAGCTGGTCGTTGGCAAATTGTATGCGGTACAACACGTCGGACATATCAGGCCTCTTACTACTGCAAATAAAGCTGCATTTGTTTATTGTAACACCGCCTCCGGTGTTAAGAAATAATTACCAAACAGTCGTCTTGGAATGAGAAAGTTACAAAATAATTGACTCAAATGACGTGCAACCGTTTGCACATTCTCCGGCAGCGGGTCAACAAATGACAGGTGAGGATTGTTCCTATCAGAAAAACGCTATGGCAAAGATCGCACTCCACGGATTTGGCCGCATAGGCAGGCAGTTCCTACGCATCGGCCTCGAAAAGAGCCTCTTCGTTCCCGTCTCCATCTCCGACGTCAAGGATGAATCCACACTGGCCGCACTCTTTGCGGTAGATACCAATTACGGCCGCTGGCACGAGCCCGTATCCGGCAAGACAGGCAGCTTACAGATAGGAGATAAAACAATACCTTACTACAACGCCGCCAAAGAATTACCCGACTGGAGCTCTCTGGGGGTAGACCTCGTGGTGGATTGTACCGGCCGTGCCACGACACGAGCAGGCGCCCAGCCGCATCTCGACAGAGGCGCAAAATATGTCCTCGTCAGCGCACCCAGCAAGACGCTGGCGGATTGTGACGCAGTGCTGCTAAAAGGCATCAATCTCGAACAATTCAACCCCAAAGCCCATCATATCATCAGCATGGGCAGCTGCACCACCAATGCCCTGGCAGCCCCCATCAAAGTGATCCTGGAAAACTTCGGTATACAATACGGTCTTTTCTCCACCGTGCATTCCTATACGAATTCCCAATCCCTTACCGATCAGCCGATGAAAGACAGACGAGACTCCTGGGCCGCCGCCGAGAATATCATCCCCTCTTCTTCCGGCGCGGCAAGGGCTTTGCAATTCATCTGGAAAGACCTCAGGATCACCGGCAAGGCCTATCGCGTACCCACCCGCACGGGCAGCATCGCCGAACTAAACCTCGTCACAGAAAAAGATTGCAGCGTACAGGAAGTAAATGACGCCTTCCGTAAAGCAGCCGCCTCCGGGCCTCTCAAAGGAGTCATGGATGTCCTGGAAGAAGAATGGGCCTCCTCCCGTATCGTAAAAGACCCGCATTCCTCTTTAATGGATCTCCCGTTGACAGCCAAGCAGGGCAATCTCCTGTCCATCGCTTCCTGGTACGACAACGAATGGGGATTCTCTACCCGGCTGGCCGAAGTCGCGGCGCATCTGGCGGAGAAGATATAAATTGCCGGATAAATACATATCCCCCATGCATCCTGTTAAAAAAGTCCTTTTTTCGACTACCTTCCTCCTGTGTGTCACCCATCTCGCCCACTCCCAGAGCAAACGCGCCCGCGACATCGGCCTTCACATCGGCATACTTCCAACAGGCCAATGGAACGCCATCACCGATGTCCCCGGCGTAAAGGTCGGCCACACCACTCTCAACCAGGGCGACTCCGTCCACACAGGCGTCACAGCCATCCTCCCCCACGATGGTAATATCTTCCGGCAAAAAGTCCCCGCGGCCATCTTCGTCGGCAACGGCTTCGGCAAGCTGGCAGGCAGCACCCAGGTACAGGAGCTGGGAAATATCGAAACCCCCATTGTCCTTACCAATACGCTTAGCGTCGGCCTTGCTATGACAGCGGTCGTGGAATACACCCTCCGTCAAAAAGGCAATGAAGGCGTCTATTCGGTCAATGCGGTGGTAGGAGAGACCAATGACGCAGAGCTGAACGATATCCGCGGCATGCATGTAAAAAAGGAAGACGTCTGGCACGCCATCGAAACAGCCCGCTCGGGCTCCGTACAGGAAGGTTGCGTGGGGGCGGGCACAGGCACCACCTGCTTCGGCTTCAAAGGCGGCATCGGTACTGCCAGCAGAAAACTACCCGCCTCCCTGGGCGGCTATACAGTAGGGGTCATCGTACAGACAAATTTTGGAGGCGTATTGCAAATAGACGGCGTTCCCGTCGGCAAGGAGTTGGGGAAATACTATCTCGCCGACAAGCTGAACAACCCCGTGGATGGCTCCTGCATGATGGTGGTCGCGACGGATGCACCTTTGGATAGCCGCAACCTCGGGCGACTCGCCAAAAGAGCGTTCATGGGATTGGCAAAGACAGGCGGGATTGCCTCCAACGGCAGCGGCGACTATGTAATCGCTTTTAGCACGAACGATTCCCTGCGCATACCCTACGATTCGCCCACCCCCCTGGTCGGAGGACGCGTTCTGGACAACGAGGCGGTCACACCCCTCTTCCTTGCTGCGATCGAGGCGACGGAAGAGGCGATCATCAATTCCCTCCTGGCCGCCAAAACGACAAAAGGCGCCAAATACGGCACCGTGGAAGCGCTCCCCATCGACAAGGTCATCTCCATACTCAAAAAATACAATCGCATCAAATAATGAACGACCCACTGATCTTTGTCAACGACGAATTCATCCCCGCCTCGAAGGCATCCCTCCGAGTCAATGACCTCGCCATCCAAAGAGGCTATGGCATCTTTGATTTTTGCAAGACCATCGATCATACGCCCATCTTCCTCGACGAACATATACAACGATTCATACATTCCGCCATACAGCTAAGGCTTCCTATCCGGCCAAAGGAAGAGATAATAGCATTGATCCACCAGCTGAACGACAAAAATGGCTTCCCCCACTCCGGCATCAAGCTCATCCTCACAGGCGGCTACTCGCCCGACGGATATACAATTGCACAACCCAATTGGGTAATAACACAAACCCCGCTACAGCCTCCCTCCCTCGAAGCATTTGAAAAAGGCATACGTTTGGTGACCTGGCCGCATGTCCGGCAAATGCCCGACGTAAAGACCATCGACTACCTCATGGCCATCTGGCTGCAACCTCATATCCGTGATAAGAACGCCGATGATGTGCTCTATCATCGGGACGGCCTCGTGTCGGAATGTCCCCGCTCCAATTTCTTTATCGTAACGAAGGATCAGATAGTAGTCACACCCTCGGAGAATATTTTAAAAGGCGTCATCCGGGGAAAAGTACTTACACTGGCACAGCCAATAACGCCGACAGAAGAACGCTCCGTCTCCCTGGACGATATCCGCAACGCCAGCGAGGCTTTTATTACCAGCACCACCAAACATATCATTCCGGTGTTGCAGATAGATGATCAGCCCGTGGGTAATGGCTCGCCGGGCAGGATCTCCCGTCGCCTGCGTGAGCAGCTGGATCGGATGGTGGCTTCTATCGCCGGCTGAGGGCCAGGGCCAATGCCCATCGGATCATGGGTTCGCTCAACCAGATGGACAATATCACGGCAGACGAAGCGAAAAGATGTGCAGCGTATACGCCAGCGGCACCATCAGGCCGGGTATATAAATAAAGGGGAAATAAGCCACCAGCGTATTGGCAGGCTCATTGTGAAAGGCACGCAGCGGTGTGGGCATGGATAGCACGGCAATCGCGACGACATTGACCAGCAGCAACAAACCCCCGATATTGTACAGCAACGCCACCCAGGAAGGAGCGCTCTTTTTTACATAACAATAATATCCTACCGGCAAGGCAAACAGCCCGGTCAATATATCGAAATTACGTCCCTCGAAGCTCATCTGCACCGGCAACGCTCCATCCCGTACGCATAGCCACAATACGATCTCTACCACGATACGGAACGATTGCAGATAAATAGGCCACTGCGGCGGCAGCGATCGCAACAGCTCCCGGCCCTTCTTCGAGAACGTGATCCACAACACCACCGGCAATGGCAGCATTGCAGCCATGCCGATCCGGGGTGGAACCTTTGTCCACTGGGCAAAAAACCCCCGCCAGGCCAGCACCCCCAGCAACAAGACCCAGGCGGCCAGCACAAACAGGGCGGCACGATAAATCCGCAATTGTTCCTGCCTGTCCCATAAACCCCGTTCAAGGACCCGGTGCAATCCATGAAGCGCCAGTAGTATACAAAACAGACTGCACAGCCCCAGCAATACCGCCGGGAATAAAGGATGTTCCATAGTATTATTTCTTCTGGACATAAAGATGCGACGGGAGGCTACCACAGCACATAACCAAAATTGCTATTTTGACGATACCCGGTATTTTGACGGAGAAACACCCATCCGCTGGGTGAACAGACGGCTAAAGGATTGACTGTTGATAAACCCCAGCCTGTCGGCGACATCGGACACAGGCGTATCGCTTCGGGATAGCAGCATACGAGCTTTTTCCATCCGCTGTTCCTGTATGTATTGATGGGGTGAATAACCATACGCGCTTCGGAAAAGTCGCAGAAAATGATATTTGGAAAGACAGGCCTCGGCGGACAGCAGGTCTAAAGAAAGCTCCTCCCCGTCCGAAGAATGAATAAGATCCATGGCACGCGACAGCTGTTTGTAAAGTTGTATACGTGTAGATAACCGCACAGGCGGCAGCTTGCGAACCATGTCCGCAATATGACGATGCTGTTGCAAATGATGGCTCAACAGCGTGGTGAGCTGCTCTTCGAACAACAGCTTGTCGAATCCATGCTCCCGATGCCGGCGGACCATCTGATCGATCAGCGTATTGAAAACGCCATCCCGCCGGTGCAGCTGGTTGAAAAAGGAAAAAGCGATCCCCTTTCCTTCCATACCCTGATCCAGGATCCTGTCGGCAGGCGTTACCAGGGCATGCAGGACAGTGTTGGCAAAATGCTCCCCGAAATGGATATTGAACGTCTCGGTAGTCGAACCTTCCTCTATCTGAAGCGTATAGGACTGCGCATCATTGGAAATAAAATAGCTATCCTCCCCTACACGGGTGGTGCTGCCATCCACGGTACATAGGCTGCTGCCCCGTAGATTTAAAAAAAAGGAAAAAGGCCCCTTTATATCCGGTCGAAAACATTCCCGGCTGACGGTATGGATGACGACACTGGGGAATCCATCAGTAGCCAGGCGATAATTCTTCCACCCCAGCCGGTTGTCGAATCTTCTGGCTATCTGGCTTTTCAGCCAGTAAATGTCCGGGAATTCATGGAAGATCATGCAGATCTAAAGATACAAAAAGCCCCGGATTGATCCGGGGCTCCGCTTTTATCCAACGTCCTACTGTGTATGATTGATCCGTTCTAATCTTTTTAAAAAGAGCTGTACTCTTTGCAGAACACAGCTCCCGTCGGATGCTTATCCCTTTTATTTTATTACGAGTTTGCTTTTCAGCTTCTTGTAATTGTCCAGCGGGGAATCACCATCCGTTCTGTATATATAGTATTTAAAAACTGTGCCACACCCTTCTAAAGGGCCGTGGCCCCATAAAGCCGCGGAAATTGTGGAAATCGCTTCCCTGCTGTGTATATTTGGGTAATGACGGCCACGCCATCCATAAAAAAACAGCTAAAATTCGCCTTGTACACCTCTCCGGTCATCGGGACCCTGGCCATCACACCCATCACCATCATAGACAGGTACTCGCTCGATAAATGGCTGCTGTCCGCCCTCTCGATCATGACCCTGGCTCTGACCCTTTGGGGCATTAATATCCTCCTATGGCATTGGAGCAAAGAGGCCGCCATCAAAAGATATGTCATCAGCTTCCTGGTCAACCTAATCCTTTCCTGGCTCGTCTCCATGTTCGTATTCCATGCGGGACACCACTCGAGCTTCTTTCATTTTCACCTGATATTATTTCTTTCTATCGATACGGTCATCCTCATCCTCCAGGACCTCCTGGTCACCCGTGAGAAAAAAGCCGCCATCGAGCTGGAAAATCAACAGCTCCGGCTAAAGAACATGGAGGCTGTCAATCAGCAGCTAAAACAACAGATCCAGCCGCATTTTCTTTTCAACTCTCTCAGCACCTTGAAATCGCTGATGACGGTGAATCCGGAGAATGCCGAAGAATACCTGGTGCGCCTGTCCGAATTCCTTCGCTCCTCTCTATCCTCTCATTCCCTCAATCTTATCCGCCTCGGTGACGAGCTGCATCTTTGCGCCAATTACCTGGAAATGCAAAAGATCCGTTTTGGAGAGGCGTTGCAGTTCGAAGTACATATCCCCGAAGAGTGTAAGGATCTTTATTATCTTCCCGCCTTTTCCCTCCAGCAGCTGGTGGAGAATGCGATCAAACATAACATACTGACCCCGGATCGCCCCTTGCGCATCGTTATCTCGGGGCAGGACAGGATCATCACGGTGAGCAACAACTGGCAGAAAAAGGAAACTGTCACGCAGGGGCCAGGCGTAGGCCTCGCCAATCTGCAGGAGCGGTACAGGATCTTATCCGGCAGCGATATCGTCGTCGATGCAAGAAATGATGTTTTTAGCGTCAGTATAAAAGCCCTTGAATATGAAACTAGTGATCATTGAGGACGAACAGCTCACGGCCAGGGACCTGGCAGCCTGTATAAAAAAGGCGGCGCCGGAGGCCGAGATCATGGCTACCCTGTCCTCCATAAAGGAAGCCACGGCTTTTTTTGAAGAAGGCTCCGATCCCGATCTCATCTTCAGCGATATCCAGCTGGGCGACGGACTCAGCTTCAAACTTTTCGACAACATCGAGACCAGCGCGCCGGTGATCTTCTGCACCGCCTATGACGAATATGCCCTGCAGGCCTTCCGGGCAGCCGGCATCGACTATATCCTAAAACCTTTTACGACAAAAAGCATCGCAGCCTCGCTGGAAAAATACAGGGACCTGAAAGAGAAATTTACAAAAAACCATCCCCCCTATGGCAGCGTGGGCCAGCTGCTCGAAGACCCTAAAAGAAGCGAACAACGCAGCGTCCTGGTCTATCACAAGGAAAAGATCACCCCCATAAAAGTCGAAGGCATCGCCCTCTTTTATCTGCAACATGAAATGACCCACCTGCTCACTTTCGATCAGCAACACTACTATATCAACCACACCCTGGAAGAGCTGGAAAAAATAACAGCCGGCGCCTTCTTCCGGGCCAACAGACAATTCCTCGTCAACAGGTCCTCCGTAAAGGACGTATCCCAGTATTTCGGAAGAAAGCTCCTGATAAATCTCACCTTCTCATTCCCCGAAAAGATCACGGTGGGAAAATTAAAAACGACACAGTTCTTATCCTGGTTGGCCAGATCATGAGCATAGCATCGCCAGGTCCTGTCCATCTCGCCCTCCAATTTGTCCATATCACCCTGTATTCTCCTTTTTCCCATCACTCGCAACTTATTTTCGCAGGGACAACCAGATTCTTTCATCTCAAAATCAAACAAAATGCGCACGAAGATCATCCTCCTTTCCTCCACCGTGCTACTGTCAGCCGGCATCACCATGCACCATTTCAGGTATTGCCCCCTGCAACATGTGAAGTCAGCCCTGGCGCATCACAAGACGGCTCCGGCGGCGCCAAAGGAGGCAAAAGCAACACCCGTACTGGCTTTGAACAAGTAGCATCTTAAGGAGCCTGTCTTTGCGGCGGGTCTTTGATCAGCAGCAGGGCCATCAGGGTCCCCAGGAACGCAAGGGCCGACGCCAGACGCATGATCCGGGAATAGGTGTCGATAAATCCGGTGTGATACGCCGCCTCGATCTCCTCCTTGTCATGACCGCTGATGCCAGCGGGCGTCTTTGCATTGCCCAGGTCCACGGCCTGGGCAATCGCGGCTTGTTTGCTTTTTTCATCCAGGGAAAGACCTCTCAGCTTATCATGCAGCGATCCCGTAAACAGCAGGACAGCCAGCGCCCCAAAGATGGCATTGGCAAATACGCCGGAGATCCTCGTCATGGCATTGTTGACACCGGACGCTATCCCCGAGTGCTCGTCGCTCACGGAACGCATTACGGCCGTGGTCAATGGCGCAACGGTGAACGACATACCCAGCCCGAACACGAGTATCCCGGGGAAGAAACTGGTCCAATACGCAGACGGCCCCTTCGTCTCGCCGACAAAAGATAATAGCAGCAATCCCACACCCGTTATCGCAGGCCCGGCGATCAGCAATTTTCGGGGACCCGACTTGTCCGCCCAGCCGCCGGCCAGGCGGGCGATGCCGATCATCAGCAACGTGAAGGGAAGGAATGTTAACCCGGATTGCAGCTGGCTATAACCCTGCGCCTGCACCAGGTCCAGAGAAAGGAACAACATCCCGACACCCAATCCGGCATAAAGAAAAAAGGTGAGCAGATTGGCCCCGGTAAATGTCCGGTTGGCAAAAAGCCCCAATGGCATCATGGGATGCGACGCCTTGCTCTCCCTGATCACAAATGCCACAAGCAACAACAGTCCCAGGGCAAGCGCGCCATAGGCCTGTATATTGCCAAAACCCACACTGGGTATACGAAGAAATCCAAACGTAAGAAAGGCCAGTCCCAATGCCGTCGTTATGACGGCGGGATAATCCAGTGTCGGGTCGGCGCCGGCTTCTTTGCTCTCGGCGACTTTTTTCCAAAGGATAAACAACGCTGCGACGCCGATAGGAACATTGATAAAAAATATATACCGCCAAAGACCCGCATCCGCCAGCGCGCCGCCGAGGACAGGCCCTCCCATCGTAACGATGGTAGTCGCCGCAGACCAGGTACCGATGGCCTTACCCTTTTCGTTGGCATGAATGGAGGAAGATATCAGCGAGAGGCTGCCCGGGATCATTAGCGCGCCTCCCAAACCCTGGATCACCCTGCAGACGATCAATAGGGTCACACTGGGCGCAAACCCGCAGGCCGCGGAACCCGCGATAAAGATAAAAATACCGATCATATAGATCTTCTTCCGGCCCAGCTTGTCCCCTAACGATCCGCCGATGAGGATCAACGAAGCCAGAATAAGCAGATAGGCATTCAAAAGCCAGAAAAGATCGGTACCCGTGGCATGAAGACTTTTTTGCAGCGCCGGCAGCACCACATTGAGCGCAGTGGCATCGATAAATGCCATCGAAGAAGCAAGTATGGTCGATAGCATGACCCACTTACCTTCGGTACTTCGGAGCGACACCGTTGCCATGCCTTAAAGGTAGGAAAAACCAACCACCGTAAAGACGATCTGGCTGTATTCCTCCTTCTCATAAAGCACCCCGATCTTACGCTTCCCTATCTGAACAAGGTCCGAGTAGCCGGTGTACCCATGTACCGCGCCATTGGGGCTGCGATCCACTACAAATTGCTGAGGCCACGTACCACCGTCATCATAGCTGATGCGTAACGTTAAATTATCCCGTTTGGACGTGTCCACGGTATTGCAAAAGGCCAGCACGGCATGTCCGCCTTTTTTTCCGATGGTAAGCAAGCTGCCTTCGTTGACAGGATCAGGCAAGGCGTAATCATACCAGCTGCTGTCCCAGGTGGCGCCGCCATTGCTGCTGACAGATACGATCCTGCGTCTTGGCTGCCCTTTCTGGTTACGGCTGTTCATCATTAGTCGGCCACCCGACAGCTCCGCGGCGGTGGATTCATTACCCCCGGGCATCTCTACCGTGGCGGACAGATGAAAGGTCTTGCCATGATCATCCGTATAATAACCATGCGCCGCATAATCCATAAAGCTCTTTTGCGGACCGCCCGCCGAATGATTGGCCGCCACAAAGATCCGGCCCCTATATTGTCCACCGGTGAATTGCATCGCATGCCCCGGCGTATTGGCATAGCTGCGCCATTCCTCGGGATGCACCTGGGTCGTAATATTGACAGCCTCGCCCCATGTCCTGCCACCATCCACAGAGGTCTTATACCACACCTCACGCCGTCCATTCCCCTTCCGTACCTCGCCCTCATGCGCATTGCCGGTATTGTAAAAAAGAAAAACACGGCCCTTCGGATAGGCAGGGTCGGTAAGATCTACCACCGGCGCCGCATTACCCGCCTGCATTTCTCCATTGTCCGCTACGGTCTGCAAAGCAGACCAGGTCTTTCCATGATCCATACTGCGACGCAAAACGATATTGATATGGCCAAAATCATCTACCCCATTCACACGGCCTTCGCAAAAAGCAAGCAGCTCCCCATCCGGCATACCCACAATAGCAGGTATACGAAAGCTCTTATACCCATCCTGCCCCGAGACGAAAACAGGCGTCTTCTGGGCCATCGATAGCATGGACATGAACATCATCAACAGGCAACAAAAAATATACTTCATGGCATCTTTAATTTAAATGTAGAAGCAGGTAATTCATCTTCATTTACAAGATTGGCGTCGGTGTACGGCGCCCATCCATAATATACGGCAGCAGGTTTCCCCTTCACCGGCACTACCACCTTGTCACCCACAATAGTAACCTCATCGTCATTGTAAGCAAGGGGCCCGAGATCAGGGGTATTCCTATACATGGGAGGATAGTGAACACGCAGAACCAGCCATTGACGGGCGCGTCGGTGCTCGAAAAAGGCACGCATAATGGCACCCATACCAATGACCAGGGAGAATTCGATCTTACGGCTGAAAGTGACAGGGCCATACTTGTCATCTCGTCCGTGGGATACAATCCAATCGAATATCCTTTGAATGGCAGTACCAATATCAGCGTAACGCTCAGCGAAGACTTTTCAAAATTGAATGAAGTGGTGGTCGTTGGCTATGGGACAGCGAAAAGAAAAGATGTCACCGGCGCGGTGTCCAGTGTCAAGGTAGAAGGTTCGGCCCTTTCCCTGATGCCCAATATGAATGCATTGGAGTCGTTACGGGGGAATGTGCCGGGTTTGAACCTTGGACCCGTAAATACAGCCGGCGGGCAACCTTCTGTGCTTATTCGCGGTCAGCGGTCCATCAGCGGCTCCAACGATCCGTTGATCTTATTGGATGGGGTTATTTATTTAGGCTCCATCAGCGATATCAACCCGAACGATATCGCCAGCTTCGATATTTTAAAGGACGCTGTTTCAGCGGCTACCTACGGGTCGAGGTCAGCCAATGGTATTATCGCTATTACCACCAAAAAGGGGAAGACGGGAAAGCCGGTGATCTCGCTTAAATCCGAGACCGGTTTTCAGCGCTGGCAGAACAGGCCTAAATTGATGAAGGCCGCCCAATGGATTGAGACCGTCAATGCCCGGAACAAATACGCCCCCGGCACCACCAGCTGGCTGCAGGCCGGCGAGCAGGCGAATATGCAGGCGGGTAAGGAGACCAATTGGCTGGACCTGGTGACGCAGACAGGACTTGTACAGGATTACCAGGTAGCTGTTTCGGGTGCGGCCAGCAATATCAACTACTATTTATCCGGCTCGTATAACGATAACAAAGGCATCGTGGTGGGTGATAAGTTCAAACGGATCTCGGCTTTGGGCAAGATCAACACCAAGATCACCAGCTGGTTCGAGACAGGTGTGGATGCCGGCTGGTCGAAAAGGGATTACTCAGGCATTGCCGCCAATGTCGGGTCCGCCGAGATCATGTCGCCCTATGGCGTCTTATACCGCGATTCATTGGGGCATCTGGAAAAATACCCGTATGCGCAATCCCTGATCAACCCTTTATGGGGGGTGAATGATGGCACCATCGACAATTCGGATATCACTACCACCTACCGTCTCAATACCTATGCGGTCATTACCGTGCCTTGGATAAGGGGATTGAGCTACAGGATGAACCTGCTAAACAACCAGGAGCGTCATGATTCCGCTGCCTTTACTTATGAAAGATATTTTATCAAGGAGGGGGCCGGAATAGCCGGGAGGTATGACCCCGCCTCGGTACAGAGCCTGCTGTCGAACGCCAACGGCAGCCTGCTCAACGATGTGACCAACAGCTATGTGTTCGACAATATCCTTACCTATGAAAGGGGGTTCGGCAAACATAGGATCACGGCCACCGCAGTGGCAACGAGGGACCATTTGAAATTTAAAGAAGTAATTTCAACAGGGAGCAATTTTGCCGCCAATGGCAATACCGCGCTCGGGGTGTACGGTTTGTCGAAAGCCGCTGTTCAAAAGGTAAATCTCAACAATATCGAACGGTCCAATATCGGCTATTTGGGGCGGCTGAATTACTCCTACAATGACAAGTACTTTCTGACTGCTTCCTGGCGCCGTGACGGAGCCTCGGTTTTTGGCGAGGAAAAAAGGTGGGCCAATTTTGCGGCTGTGGGTGTTGCCTGGCAGATATCCCGCGAAAGTTTCCTGCAGGACTTCAAGCCGCTGAGCAATCTGCGATTGAAGTTTTCCTGGGGCCAGAACGGGAACCAGGGTCTGAGCCCTTATGCCACGTTGTCGCAGGTATTGAACGGGTCGGCGGGCAATGCGCGTTACGAGTTCTCCAATGCGCAAGGCACTATCTATTATGGGCTGGTACAAAGTTCCCTTGGCAATTCAAGCTTAGGTTGGGAGAAAACGGCCGCTACCAATGCCGGGTTTGAATCAGGCTGGCTGAACAACCGTCTTTTTGTCGATCTCGATGTTTACTATACCCGAACCACCGATCAGATCTTTGTGCGCACCATTCCCATCATGACGGGGTTCAAGACCCAGCTATCCTCCTTAGGAGAGGTCGATAATACAGGTGTCGAATTGACGGTGCGGTCAGTGAATATAGAGCGAAAGACAGTGAGCTGGAGCTCGGAGCTGACGTTCTGGAAGAATAACAACAAGCTGAAACATCTCTACCGGGAAGACAAGGATAATGACGGCCGTGAAGACGATGATATCGCCAATAATTTCTTTATCGGGAAATCCCTGGGCGCTATTTTCGGCTACAAGCAGAATGGCATCGTACAAACGAATGATGCCGACTATATCGCCATGACGGGCGCTGCTCCCGGCGCTCCTAAATATGTCGATGTGAAAAAAGACGGCAAGATCGATGCCGATGACCGTACCGTTATCGGATACTCCAAGGAGAATTTCCGTTTGAACCTGAGCAATACGGTACGGTATAAAAATTTCGACCTGTATCTGATGGTATCCGGCATCTTCGGAGGCAATAATACCTATCTCAAGAGCAATACGGCAGCGTATATGACGTCAGGCACCGGCAGATTCAACGACAATTCCATCTACAAGCCATACTGGACGCCCGACCGGCCAAGCAATGTATATCCTTCCGCTTATTTTGCGGGTGATAGCCGATTTCTGGGGCTTCAATCCATGGCCTTTGTGCGGATACAGGACCTGTCGATCGCGTATTCATTCGACGGCAGCTGGTTAAAGCAAAACCATATCAGCAGCCTGCGGGTTTTTGTAGCCGGCCGAAATCTGGCAACCATTACCAAATGGATAGGCGGCGATCCTGAGACAGGAACTACCGTTCAATCGAACATTTTCCCTGTACCAACCACTTATTCTTTTGGCGCAAATGTTAGTTTTTAGGTAATTTAAATTTTTCGAAATGAAGAAAAATAGCTACGTCTTCTTTTTGATGCTGTTACTGGCATCGGGAAGCTGTAAGAAAATGGACGATAAATTCCTGGTGACCAACCCGGAGACCTTTTACACCGTCGACAATATCTTTTCCACTTCCTCCCAGGTCGATCAGGCTGTGATCGCTATTTATTCCCAACTAAGGGATATATGGGCCAATCCCAACGAGGAGAACTGGATCTTCGTGTTCAGGGGCAATGGCACGGACATGTTCGATGTGCCCAGCATCCGGCGGTCGAACTCATTCAACAATTATGGTACGATCAATGCCAATCATGACAATTTTTACAGTGCATTCAGCACCTGGTACCAGATCATTGCAAAGGCAAATCTGGCTATCTATAGCGCCGATCTTCCCAACATCTCCTGGGCATCGGATGCGGATAAGAAATATACGCTGGCCCAGGCACGGTTCTTCAGAGCGTTTGCCTATCGCAACCTTGCCGAGCTTTTTGGCGGTGTGCCCATTGTGACCGACGTTACAAAAGTCGCCCGGTATGATTATAAGCGTTCTACCCGTGTAGAAACGTATCAGTATGCCATCGATGAATTGCTGGCCATCGAAAACGACCTGCCTGAAGTGACTGCCGTTGGCGGGAGGCTGGTAAGGGGCGCTGCCCAGCATAATTTGTGCGAGCTGTATCTGGCCATGGGTACCCAGCTGGCGGCAGACGGCAATGCCTCCGCTGCGCAGGCTGCTTTTACACAATCCATCGCTTATGGCAATAAAGTCATCGACGGAGGGACCTATTCTCTGATGAAAACCCGTTATGGGGCGAGGATGACCGAAGCGCAGGGGAATGTATACTGGGATCTTTTCCAGGAAAACAACGTAAATTACCAGGATGGGAATAAAGAATGCATATGGGCTATACAGATAGACTATGCCGCTTATAGGGCAGAGGATCCCCGTTCAAAACTGCCCTACTCGCGCACGTATGGTCCTGTGTTCCGCAATGGCGCTCCTGCCCATCTGCAGGGTACGGGAGTGGATGTCGGCGGCCGGGGTATCTCGCAGATCAACCCCACCATGTATACACGGGACAGCGTATATGCGGGCCAGTGGGCCGATGACATGAGGAATACGGACATCGTGTTTCGCAGGATCTTTTTGGGCAATGTGCCTTCTTCGCCTTACTTTGGCATACCCGTGCCCTGGTCTGTATTGTACGACAATATGGACGATCAGAGCCTCGACTACCCTGTAAGCTGTAAGATCGCTACCGATAAATACACCGGGTTGGCCGACGGCGAGAATATGAGCAATCTATTCCGGGACGATTATTTTATCCGGTTGCCGGAGACTATTTTGTTACGTGCTGAAGCAAAACAGCGTAACGGCGATAAAGCGGGTGCAGCGGACGATGTCAATCTATTACGTGACCGCGCGAACTGCGCCTATAGAGTAACGGCCGCGGATATGGACGATAATTTTAATTTGATACTGGATGAACGTACCCGTGAGCTGGTGTACGAAGAATGCCGCTGGAATACCTTGTTGCGCATGGGAGGGTCTATCGCCGTCGACAGGATAAAAAAATATGCTTTCTGGCCCGAGGCAAAGGCTACCCTGAACTTTCAATATAATCTGTGGCCCATTCCGCAACTGGTGATCGATGCCAATAAAGATGTGAAACTTGAACAGAACCCCGGATGGTAAATTCACCGTCCGTCAATCCATCGATATGATAAGATCCATACTCTGTATTGCCGGGTGGCTGGCGAGTCTGGCGTTGCAGGCGCAAAAGCTGGACTATTCGTTGCATACTTCCGATGTCCCCGGATATGAAGTCCTGCGGAAAGGCTTTGTAAACCCGCCTGCCGAGTCAAGGCTGCGATGCTATTGGTGGTGGCTGAACAGCATGGCCACCAGGGAATCCATTACCCGCGACCTGGAGCAAATGAAGGCGAATGGCTATGGGGGCGCATCCATCGTCGATGCAGGAAGCTCCAATTATAGCGTGGCATATAAAACCCAGGCCGGACCTGTATTCATGAGCCCGGCCTGGATGGAATTGTATAAACATGCCGTCAAGGAAGCCCAGCGGGTGGGCATCGAGCTAAGCGTCAATGTGCAGAGCGGCTGGAATCCCGGTGGTCCGACGATCACCCCGGAGCTGGCTTTGAAAGAGGTGACCTGGTCGGCGCTGACGGTAGAAGGAGGTCGCAAGGTAGAGGTGACGCTGCCGCAGCCATCGTTCAAACTGATGTACAGAGATATCGTGGTACAGGCGTTCAAACAACCCGCGGGGATGCCGTTGAAGGACAGCGCCATCAAAAACTGGGGTATAAAATCATTCAGGGAGTCTTTTGGGTTCAGGGGAACGTATCCCTTGTATAAGCTGCGCGAAGAATATCCTGGCGCCGGCGACCAGACCGGCCTAAAAAAAGAGGAGATCATCGATCTTACGGCCCAATGTAAGGACGGGGTGCTCACCTGGACGGCGCCTGAAGGTAGCTGGACCATTATCCGGTATGGATGGACCTGTACGGGCGCCAGCACGTCCACTAACAGCGATGGATGGAGCGGGCTATCGCTGGACCACCTGGATCCGCAGGCGTTTAAAAAATTCAGCGACGATGTGATCATCCCGCTGATCGATACGGCCAGGGCTGCCGGCAATAGCGTTCATTTTTTACAAACCGACAGTTGGGAAATGGGTAATGTCGGCTGGACAAACGATTTCCCCGCTGCATTTAAAAAATTCAGAGGATATGACCTGTGGCCTTATATGCCTGTTCTGGCCGGGCGTGTAGTGGGGACAGTGGATGAGAGCGACCGCTTCCTGCATGACTACCGGCAGACGGTGGGCGACTGTATCGCGTCCTATCATTATCAGCTATTCAGCGACCTGGCGCATGCCAATGGCATGGGGATCCATCCTGAATCGGGAGGGCCTCATTCCGCACCTGTCGACGCGCTGAAAGTGATGGCCATCAGTGATTTCCCCCAGGGCGAGTTCTGGGCTACCTCCAATACTCATAGGATAAAGGACGACGAAAGGCTGGCGGTGAAACAGAGCGCCTGTGTCGCGCATACCAACGGTAAAAGATTTGTCGGGGCAGAGGGGCCTACCAGCATCGGTCCGCAATGGGAGCGGGCTCCCCGGGAGTTGAAGGCCAATATCGATCGGGTATTTTGTTCGGGTGTGAACAGGATCGTATGGCATGAGTTTACTTCCTCACCCAAAGAGTTCGGTCTGCCGGGAAACGAATATTTTGCCGGCACGCATCTAAACCCCAATGTCACCTGGTGGAGACAGGCGGGGGATTTTATCAGCTATCTTGACAGATGCAGCTACCTTTTGTCGCAGGGGTTGTTCGTGGCCGATGTGCTGTATTATTATGGGGATGATGTTCCTTCTTTTGTCTTTATAAAGGAGGATATCAAGGACCTCGCGTATGGACATGACTGGGACAAATGTTCGAAGGATGTGCTGTTGAACAGGGTCTCTGTAAAAGATGGCAGGTTGCTATTCCCTGATGGTATGAGCTACCGCTTATTGGTGCTGCCCGATGAAAATGCCATTGACCTTGCTGTATTGCGTAAACTGGAGGCCCTGGTAAAGGAAGGGTTGACCATTGTAGGGCCGCGCCCCGTAAAAGCGACCTCGTTGACCGGATGGCCCGCCGCCGATGGGGAGATCAATGCCCTTGCCGCCCGTATGTGGGGCGATATCGATGGCGTCAAGGTAACGGAAAATAAATATGGTAAGGGAAGAGTGGTTTTCGGTAAAGATGTCGATGCAGTATTGAAAGAGCTAAAGGTGCTGCCTGATTTCGCCTACACCAGCACCCGGGAAAGAACGGCCCTCGATTATATCCATCGTACCGGGAAGGAAATGGATATCTATTTTGTGGCCAATCGCTATGGTAAAAAAGGGATCGACGATTTCGAGTTCCGGTATGACACTACGCTGCCTGACCGATGGGAGCAGGTGGAATGCGCCTTTAGGGTGACAGGTATGGAGCCGGAGCTATGGGACCCTTTGACAGGGCAGATGCAGAAGATAGTAGTCTGGCGGGAAGAAAATGGCCGCACCTATATACCTCTGTATTTCGAGCCGGAGGGATCACGGTTTGTCGTGTTCCGAAAAAAGAGCCTGTCCCGTCATGTTGTTAAACTTTCCAAAGATGGCAGATCGATCTTTCCCGGGAATGAATACAAGGATGTCGATAGGCCGATGATCGAGATATCTCCAACGAGCGCCGTCATAGCTACCCCTGGAAATTATGCGCTTACATGGTCGGATGGGAAAACGAGCGCTGTGAAATGTGTCCGGTCCAATAGGATATTACCTATCAGCGGCGCGTGGCAGGTGCATTTCGATACCGCTTGGGGAGGGCCGGCTGAGATACAGGTCGACAGTCTTCGATCATGGACAGACTTTTCCGATGCGGGGATCAGGTATTATTCCGGAACGGCGATATACAGAAAGGATTTTTCGATTGGTGGGGCTGATTTGAAAGGAACAAAAATTGTGCTTGACCTGGGTAATGTGCTGGAGATGGCGTCGATCACTATCAATGGACACAGAATGGCGGTACGGTGGTGTGCGCCATTCCAATTCGATATTACGCGGTATGTGCATGCGGGCGATAACCAGCTGGAGGTGGAGGTTGTCAATCTTTGGCCTAATCGACTTATTGGGGATAGCAGGCTGCCTCCGGAGCAAAGGCGGACGAGAACCAATATAAAGAAATTTGAACAGCCAGGGGGGGAGAAGTATTTAAGGAGGTCGGGGTTGCTCGGGCCGGTGATGGTGAGGTTTTACCAGGTGAAGGGGGATTAGAGTATGCTGCTCCTACTTAGCAAGCAGAATGCCGATCTTACCTCACATCCGCTGACGCAAAAAGATCAACAGGCGGTGACTGCCTGGGTGGCGCCACCAATAAATTGTCCAGCATTTCTTTAAAATTACAAAAGACATGTGAATCAATTTATTACGATTGAATTAAAAGGCTCTATCCAATTCCATATTTGCAAATTAAGATGTAACTTGCAGGTAATGTATACGTTAGAGATCATATTGGAAAAACTGCGTGCTTATAAGCCCGAGCTTCAGCGGAAATATCCCATTTCCCGATTGGGCGTATTTGGCTCTTATGCTCGTGGGGAAGCTACGGAAAATAGTGATATTGATGTAGCTGTCGAGCTCAATGGTCCGATGGGTTTAAATTTTGTTGCTATGGCCAATGAGATCGAAGACCTATTTGGGATCAAAGTTGATGTTGTGCCGAAAAGGTCAATTAAATCCACTTATCTCCTCTCTGTAGAAAAAGACATTTTATATGTCTAAGCGCTTGCCTTCTGTTGTTGTAAATGACATTTTGCGATGTATCGATCACGTTGAGTCTTATACTTCAAAACTCTCATTTGATGACTTTGCCTCTAATTTTATGGTTATTGAGGCTTGTCTTTACAACATTCAGGTAATTGGAGAGGCAGTCAATCAACTGCCAGATGATGTCAAAAATGACAACCAGCATATTCCTTGGACGTTAATCAAGGGCATGCGAAACAGGTTGATACATGAATATTTTGGAACTGATCTTCCGGTGGTTTGGACCGTCATTAAAAATGATCTTCCTGGATTCAAAGAAGAAATAAATACCATTCTTAGCGAGCTGCAAAAGGAGAATCGTTAGCTAATAAGAATCTACACATGTAGCCGTCTGTATTGATAACTTCTGGGCTTTTGTCAAATATAAAAGAATCGATATATTTAATATCATTCTTTAACCCCAAACCGCTAACGATGCATCGCCGTCTTTTTCTTCAATTCCCGCTTGTGGCTGCGGCTATCGTCACACAGGCTCAAACCTCTAAAGATACCCATCCGAAAAAAGGATTCAAAGTCGAAGGTCACAAGGATCGCTATCAGGAAGAGCTCCTGATAATGGGTGGGCAATTCGACTGTAAGGTATCTTCGAAAGACACCAATGGCGAGCTGTTGATCTATGATACATATCGTCATGAGAAGGGTGGACCTGCCATGCACTTTCATTATAATCAGGATGAGTGGTTTTATGTCATCTCCGGGGAGTTTATCGTGAAGGTAAGTGAAGATACATTCCACTTGAAACCCGGCGATGCAGCCTTCGCGCCTCGTAAGATCCCGCACGCCTTTGCCAAGATCAGCGATGACCCGGGACAAATGCTGGTCCTTTTTCAACCGGCAGGCTCGATGGAAGATTTCTTTAAACAAATGGCGAAACTTGGGCCAGGTGTTCCAAAAGACCAGGAAAAGAAGTTAAAGCAGCTATGGCACACGCACGGAATGGAGATCGTTGGGCCGCCGTTGAAAGTTTAGAAAGCTACCTTTGCTGTTTAAAAATGTAGAGTGCATTACTTATTATTTTGAGTAATTTGTAATAAATGTTTGAACGCTCTCATTTACAGTATATTATGAAAAGATAGAATGAACCAAGACGGTTCATTCAGGTATTATTTGGTCCGCTCATTTGATCAATTACTCCCATGTCGAGGGTTTTAGTGTGTCTTATTGGCGTGAAAGAAATGAAGAAGTTGATTTTGTCCTGGAAAGAAAGGGGAAAGTAATTGGACTTGAGATCAAGAGCGGAACGAAGCAATCTGTTTCCGGGATTTCCGCGTTTAAAAAGGCGTTCAATCCGGATAAAGTTTTACTGGTAGGTAAAAATGGGATCCCCTGGCAGGATTTTTTGAAATTAAACCCGGTAGAACTGGTTTAAAAGATATGGACGTACAAAAGGGAAGATATTCCGTTGGCGAATCCGGCGAAGAGGTTACGCCCGGAATAAGATATGAAACCCCTCGCTATTGCAAGGGGTTTTTGTTGGCATCAAGGTAAGCGATAGCGCTGGAAAAAATCCCAGAGAAGATCGGTGGCATTCAGATAGATCGAGGGCGGATCGGCCTGTGTGCGGGGCTTCAACCCACCGGGCCAGGAATGACCGCCGTCCTGGGTCAGGTAACAATCGATGGCGACATTGCCGTCATGCCCCTTCCATTCCGTAAGGCTGTAGCCCGTATATTGGGTCACCTGCGATGGACCACAGCTGTCCAGCGCCGCCAGTACATTCAGGCCGGAGTCCACTGCCGGGAACCAAACTCCATCCATCCCGAAGCCGCCATTAAAAGGAACTTTTATGTCCTGTGAAGAATGGATCTCGAGGACAGGTACCGTACGCGACGGCATACACGGAGAAGAAGCGATAAGCGTTCCGCTGACCGAGGTAATGGCGGCGATCTTATCCGAAAGCTGACAGGCAAGGGTATAAGCCATCATGGCGCCGTTGGACATGCCGGCCACATACACCCTCTTCGGGTCGACCTTATAATTGGCAACGAGGTAGTCGATCAGGCTGCTGATATAATGCACATCATCGATGTGGTCGCTTTGCGCCACGAAACAACAATTGCCCGCGTCCCAGCTTCGCAGATGATAAGGACCGTCGCTCCCGACGCCCTGTGGGTAAACTACGATGAAATGTTCCGCATTCCCTTTATCCGTAACTCCATAGTCCCGCTCCGCCTGGGCTGCGGTCCCGGCGAACCCATGCAACATAATAACCAGCGGGAAGCCCGTCGTATCATAGAAATCAGGAGGGAGATTCAGCAGGTACGATCTATCATACCCATCAATGTTCATCACTCCATTATACCGGTATGTCTTCCCATCGGAATTCTTCTGACAATTCGAGAAAGACAGGGCCATCAGGAACACCCCCATCAAGGACATTCGTTGTGCAAATAACTGTTTCATACTAGTTTTTTTGTTGAGTTCATTTTGGGTGTAAGACGATGCAGCAACGCATCCGGCAGGTAATAAATCGTAGAACGGACATATTCGTCCGGGAAGCGGGCGCCGTTGGAGGTTTTTACATTTATTGGCTGTCCTGCCTGCTTCGAAGGCATTTTTTCCCGTTTGACCGAATATTTTTTTCATCTCATATGAAAAACCGGGAATTTTATGTCATGGACAATCGTTACCATATCAAGGCC